>JBKPSF010000156.1:0-4557 GCA_046734875.1 Actinomycetota bacterium | reverse complement strand
ACATAGTGTCTTTCTCCTTTCCCTATTCCCTACACAACTACGACCCTACGATTGCCCCTCACGCCGTCCCGCCTGAGCAGTACCTTCCAGGCGCGCCGCGAAAGGCGATCCGCCGGCGAATAGCACGATGCTCAGTAGGTTGCCCACACAAACCTTGAACCAGGCGGACGTACTGTGCCCAGTCCAACGATCCCCTGAGTGGACTTCTGACGTACCTGGGCCACGACGGGGTGCTGGGTGAGAAGGAGGTGAGCCTCTTTCTCGAGCACGTCTACTTCGAGGAAGAGCTGGATCAGCAACGCAGGCTGGCACAGAGTCGGTCTCCGGTGGCACTACTCTCCGAAGTTACCGGAGGGAAGCTCGAGCGCGCCATGCGATGTCGGGAGATAACCGCCCTGATCGGGCTGGGGTACGAGGTATTCAGCATCTGTAGTGTAGGCCAGGCGCAGTGGGGCGGCCTCGACCTGATGCGGGAAAGAGGGCGCCCCGATTTCGACCGTCGCGAGGTGACATTATTACATCGGGTCGTTCCGCACTTGAGTGCCGGTCTTAAGGCTGCGGTGCTGGCCAAGGAGGCCTCCGAGTCTACGGAGGGAAGCGTCCCCGGAGTACTGGTCCTCGACGACCGAGGGCAGGTGGTGCAACACACGGAGGCCGCGGAACGATGGTTGAGGGACCTCACTGACCTCGGAGCTGGATGGCTGGAAGGCGAGGGCCTCCCAGCTCCCGTATGGATGGTGGTAGGAGCCCTGCGCAGGGCGCTTAAGCCCGAGACGGACCGTGAGCTGAACGGCGTGCCGTCCGTCCGCGCGCGGGCGCGTTCGGGCCGCTGGCTGACGTTCCACGGCGCACGGACCGAGCCGCGTCCGGGCCGCGGGGGCGAGACGGTGGTCATCATCGAGCCGTCGAGGCCCCAGGAGGTGGCGTGGCTGAGAGCGTCCGCGTACGGGCTGAGCGAACGCGAGCGGGCGGTCGTTGACCTTGTCGTGCGGGGCGCCTCAACCAAGGAGATCTCCAGGGCGCTCTACATCTCGGAGTACACCGTCCAAGAGCATCTTTCGAACGCGTTCAATAAGGTGGGGGTACGAGGCCGCCGTGCCCTCGTGAAGCGCCTGTTCTTCGACAACCTCTCCCCGAGTTGCTAGGGTAATACTGCGTAGAAGCTTCTAAGGTCGCGCCGGCGTCAGCGGCAATCCTCCCGAAACGAAGGACAATAATAAGGGCCAGAGCCTCACCCGGTGTTCTCGCTATGTACTGCTTCCGCTGATCCCCGACCTGCTGGTTTCCTTGCCCCTCCTTGGTCTGCTGTGGGCCAACACCCTCGGCGTGCCCGTTTTCTGGGCATGCTGGGAAGCGGCTTCCTCAAGGTTATGTTGCTCTTCATGCCTGACGTATCGTGAATAGCCCTTCTCTGCGGCAGCTTTGCCCTGGCCTGGATGGCCCTGCGCACCGGGCTGGTCCTCTGGATGCTCCGAAAGCCCTCATTGTCATGATCGCTCATTCACAAGAGGCGCTTTCGCAGGAAGTTCATACTCCCGAGTTCGCAGATCCTTGCCTACACCGTGCCGTGAACCCCCACAAGAGTAGTCCGAGGGCAGCTGAGGGGTCGGCTCCCTGACCGAGGCAAGACTTGCTCCGAATGGCCACGGAGCAACCAGCCGGAGATGATTCGTAGATGGTCCGTTGGACGATCGCCTAAACTACGACGTCCAGGGACACGTAAGAGGCGGGTGGTTACGATGGTCGAGGATACGTCCACGACAGCGGTGGTGCCGGCGCTCGAAGCCAACATGGCCGCCTTCTGGGCGGGCTACGGCCGCGCCCCGGGGGCCGAGATCTACGAAGAGGAAGATCTCCTCCGGGTCCTGACGGGCGCCTCCGAGCCGTTGTTCAACGGAGTCTTCCGCGCGAGCCTGCCCCCCGACGCCGTGGACGGCGCCATAGCCGAGACGCTCGCCCGCGTCGCTTCGCGGCGGGTACCGATGTACTGGTGGGTCGGACCCTCGACCCGTCCGGCGGACCTGGGCACGCACCTGGAGCGGCGCGGCTTCACCCACGTCGGGAATTCGCCGGCCATGGCGGTGGAGTTGCACGCCTTGCCCGAGGCGCCCTCGCGGATACCGGGTCTTGCGGTGACGACGGTAGGGGATCTCGAGGAGCTCCGAAGGTGGGCACGCGTGGCCGCGATCGGGACAGGGTTCCCCGAGCGGTTCAACGACGAGCTCGTCGCGCTGGAGGTTGGCGTGGGGCTCGAGCCGCCCAGGCGCCTCTACGCCCGCTACGTCGCGTACCAGGACGGCGAGGCGGTGGGCACCTCGGCCCTGCTCTTGCACGCCGGAGTGGCCGGCATCTTCGCCGTGGCCACCATCCCGCGAGCCCGCGGACTAGGCATTGGGACGGCCCTCACGCTGGCACCGCTCCTGGAGGCCCGCCGGCGTGGATACCGGGTCGGCACCCTCCAATCATCTCCGATGGGCTTCCCGGTATACCAGCGGCTGGGTTTCCGGGAAGTGTGCAGCCCGCTTGAGATGTACCTCTGGAGTCCTTAACCGCGTCGAGAGGACGAACCCTGCGGCGTCTTTACCTATACCCCGCGCTCTCACAGCGCGGCGCCCCACGTCCAGCCCGAGGGCGGCTCCTACTAGCCACAGATGGCTCGGAGGAGGCCGAGCTCGCCAAGAGCGCCGGCTCGGAGCTGCACGCCGGCAGTCTTAACCTCTTGCTGCCAGGGCTCTCTATTCACGCATCGCTTTATAGGACAACTCTCGGACGCTCGGACGTTAGGAGCAAAGAGGAGGGCCGGGACTCCTCCTATAGTCTCGGCCCTCTGCATCTCAGGCACAATCCACGCTCTTTCCTTGCTCCAGGGTGATGCGGATCGCCACGTGGCCGTCCGCTTCTTTAGCCGTGAGTGGCATGCCCGAGGTGGAAGTGCTGAGCGCGATATTCGCGCATCCAGAGGAACCCTGCCAGCCCTATGAGCGCCAAACCGAGCACCAAGTACAAGAGTTGAACCGCAAGCGAGGTGGGAAGGGCATTACCTAGTTTGCTGTCGATACTGACTATCTCCACTACCAAGAAGCCGACCAACATCAGGCCTGCCACCACCGAGACGAGCACTGCCCATCCGCGGTGGATGAACACCGTTGCTGCGGCAATCAGCGCACTGCCTCCCACTACTATCGCCAGCGCCAGGCCGGGGATCGTGTAGTCGCCGAAGGGCGTTCCAGCTAGCCAAGCGAGCGGCAACTTGTACCCGAAAACCACGCCCCCCAGAACAGCAACGCCTCCCTCGATGGCGCTAGTAGCGATAAAGGCCGCGATGGCCAGGAGTGCGATCCGTATGATTTCGTGTTTCCTAGCGGGCATTTGCCGACCCGAAAACTCGGTCGTCCACAGGTATTCGGCCAGCGCGATGACCGCCAGGCCGATGTAAACCATGATAGACGAGAATTGTCCGAGCACCGCGATCTGGGTGAGCTCCCAGGCGACCATGATGATGCCCGCCGCTGCCGCGAGGAACACGCCCCATGCGTGACGGGTGAACACCGTCGCTGCGGCCAGGAGCGAGCTGCCTCCGACGACGGTCGCCACCAAGAGCATCGGGATCGTGGCATCGATAAAGAGAGTGCCATGGTAATTCACGGGTTGGGCCCACACTCCCGTCAGGACCAGTATGCCATCGGCGATGTCGAACACTGCGACGCCCGCCAACAAGACGGTGAGCACGCTACGCAATAGGTTGTGGTTCATCATCTTCCTCCTTTCGCGGCCTGAACCTCGGATTTGCGCCGGGGGCCCAGGCGAAGGCGCGGCCCACTCGACGATATCCGGCTTCACTCCTCGGTCGGCGTGATCTCCAGGTAGACCTGCTCGCGACCTTGCACACGCCAGATCAGCCCGAAGAACTTCTTAAGCCAGCCGAAGGT
The DNA here is from genome assembly GCA_046734875.1 of Actinomycetota bacterium. GTDB lineage: Bacteria > Actinomycetota > Rubrobacteria > Rubrobacterales > Rubrobacteraceae > Rubrobacter_D. The sequence continues at coordinate 628 of JBKPSF010000156.1, read as the reverse complement.
GCGATCCGTCAAACTCTGCGCCTCTGTCTGTTCGGTAGCCGACAGGATACGTGCGCTGGCGGTTGCTATCGGGCCAAGTGGCCGGCCCAGGCGAGTACTCGGCGCGATCTGCACAGTGGGGTTGTTGCGGATGCGCTTCACTTTGCCGCTATCCTTTGTAGTCCAGACGTAGATCCTGCCGTTGGCCACTGCGAACAGGACCGTGGTTACGACAGCAAAGCCGTTCTTGCGGAAGGTAGCCAGGTTAAGAAAACGATAGCCCTTAAGCCCTGTAAGGGGCTCGACCGCCCGACTCATCGTTGTGGTGGTCGTCATCATGAGGTCTCAGCTCCTTTCTGTGGCTAGAGATCCCTTCGATATCAGTGTGCTACGAGGGCTATGATCCGTCATGGCACATATTGTGCAAATTGCTGATCAAGATTGATCAATAGCGAAAAAGGCGGCAGTTCAAGATATCCAGCTTCGGTCATTGTCCCTGCTCACACAGGGGCGCAACCCCCACGACCAGCCCGAGGGCGGCCGAGGGGTCGCGCCCTACGGCGGACGGCCCAGCCCCCGCGACTACGTGGACGGCTGTGTGCCCGGTGGCCGCTCCGAGAACGTCGAGCCGTGCTCGTAGGCTAGCCAG
>JBKPSF010000155.1:0-18729 GCA_046734875.1 Actinomycetota bacterium | reverse complement strand
AGGTCGCCCTGGTCACGTCGCTGTTGTAGAGATCCCCCCCGTACTGCCAGAGAAGGGACATGAACTGCAGCGACCCGGTAAAGAAGAACGGGGAGACCCATGAAGCCTGTACACCCTTGGCCTTGAGCTCTTTGCATACGCTCATGTACTCGTCCATGGTCTGAGGCGGCTCATCCATCCCGGCCTTTGCCAGCAAGTCCTTGTTGTAGTAGAGGGCCAGCGGGTGCATGTCGAGCGGTATCCCGTAGCGCGTGCCGTCGTAGATGCCCGCCTGCCAGGCCGTCGGGTAGAAGTCGCTCTCCTTGAGATCCAGGGTCTTGGCTACGTCGTCGAGCGGTATGATGACGCTGCGGGCGGCGTTGGTGCCGAGCTGGTCGCAGTGCATGATCCCAACGTCTGGCCCCTGCCCGCTAGAGACCGCCGTGGGAACCTTCTGGTAGTAAGAGGCCCACTCAATGATGTTCATGTTGACCTGGACGTTCTTGTTCTCGGAGCTGAACTGCTCCACCATCTTGCGTATAAAGGGGCCGTCGCCGCCTGTGAACCCGTTCCAGAAATCGAGGGTCACCTTGGGCCCGTTGTATTCCTTGCCGGTGCCTGCGCTGTTACCCTGTACGGCGGGATTGCTCTGCGGTCCACCACCACAACCCGCCAGAATGAGCCCCGCACCTGCCCCCGCGCCCAGAAGCAGGAAATCCTGCCGCGTCAACCCACGGCCCCTCGCAAGACCCCGACCCATGCCTTTCTCCTTCTGTTGTATTGTGACCCTTAGCCCCTCTTACGCCACGTTTGTGCTTACCCAAATTATCAAGGTGCCAATCCTGAGTCAACTACAACATAAGTAATATAAATTACTTACTTGATGCTGGTACATTCGTGGGATGAAGCACGAATGCTGGAGGGGTCAGCCACCGGTTCTGGCGTCCTTTTCGCGGGTGGTGATCTCGCGAATTCTCTCCGGAGGTGCTTTGGCTTTACGGTCGTAGGTGAGCAGGCCGTTGACCTCCTGCTCGACGTCGGTGAGTTGCGTGTAGCAGAACCCCTGGACGGGCTCGCTCTGCAGGAGGGCTTCGATCAGGGCCTCGTAGCGTTCGAGGAACTCGTCTGTCCCGGCGACGGTGCTGTAGCCCCAGCCGCCGTCCCCGCCTTCGAAGGCGATGCCGCCGAACTCGGTGATCAGGATCGGCTCGCCCCTGTGTCCGTAGCCGGGGACGTAGATTGGCCGGCGGGTCGGCTTCGCAGCGACGGCCGATTCAGGGGTCGCGTAGCTTTCTTTGAGAGCTTCGGCGTCGCGGTAGTCGTGGATCGTGCAGAGGTCCGTCAGGGCGTGCTCCCAGCCGTCGTTGGAGACGACGAGCCTGGTCCCGTCTAGCGAGCGCGTCAGGTGGTAGAGGGCCAGGAGATGTTCGGTCTGTGATGAGTCCGAAGCCAGGTTTGGGACGCCCCAGCTCTCGTTCATGGGGACCCAGGCGATGATGCAGGGGTGGTTGTAGTCGCGCCTGATGGCCTGCTGCCATTCGGAGGTCATTCGGCTGACGTAGTCGGAACTGTACTGGTAGGCGTTCGCCATCTCGCCCCAGACCAGAAGGCCTAAAGTGTCCGCCCAGTAGAGCCAGCGGGGGTCCTCTACCTTCTGGTGCTTGCGGGCGCCGTCGAATCCCATCTCTTTTGTTAGCTCTACGTCGCGGCGCAGGTCGTCGTCGGTGGGAGCGGTCATGATGCCCTCGGGAAAGTAGCCCTGGTCCAGGACGAGCCTCTGGTAGAGGGGACGGCCGTTCAGATAGATCCTGCCATCCTTCGTCTCGATCTTGCGCATCCCGAAGTAGCTCTCGACGGTATCGAGTACGGTGCCATCCTCCTCCAGGAGCTCCAGCTCGAGGTCGTAGAGGTTCGGTTCCTCGGGGCTCCAGAGGGCCACGCTCGGCCACTCGGCGAGATGGGGGGTATCGGGAGCGTCGCCACGGCGGAGCAGCGGCAGGCTTCGTTCGACCGGGGAGGATCTCAAGGCTATGGTGTCTTCGAGGATGGGTTCGCCCTCGAAGGACACGCTCGCGCGGAGGCTCATCCCGGGCTCGATACCAGTTATGGAGACTTCGAGGTTGATGGTGGCGTCATCGACGTCTGGGGTCAGCCGGAGCGTTTCTATGCGGTGGCGGGATACGGGCTCGAGCCAGGCTGTCTGCCAGATCCCGGTTGTCCTGGTGTAGAAGATCCCCTCGGATTCCTCTTTCCAGTACTGCTTGCCGCGCGGTATGGTCACGTCCCTGCTTGGATCCTCAGCGCGAACGACGACGACGTTCTCCCCGTCCCCGCCCACGAGCGCATCCGTTACGTCGGCGGAGAACGGAGTGTGGCCTCCTTCGTGGGAAGCCACCTGCGCGCCGTTCACCCAGACCGTCGCCCGATAGCCCACCGCGCCGAAGTGGAGCAGGAGGCGCTCGCCATGCGCGTATTCGAATGTGCGGGCGTACCAGACCACGTCGTGGAAGGCCGTCTCCCCGATGCCGGAAAGCTTCGACTGGTAGCAGAAAGGGACGACGATCCCGCGGTCGAAAGGCGACCCTTCCGAACGAAGGACTTCGGGGGTGACGTTTTGCCGGCTTTCGGCGAGTCCACGATCATCGTCGTCGAAGGCGAAGTGCCAGTTGCCGTTAAGGTTGATCCAGCGCCTCCGGCGGAACTGCGGGCGCGGGTATTCCGGTCGTGGCCCGATGTCTCCTACCACAGGTGGTGTACCTCGTCGCGCACGTATTCGTCATAGATCTCGCGCGCTCGTTGCATCGCCTCGTCCGGGAGCGGCGCCATCTCTGCTGCGCCGACGTTGTCCTCGACCTGGGAAGGGTTCTTGCCGCCGGGGATGGCACATGAGACGGCCGGGTGCATCAGGATCCAACGCAGCGCGAACTGCGCGAGGGTGTGCCCCTCGGGCACGAGTTCCTTCAGCTCCTCCGCCGCCTCCAGGCCGGTCTCGAAGGTCACGCCGGAGAAGGTCTCGCCGCGGTCAAAGGCCTCCCCCTCGCGGTTGAAGGAGCGGTGGTCGTCTTCGGCGAAGGCGCGGTCGGCCGTCATCTTGCCCGAGAGGAGGCCGCTCGCGAGCGGTACACGGGCCAGGATGCCGATGTTCTTCTCCTCGGCGAGCGGGAAGAACTCTTCGGCCGGCTTCTGGCGGAAGATGTTGAAGATGATCTGGACGGTCCTCACGTTCGGGTAGGAGAGCGCCATCCGCGCCTCCTCGACCTTCTCCACGCTCACGCCGTAGTTCCGGATCTTGCCTTCCTCCTGCAATCTGTCCAGCGCCCCGAACGTCGCGTCCTGCCGATAAGCCTCCGTCGGCGGGCAGTGTAGCTGCAGCAGGTCCAGGGCTTCGACGCCGAGGTTCTTCAGGCTCCGCTCCACGAACTTCGAGAGGTGCTCGTAATCGTAGCCTTCCGCGGTGTGGGGGTCGAGGCGCCGTCCCGCTTTGGTGGCGATGAAGATCTCGTCCTGCGGGCGGTCCTGAAGGAGGCGTCCGATCAGCTTCTCGCTCCGCCCGTCGCCGTAGACATCAGCCGTGTCGAGAAAGTTGATGCCGAGGTCCACCGCCCGGTTCAGGGCGGCGTAGGCATCGTCTTCGGCGACGGCGCCCCACTCGCCCCCCAGGGCCCAGGTGCCGAGGCTGATCTCCGATACGCGCATCCCCGTCTCGCCGAGGTTCCTGTAGTTCAAGGCCAGATCCTTTCCGAGATTTCCCTTACTCCAACCCGTTGCGCCGGATCACCCCAGCGTACCAGCGGGCGCTCGCCTTGGGGACACGATGCTGCGTACCGTACTCCACGAAAACGATCCCGAACCGCTTCGAATACCCCTCGGCCCACTCGAAGTTGTCCAGAAACGACCACACCATGTAACCGCGCAGGTCTACGCCGCGTTCGATGGCCTCGTGGGCCGCCCGGAAATGGCTCTCCAGATACGAGATGCGCTCCTCGTCGTCGACGCCGCCTTCTGGGTCTATGTAGTCGTCTACCGCGCGCCCATTTTCGGTGACGTAGATGGGCAAGTTGGCGTACTCGTCCTTGATCCTGACCAGCATCCCCAGAAGCCCCTCCGGCTCCACGGGCCAGCCCATGGCGGTCTTCTCACCCGCGTGCGGAATGACGGGACGGGCCCCGAGGTCGGCGAAGGGAATGCTCTTGCCCAGTTCGATGGGCGCCTCTCGGACCGTGTGCGTGAAGTAATAGTTGATGCCGAGAAAATCGATGGGGGCGGAGATCTTCTGCAAGTCCCCGTCCCGGACGAACGAGAGGTCGGCCCCGAGTTCCTGGTAATACGAGAACAAATCATCGGGGTACTGGCCGTGAAACAGCGGGTCCAGGTAGAGCCTGACCGCCTGCCCGTCGGCCCGTCGGGCAGCCTCCCTATCGGGCAGGGTATTTCGTGACGGGTGGCCGGGGTGCAGGTTCAGGGTCACCCCGAGCTGGTTACCGTCCCCGGCGGAGCGCATCCTCTCCATTGCAAGGCCGTGGCCCAGCAGAAGGTGGTGGGTGGCCGCGAGGGCTTTGCCACTGTCACGATATCCTGGCGCGTGGGCGCCGAGGCCGTAGCCCATCCAGGCCGAGACCCAGGGTTCGTTCAGGGTGAGCCAGAATCCCACCTCGTCAGAGAGCGCCTCGTACACGATCCCTGCGTACTCGGCGAAGCGCTCGCTCGTCTCCCTACTCGTCCATCCACCAAGGTCTTCCAGGGCCTGCGGCAGATCCCAGTGGTAGAGCGTCAGCATCGGCTCGATGGAGCGTTGCCTCAGGCCATCGACCAGCCGCCTGTAGAAATCAAGACCCCTCTGGTTCGTGGGTCCGCTGCCCTCGGGCTGCACGCGGGGCCAGGCCACGGAGAAACGGTACATCTGGAGGCCGAGATCTGCCATCAGATCCAGATCTTCTTCCAGGCGGTGGTAGTGGTCACAGGCGATGTCGCCCGTGTCGCCGTGGCGGACCTTTCCGGGGATGTGGCTAAACGTGTCCCAGATGGATGGGCCGCGACCGTCTGCGTCGACGGCACCCTCGACCTGGTAGGCGGCCGTGGCCGTCCCCCACAAAAAGTTCTCGGGAAATCTCATCCTCGCACCTCGCTTTCGAGCACCGCGACCCCGAGGGGATCTAGTAATAGCATCGAACCGTGTTCCTCCTCCGTGAGGAGGTCGCGGCCCGGCACGGGCATACGCACCTCCACGGCTCTATCGTTGTGGTTGAGCAGGAAGCGGAACGACGCGTTCTCGGTCTCACGCCGCACGGCGTCGACACCGTGGGGCGCTTCCATGATCGGGCGCACACCGGCCTGTTCGCACACGGCCCGCACGAGCGACTCAATGTAACGTGTCTCGGGGCTCGTGCCAAGGTAGTAAGCTGTTCCCGCACCGAACGTGTGGCGGGTGACGGCTGGCGTGACGGCGTAGAAGTCCTCTGCGTAGGCGGCCAGGGGTTCTGCGCCATCTGGACGTATGAGGTCGGCCCACAGATCACAAGCGAAAGATCGGCCGTCCCGCGTGAGAATGCGGTTCGTCTCCGCTGTCGCCATGGGGACGAAGTCTTCGATGACGAGGCCGAGCAGGTCTTTGAAGGGGGCTGGGTACCCGCCTGGTCGGATGTGGTCGTTCTCGTAGAGGAGGTCCATGATCCGGTCCAGCCAGGCAAAATCGTACTCGCCTGGTTGGGGCTCCAGCCTCGCCCAGGAGAAGATGCCCAAAGAGACCAGGTTTACGCCAGCCTCGCGCATCAGGCGCACGTCCTCTTTCCAGACCCCCTCCGGCCACTGCTCGGGGTTGTAATCCCCGCCGTAGAAAACGTGCGGCACCTTGCGCGTAATGATAGCCCCACCTCCCGTCGCTACGTTGCAATCCGGGCCTGTCCCTTTGCCCGGCTTCAGGCTACACGATTACGGTGTCCGCCGGTAACCGCGTGTGAACCTGAACAGAGGTTGCCGCCGTTGATTCGCGCGGTGGGCGGGACGTTGTGGCAGAGCCCGACGCTCTTTACTTTGGGACGGGCGGTGTAGAGCGCCTCCATCAGGATGCTCATCGGGTTCGTGTCGTTCATGAGCAGGGCATCGGGGCAAAGGTCTTCTATTTCCTCGGCCAGATCCAGCACGAAGGGGATGGTGCGTAGGCCGCGGAAGATGCCACCTATGCCCATCGAGTCGGCGATGGTCTGTTTCAGGCCGTATCTCTTGGGGATCTCGAAGTCGAGCAGGGTGGCCTCGTGCATCCTGATCTGGACCATGTTGATCACGAAGTCCGCCCCTTCGAGCGCGCCCCTCCGGTCGATGTGCTCCTCAACCGTTGCATCGGTGCCGAGCTGATCCGAGGTCCACCGGGCCATCATGCCGGCGGTCTGGAGGCGCTCGGGATCTATGTCGTGCAGGGTGATTGTGCTTCCGTGCAGGGCGGGGAAGCTCAGGATGTCCGTGAGGAGGGTTTTGGTGAAGACCACGCTACCCGCGCCGATTAGGGCGATCATTTAGGCCTCCTCCGAACGGCGTGTATGCCGGTTCCTCATTTTGGTCGCCTCTGCCGAACACGTCAGTTGCGCGCTTCCTCGCCGGAGACGCGCAACTGGCCGCCGGAGCGTTCGGGGGCTCGCTCGATAGTAGGTTCCGCCTCCCCGATCTCTACCATCCGGCGGACGAGCCGGCTGGCGGACGAGCCGTCTGAGATGGACCATGCGATGCTCGAGCGCTGGAACGAGGAGCTGCCGCACGCGGACGCGAGCCGGCGACGATTGATCGTCCGCGAGGTCGAAGCCAGGGTAACGCGCGCGGCGCTGGCCCAGACGGACGAAACCGAAGGCGGCCATTTCCCCTCCGAAGCCGGGCCCTTGCGCAAGGTGAGCGAGATGGCCCTCTTCGTGGCCGAGAACTACGGGATGACGCCCAGCACCTACCTCACCAGGATGCGCGTCTGCCAGGCCCAGTACCTCCTCATCTCTACCGACGAGGACATCTCGAGGATAGCCTTCGACACAGGGTTCGGGTCCATAAGCCGCTTCTACGCCGCCTTCAAATCGGTGAGCGGGCGTACGCTCCGCCGGACCCGTCCAACCCCTGCGCCCACCCGAACAAAATGTAGGGGCGCTTCAACCCTCCCGCACGGCAACCGTTTTTTCTCCCCCATCCCACCTGACGACGAGCTCCAGGGGGACGGTGGCGCTAACCTCTACCTCTGGCTCTTCGGTGGTGGAGCTACGGGACGCGCAGGAGAGGTCCATAACGCCGTCTTTGCCGAACGGATACCTGTTGACGCCGTGGCCTTCCAGGAGCCTCACGTCCCATAAGAGACGGCCGTTCGGGGCGTCGGCGCGCAGGCCCATCACGTACTCGAAGAGGCCGGCGATGGGCGCGAGGCCGCCCCAGCCCACGAAGTCGCCCTTGGCACGATTGCCCTGGGCCGGCCGCTCCGGGGCGTAGTTCTCCCAGAGGGTTCCGGTATCCTCGAAGACCCTTACGACGTGGTCGAGGTTTTCGCGGGAGATCTCGTGCGCGAGGTCGTTGTAGCCGGCCCGGTCGAGGCCGCGCAAGACCATGTAATTTGTCGGCGGCCATACCCCGCCGAGCCAGTAGCCGCCGTTCGGGTCGTACTCGGGATGGTCCGCCGAGAGCGAAGGTACCCGGTGGGGCCGCCCGAAACTCTCTGAGTCCTCCAGGTGACCGACGAACGCCGCAACCCTCTCCTGCGACACGACGCCAGCGAGCAGGGCCCAGTAGGCCCCGATGGTTTTGACGTCGGACAGCGTCCCGTCGGCGAGTTCGTCGTGGTAGAAGTTCGTCTCCCCGTTCCACAGGCGCTCGTTGACGGTCGCGGAGAGCCGGTCGCGCTCTTCGTACAGGTCCGCGACCTCCTCCAGGCGGCCCAGGGCCCTGGCCATGCGCAAGAGCAGGTCGGCCGAGAGGATCTGTTGGAGGCACATATCGATCCAGACGGCGTGCCCGTGGTAGGTGAGTCGCTCGGGCCAGCCGTTCCCGCCGGCGGGCCGCGTCGGAAACCTTGGCTGGTTGTCCATCCCCGAGCCGAGGCCCGACGTCCAGTAGGTGCCGTCGCGCCAGGTGCGGTGGCGTCTCAGCCACCTGTGGTACGCGACTAGGACAGGGAAGACCCTGGCGAGCCGTTCGCGGTCCGCCGTGTCGTTGTAGTGCTCCCACTCGGTCCAAGGCATAACGTTCGGGCCCGTGCTCGTCGCGTCGAAGCGCTCGAAGCTGTCCCTGCCATCGAAGGTGTCGACCTCCCGGCAGATAAACCCGTCGGGGTGCTGGCTGGCGTAGAGGTTATCCAGGGTGCGCTGGAAGTCGAAGGCGCGCCTCCCGTAACGGGCGAACAGCAGGATAAACGCCGAGTCCCACATGAACAGGCAGTCGTTGAAGGCCGTGTCTATAAAGCTCGCCACAAAACCGCTTCCCGGCTCGGGACGGCGCAGGTTGCCGAACGCCAGCTCCCAGGCCCCGCGGTAACAGGTCATAATGTCCTCACGGCCCTCCCAGAAGGGCCGGGGCAACAGCTCCCACGCCTCATCGAAGGGGGGCGGTTCGACGCCTTTGGAGGGCAGATCCAGAAAGACGTTCTCCTCGACGAGCGGTTCCCTCAGATGGGTGTCGATGTAGCCGTCGTCTGTTCGCAAGGGCACATTCCTCCCTGTCAGCACCTCAGCCGGTCAGTCCCTGCAGGTATCGAAAGCTGCTCCGCACGTCTTCCAGCGCGTCTCTCGGGTTGTCCTGTTCGGCTATAAACCATTGCACGCCGGCCGTGTCGGCGGCTCTTAGAAGTTCGTTCCAGGGTAGGGTTCCTTCGCCCACCGGGAGGTCGGAGAGCGTGTCGTCGGGGGCCATGTCTTTCAGGTGGAGGAGGGAGACGCGGTCGCCGACGTCCCGCAGGACGGTTTCGGGGTCGGTGCCTGCGTATTTGATCCAGTAGAGGTCGAGCTCCAGGCCGACTAGTTCCGGATCTGTCTCCCGGACGAGCACGTCCCACATCGTAGTCGTGCCCAGCGGCGCGAACTCGAAGTCGTGGTTGTGGTAGGAGAAGGCTACGCCTTCCCTGCGGCACAGCTCTCCCCAACGGTTGAGGTCTTCGGCAAGGCTGGCTACGGACGCCTCGTTCTCTCGACGCTCTAGCGGGGTCGAAGGTAGGATGGCGTGGGCGCAGTCCAGGGCTTGCATGTCGGTGAGGACAGTTTCGGAGTCCCTCTCCCAGGAGTCGAGGGGGACGTGGGCGCCGGACGTTCGGAGGCCGAGTTCGTCGAGGACCATTTTCAGGTCTTGTGGGGCGAGGTTGCCGTAGCCGGCGAACTCTACGGCGGGGTAGCCGATCTCGGAGATCTTGCGCAGCGTTTCTGGCATGTCGCGCGCGGTCTCTTCGCGGACGGTGTAGAGCTGGAGTGAGATCTGATCCCACCTCATTCCTTACCCCCGTATATCTCTTCTGCTGACTCTGCAGGAAGCGCCTCGGGGCGCTCGAAGGTGCTCTCCACCTCGACGTGCTCGCCCCGCTCCGAGGAGGCGAGGAAGGCGTGGATGATGTCTAGCGCGTGCATACCTAGCTTGCCGCTCGCCCTGTGAGGCCTGCCCGAGCGCAGGGCCTGGGCCATGTCCGCGAGCCCGAGGCCCCTGCAATTGCCGGTGTAGGGATGGGTAAGGGGTATCTCCGTCCAGGAGTCCTCGTCCGAGCGCCAGAGCCACACGGGCCCGCCGAAGGTGTTCGGGTCGGGGAGGCTCAGGGTGCCCTCCGTGCCGTAGAGGTCTATTCTCGACTGGTTCTCCGACCAGACGTCGAAGGAGGTCACGAGCGTCCCGACCGCGCCGCTCTCGAAGTCCATCACGCCGGCAACGTGGGTTGGGGTATTGACCGTGATGCTCGTCCCGGCGTAGGGTTCGCTCGTGATCGTCCGCTCCGGGAACGTGGCACGGGCCGATGCCGCGACCCTCCTTATGGGTCCCATCAACGTCGCCAGCGTACTGAGGTAATAGGGGCCCAGATCGAACATCGGTCCAGCGCCCGGCTGGTAGAAGAAAAAGGGGTTAGGGTGCCAATCTTCCGGCCCGTGGTTCAACATGAACGCCGTAACGGCGACCGGCTCGCCGATGATCCCCTCGTCGATCAACTTGCGGCAGGTCTGAAGTCCGCCGCCGAGAAACGTATCGGGGGCGCAGCCGATCAGGAGCTCCCTCTCCTTTGCCATCCTCAGCATCCTCCGCCCTTCCTCCAGGCTCACGGCGAGCGGCTTCTCGGTGTAGACGTGCTTGCCGGCCACGAGCGCCGCGATCGAGACCCCGGCATGCACGACAGGGATCGTCAAATTCAGTACGACCTCGACCTCATCGTCGTCAAGCACCTCTTCAGGAGTACACGCTTTCGGCACGCCAAAAGCTTGGGCCTGGGCCTCGGCGCGCTCGGGCACGAGGTCGGAACACGCCACGATCTCGATGTCGTCGAACACGGCCCCGTTTTGCAGGTAGATGCCGCTGATCTTGCCGCAGCCGATGACTCCTACGTTTACCGCCTCTTTGCCGATGGCCGAATCCTCCCGTTATTAGGTATCAGGCTACAGGTTTCAGCTTTTCTTCCTGTTGCCTGAAGCCTGTTGCCCGTTGCCTTCTTCTCTAGCTATCTCCTCCATCGACACCTCCCGATTCTGCAACGCCGACTCGTAGCACGCGTCGATTATGCGTGCGCGGTCGAGGCCGTCTTCGCCGTGCTGGCCTTTCCAGTCGCCGCTTTGGATAGTCTGGACGAACCGACGGACGACGGCGAGGTGTCCTACGCGGGGCTCTATTTCGGGGGTTACCACGGCCGGCACGCCGGCCACGTCGGTGAAGATGCGGACGGTGTCCGTGGTACCGTAGTTCTTTACTTTCATCTCGGCGCCCCCGTCGGTGCCGTAGAGGGTGACGCCGAAGTCGTCGCTCGACTCGCGGTAGACGGCCCAGCCGGCCTCGAGGGCGAGCGTCGCCCCGCCTGAGAGGCGTATAAAGGCCGTCGCCAGGTCCTCGACCTCGTAGGGTTTGTCGCCGGTCATGAGCCCTGAGCCGGTCCATCCGCCGCGCCCTTGCGGGCCGAGCTCGGCGTAGGTCGCGCAGCTCACGCTCTCTACCTTCGGCTCGCCCATCAGGTAGAGGGCCATGTCCACCATGTGCACGCCGAGGTCTATGAGGGGGCCGCCGCCGGCCAGTTCTTTGCTGGTGAACCAGCCCCCCATCCCAGGGATGCCGTTGCGGCGCATCCAGGTCGCCTTGGAGTGGTAGATCCTTCCCAGGTTCCCTTCCTCGATGTGCCTCTTGAGCGCCTGCACGTCGCCCCGCTCGCGCTGGGTGAAGGCGATATGTACAGCCCGGTCCGCTGCCCTCGCCGCCTCTACTATCCGCTCGGCCTCGGCGCCGGTGCGCGCGAGCGGCTTCTCGCAGAGCACGTGACGGCCACCTTTCAGGGCGGCTATGGCGATCGGCGCGTGCAGGTGGTTCGGCGCCCCGATGCTCACGATATCGAGGTCCTCGCGGGAGACGAGATCCTCCCAACTGGTGTAAAGATCCTGGACCCCGTAACGCCCGCCAAGCTCACGCAGATGATCCCTCTCCAGTCCGGCGAGCGCGACGGGCTCGACTCCCGGCACCCTCGCGAAGTTCTTGAGGTGCTGCTCGCCAGCGTAGCCGAGGCCTACGACCCCGGCGCGCAGGGGTTTCGTGGATGGCGCTTCAGATAGCAATCGATTCTCCCCTCGCAGGTTAGGATCTACTCTACTCTATCGGTTCGTGATGTCCGTAGACGGGGGTAGCCCCCGGCGTCGGCGCGGCCCAACGGACGGCGTTACGAATTACGAGTTGCACGTCGGGGTTGTGGTAGGAGGGGTTCTCCTCGTGACCGGGACGGAAGTAGAAGATCCTACCGCGTCCTCTCCGATAACAAAGGCCGCTCCTGAAGACCTCTCCCCCGCCGAAATGGCTCACGAAGACGAGCTCGTCGGGCGGGGGCACGTCGAAGGGCTCCCCGTACATCTCCTCCTCTAGCTCTATAAACTCCCCGAGCCCCTCCGCTATAGGATGGCCAGGCGCGACCACCCAGAGACGCTCCGTGTCGTCGTGCCGCCACTTGAGGTCGCAGGTGGTGCCCATGAGCTTTTTGAAGATCTTGGAGAAGTGGCCGGAGTGGAGTACGATCAAACCCATCCCACCGAGCACCCTCTCGTACACGCTCTCGACCGTCTCATCGGAGACCTCGTCGTGGGCCGCATGCCCCCACCAGAGGAGAACGTCCGTGGAGTCAAGTACCTCTTCGGGTAGCCCGTGCTCGGGTTTGTCGAGGGTCGCCGTCGTGACCTCGAAGCCGGCCTCCTCCAGCATCGCGGCGAGCGCGCCGTGGATGCCTTCGGGGTAGACCTTTGCCACGTTCTCGTCGCTTTTCTCGTGCCTGTACTCGTTCCAGATCGTCACGCGCGGCCCATCAGCCACCTCTATGTCCCTTCCGGTTCTGTCCATTCGCCGCTGGCGGCGCTACGCTCGACGGCGTCGAGCACGGCCTGGCAGCGATAGCCGTCCTCGAAGGTCGGCGCCGGGCTCTCCCCCACCTTTATGCCATCCATCAGGTCCTTCATGGTGTGCACGAAGGTGTGCTCGTAGCCAAGGATGTGTCCCGGCGGCCACCAGGCCCCCGTGTAGGGATGGTCCGGCTCCGTGACGTTGACGGTCCGGAAGCCCTGCACGTCGGCATCGTCTTCGGTGAAGAAGACCTCCAGCTCGTTCATCCTCTCCAGGTCGAAGGCCACGCTGCCCTTCGAGCCGTTGACCTCGAAGGAGTTCTGGTTACGGCGGCCCGCGGCGAATCGGGTCGCCTCGAACGTCCCGATGGCACCGTTTTCGAAGCGCGCCAGAAACGCGGCGGCGTCGTCTACGGTTACCTGCCCGGTCTCGCCGCTACCATCTTCCAGTGGCCGCTCCTCGATGAACGTCTCCGTCATCCCTGTGACCCCCGAGATAGGGCCGACGACGAAGTGGGCGAGGTCGATGATGTGGGCGCCTATGTCGCCCAAAGCGCCCGAGCCTGACACTTCTTTTTTGAGGCGCCAGATCAGAGGAAACTCGGGGTCCATGATGAAGTCCTGCAAATACGTCGCCCGCCAGTGCCGGATCTCACCGAGCCGTCCATCCGCAACGAGCGTCCTCGCGAGCTGCACCGCCGGCACCCGCCTGTAATTGAAACAGACCATGTTGACCGTTCCCGCATTGCGCGCCGCCGTGACCATCTCGCGGGCTTCCGGGAGCGAGTTCGCGAGCGGCTTCTCGCAGATGACGTGCTTGCCCGCTTCCAGGGCGGCAAGCACGATCTCACGGTGCGTATTGCCCGGCGTTACGACGTCGACCAGCCCGATATCGTCCCGCTCTATGAGCTTCCGGTAATCCGTCTCGTAGGACTCCCAGCCCAAAGTGTCAGCAGCCTCCCTGACGCCGGCCTCGTCCCGGCCGCAGATGGCGGCCATCCTCGGGGCTGGGTCCACGTCGAAGAAGCTTGCTACCTGCCGGTAGGCGTTGGAGTGGGCGCGGCCCATGAACTTGTAGCCGACGAGGCCGACCCCTATCTCCGCCATCCCTACTCCTCCCTCGCGAACGCGGCGTCGAACGCCTGCGTCGACGGCTCGAAGTCCGTACGACGGGCGAAGGCCAGGGCGTCCTGCGCACCGTACTCGCGGTCCATCCCCGAATCCTCCCACTCGATGCTCAAGGGTCCCTCATAGCCGATGCGGTTGAGCGCACGGATGCACTCCTCGAGGTTGACGTCGCCGTGGCCTGGCGAGACGAAATCCCAGCCGCGCTCCGGGCTGCCGAAGTCCAGGTGCCCCCCGAGGATGCTCCTGCGGCCGTTGAGGCGCTTGCGGCTGTCTTTGATGTGGAAGTGGTAGATGCGGTCGGCGAACTCCTCGATAAACGCTTCGGAGTCGAGGAACTGGTGGGCGAGGTGACTCGGGTCGAAGTTGATGCCGAACCCCTCCCTGTTGTCTACCGCATCGAGCGCTTTGCGCGTGGTGACGAAGTCGTAGGCTATCTCCGTGGGATGAACTTCCAGGCCCCACCTCACGCCCTCCTCGTCGAAGACGTCGATTATGGGGTTCCACCGCTCGGCGAAATCCTCGTAGCCGCGCTCTACCTCGGCGAAGTCGTTGGGCGGAAACGAGTAGAGCAGGTGCCAGATGCTCGACCCGGTAAACCCGTTGACCTGCGTAACGCCAAAGCGGGCCGCCGCCCTCGCCGTGTCCTTTATCTTCTCCGCGGCGCGCCGGCGCACGCCCTCGGGATCTCCGTCTCCCCAGACGTCGGGTGGGAGGGTCGCTTTGTGGCGACCATCTATTGGATCGCAGACCGCCTGGCCTACGAGGTGGTTGCTTATGGACCAGCAGTTCAGGCCGTTCTTGCGCAGGATCTCCCAGCGACCTTCCACGTAGCCGTCCTCCGAGAGAGTCCTATCCACGTCGAAGTGATCCCCCCAGCATGCCAACTCGAGCCCGTCGAAGCCCCAATCCCCGCTCTTGCTGGCGAGCTCCTCCAGCGGCAAATCGGCCCACTGGCCCGTGAATAGCGTTACCGGTCTGGCCACGTTCCAACCTCCTCTTCTTCTCTGTATCAGGCGGACCCGCCGCTACAGCTTAGCGCTCCCCGCGGCCAGAAGCGCGGCCACGTCCACCCTGTCACCGTTCTCGATCGACCTTACGCAACCGAGCACGGCGACAAGGCTCTTTACGTTGTCGGCCGCCGCCGTCTCGGGCCGCCCGCCGCTCTCTATCGCCTCGCGAAGCGCCTGCAGCGTTGCCATCCTCTCCGCGTAGTCGAGACCTTGCTGCCTCACGAGTAGTGGTTTCTCGCCCCACTTCTGCAGCAAGACCTGGCCCCGGCCGCGGTCCTCCGTGTCGCCCGTCCAGAGCAACCGTCCCCCCTCGCCGATGATCTCCCACTCACCGTTCGAGGAGGTTTCGCGCTCGTGGGTGGCCCAGTCTCCCTCGTAGAAGACGGGCACGCCACCGTCGAGATCCAGGACCGCTACCACCGCCGGATGGTGGACGAAGGGGCTGTCGGGGACGCGCGAGCTCCGGGCGAACACGCTGCGCACGTCGCGGCCGGTCGCGGCTCTTATCAGGTCGAAGTGGTGGATGGACATGTCCAGCACGTAAGGGTGGCGCATGGAGTACCTGAAGTCCTCCGGCCCGAAGAGCGTTCTCGTGTCGCGCCTACAACGTATTTTGGCCGACACCAACGTCCCGATTTGGCCTTCTACAACAACCCTTTGCACCGCACGAAACGGCGCGTTGAAGCGGTAGTTCTGGCTAACCGCGAGGACACGTTCGGTTTTGGACGCAACCTCCACGAGGTCGAACGCGTCTTCCAGGCTGGTGGTGAGGGGTTTCTCGCAAAGGACGTGTTTTCCCCCCTCCAGCGCGGCCTTCGTCACGGCGTGGTGCGTACGAGGCGGAGAGGCGACGAGCACGGCGTCGCAATCGCTCGCAGCTAGCGCCTCCTCCAGAGATGCGTAGCCCGGTACAGCGTTCGTCCGCGCGAGCGCTTCCGGGTCAGGGTCGACGACGGCGGCGAGCTCGACGCCGGGAGCGCTCTCCACTATCCCGGTCCAGCTGCGGCCCCAGGCACCGAGTCCCGCCTGGACTACGCGGATGATGTCCGCTCCCCCTCTCGCCGAGATCTACAGGCCAAGATGCTACATGCTGATCGCCGCGCGATCAAACGCCGCAGCTTGGGCGGGCGTTACGATGCATCTGGAACGGGTATACGTCTACTTTGCACCTTATTCGGCTACATTGAGGGGGCGAATCGTGGAGTACAGGAACCTCGGAAGAACCGGCGTGAAGGTCAGCGAGCTCTGCCTCGGCTGCATGATGTTCGGGGGCAGGACGGGGGATGACGACTCGGCGGACATCATCGACCGCGCCATCGACGCCGGCATCAACTTCCTCGATACCGCCAACGTCTACAGCAGGGGCGCGAGCGAGGTGGCCGTTGGGAAGGCGCTGAAACGGAACGGCAAGCGGGATTCCATCGTGCTCGCGACCAAGGTGCACATGCCCATGGACGACGAGGATCCCAACACCTCGGGCAACCACCGCAGGCACATCGTCGAGCAGTGCGAGGCTTCGCTGGAGCGTCTCGGCGTGGATCACGTTGACCTCTACCAGATCCACCGCCCCAGTTCCCAGGTGCCGATAGACGAGACGTTGCGCGCCCTTGACGACCTGATCCGGGCCGGAAAAATCCGCTACGCCGGAACCTCGACCTTCGCCGCCTGGCAACTAACCGAAGCCTTGTGGGCAGCGAAAGAACTCGGGCTGAACCGCTTCGTCACCGAGCAGCCGCCCTATCACCTGCTCGACCGGCGCGTCGAGCGCGAGTTGGTCCCGTTTGCGCAGACCTACGGAACGGCCCTGATCCCGTGGTCCCCACTCGCCGGCGGCTTCCTCACAGGCAAGTACACCCGCGACGAGAGCCAGTCCCCCGAAGACAGCCGCTACGGCCTCGAACCACGCCGCCTCGGCCGCAACCACTTCACGGAGGAGGCGTTTACTATCCTCGAAGCGGTGCAGACAATAGCGGACGAGAAAGGCTGCACGCCCGGCCAGGTCGCCATCTCCTGGTGCAAGGACAAACCGGGCGTCACGAGCCCCATCATCGGGCCCCGCACGATGGAGCAACTAGAAGGCAACCTCGGCTCCCTCGAAGTCTCCCTCGACGAGGACGACCACGAGCGCCTCAACGCCGCGGCGCCCCCAGGACGCGCCACCGTCCCCTACTACGAAGCCGATTTCGGCCCGCACCGCTTCCGCTGGTGAGCCGCAGGTAGAGTAGAACAGGATGAACGCAACCGTCCAAGGCAGCCAGGGGCTTATGGTCGATCACAGGTCCTTGACGGTCTCTGGAAAGAGGCTCTCTAGAACGGGTATTAGTACGTAGTTCGAGTTGTTGACATACGTCCCGTCACAGCGGTTGACGCTGATCACGATGGTTGCGTCCTCCTCCGGCAAGTACCACATGTCGGTGCTGAACCCAGCGATAGTTCCGCCATGCCCCCAAAGACTGCTCAATTTCGAGATCCCCTCGCCATACCCCGAAGACTCGGATACCCCTTCCCCGCGTTGTACCTCCAGCCGCGCTTGTTGTGTCCTGGGGGTTAGCAGGTCGCCCTTGTAGAGGGCTCTGGACCAAACTGCCAGGTCCGACATGTCGGAGATCATCGCCCCCGCCCCGTCCGATGGTGCGGGGTTGAGGATGGTCTTGTCTTCGAATTCTCCGTTCTTTGGGTCAAGGCCGTAGCCGTGCAGGTCGCCGGGCAACTCGTCATCGGTCGGGTAGAAGGTGTTCTCCAACCCCAGCGGGCTGATGATGCTCTGATCGAGCTGAGTAGCGATGTCGTTGGCGGAGACTTTCTCCAGTATCGCTCCGAGGATGTTGTAGTTGGTGTCCGAGTACTCCGTTTCCTGATCTGGCGGCTTGAACTGATCCGCCTTGGCCGCCGTAGCCTCGATGATGTCCTCGTTCGTGACGTTTTGCTGGGGGTTGTCGTAGTATTGCTTAAGCGTCTCCTCGTCCCAGTAGTGGGGGATACCGCTACGCATCCTCAAGAGGTCGTCTACGGTGATCTCGTCGGCGTTGGGGAAATCGGGGTACCACTTGGACAACGTATCCGATTTACGCAGCTTTCCTTCTTCTACCAACTGCAAGATGGCCGTCGCCACGAACGTCTTGGTGATGCTACCTATGCGGAACTGATCGCCCGGCTGCGGCTTCATTCCCGTGTGGAGGTTCGCCGAGCCCTGGGCGCTGACGTATTCACCTTCCCCGGGGACCGACACCCCGACCAACACCCCGGGAAGGTTCTCGTCTTTCCTGACTCGTGCGATGGTGCGATCCAACTCGTGCAGGTTCTCCGCGGAGAAGCGAGCATCGCCGCCGGTTGCTCCTTCGGTTCCAGACTTCGCGCGCTGACCCGGCTGCTGTGTAGCATGAGAGGAGAACTGCCCTTCGCCGCTGCTTGTTCCACCGCCGCAGCCGAACAGTAGGGGCCAGAGCGCAAGCGTCGCAATGAAGGCTGCTTGCCCCAACGTGCCTACCCCGCAAACGCGCATTCACCCGTTCCCTTCCTGGCCAATAAAGCAGCTACCCTCTAGAGAACTATGCCACCAACCCCGCGCCCGTGTGCAGGATGCGCCCTTCCCGCACACGGGCTAGAAAGGGGCTTCCGTCCCTAGAGACCGCTCAGGCCCTTGCCCAAAAGCACCACCCCTATCACAACCAGCACCACGGCCATCACCGTCGCGTTGTTGGCGCCCAACCACGCCCTCAGTCCGTCGAGCACCCGCGGCGTCGTGGTCCCACCCAAGGCGTATAGCACCACCGGCGCGGCGATGCTCAGCCCAGCACCAACGCCGCGCTAACTGTTGTGAGCCCCACCTGCGCCACGGACACAGCGGCTGCCACCGTTAGCGAGAGGTTCTTCGGGTTGACGGAGAGCAAGAAGGCGATACCGAGGCTCTTCGGCGCCGTCGTCGAGTCGATAGCCCGCATCCAACCGGGGAGCTGGGGTTGCTCTCCTGGCCTCGGGCGCTTCCTGAATTCGCGTACCGCCAGACCCACGAGCAGGACTCCGAGCGCGACCTTTATCAGCGAGCCAACGACCGAGCCCCCGCCGCCAGAGCCAAGCCCCGCCTTGCCAAAGAGGGTGCTCACAGC
>JBKPSF010000154.1:0-2330 GCA_046734875.1 Actinomycetota bacterium | reverse complement strand
CCGCGGCTGTGTGGGTGTTCCTGGTGCGGGCCGTCTGGAAGCGGCGTCTGCTCGAGCGATTCCTTGGCACCGACCCCGCACGCTGACGGTGGCTGAGAGGTTGATCTCCGACGGGATAGGGATCACCCTGGGAGAACGCTTGAAGAGCGCCCGCCCGAGGGGCGGCTATATCGGGGAGGTCTACAGGGTATAGCTGGAAGACGGCCCGCAACTGGAGCGCGAAGCGTACATGCTCCGCTCCCTGCGGAAGAATAGCAACCTGCCCGTCCCCGAGGTCTACCAGGTCAGGACACGCGCTTCGACGCGCGCGAACCGGCGAGAAGGACCACGGCGTCCTCCGCGAGCGCGACGACCTGGTCCGGAAGCCCCGTGGTTCTACCCGCGAGCGCTCGGAGGCCTTCCCCCGCGAACGCCGCAGCGACGGCTGCGGAGGAGCCTAGCATGACGCCCGTCGCGGTCCGGCGGCCATCGGAGACGAACGCGGCGGCCCCTACCAGACCTCCCGAGGCGGCGCGCCCGAGGATGGGTGGTAAGGTCGTGCGGCTCGGGGCCATCGGCAGTTTATCCCCGACGAGCTCCCCTAGCTGCATCACGGTCAGTGCCTTCGAGAGTAGCGACGAGCCCAGGAAGGCCAGCCTGGTGCCGCCGAGGTCCATGTCGCCGCGGGTTGCTGCGCGGCTGACGAAGGCCGGTCCCGAAGCGGAGCGGAGGCCGGATATGGCGCCGAGGATCAGTGCTTTGCTGGTGCTCACGCCAGCGCGCTCCACACCTCTAGCTTCGTACGGATGTGGCGAATGATTTCGTCCGTAAACTCGCTCGTGCCGGCGGAGCCCCCGAGGTCGGCGGTCTTCACGCCGTCGAGGATGGTCTCGAAGGTTGCCTCGTAGATGGCACGCGAGACCCGGCTCGCGTCTTCTTCGTGGAAAAAGGTCAGAAGAGCCGCGCCTGCCAGGATCATGGCCATAGGGTTGGCGACATTCTTGCCTTCGAGGCTGGGCGCCGTGCCGTGTGGGGCCTCGGCCATGACGGTCTCCGGGTTCTCATCCTCGTCGAGCGAGATGAGTAGTGATTCAGCACCTGCAATAGAACCGAACATCTGCATAACGAGGTCGGAGATGCAGTCGCCGTCACGGTTTAGCGTGGGGATGACGAGCGGCTCGCCGTAGGTGGTGAGGAGCAGGGCGTAGGTGGCGTCTATGAGCTGGGGGTCGTAGCGGACGTCGCGGCTATTCTCGGCGGCCCGGTCCATCTCCTCTTTGAGCATCCCCTCGTAGATGGGGGAGACGGTGAACTTGGGCCCGCCGAAGACCTTGGCCCGCATCTTGCGCGCCTGAATAAAGGCGAACTCGGCGACACCGCGGCATACCCGACGCGAGATCTTCTCCGTCCTGTAGGCGACCTCGTCTAGCCCCTCACCCTCGCGCCACTCCCTGGCCCCATAGGCGTCATCGACGGCCATGCGCACGACGGAGATGGGGGCGTGCACGCCGCTCGTCGGGTTTACGCCCGGAATGCGCCGCCCCGTGCGCATGATAACGGTTCCTTCTATGCCTTTCCGCAATATGGCATTGGGCGAGCCCACGTCGTCGGCGTTCTCCGGCGTGATGGTGGCGGCCTTTATGCCGAAACCCGTCTCCCTCATGGCCGCGGCCGCCTCGTGGACGACCCCGTTGTCCGTCGCCCGCCTGTTTTCGAGCGACAAGTCGTAACGCACGAACTCCACATCAAGCCCGGTCACCGCGGGGTCGAGCACGCGTAACGCCTCCTCCAGCAGCTCCTGGCCCGTCTGATCACCTTCCATAACAACGATAGTCTTGGGGTCCAATCCTCACACCTCTGCAAATAGTCGTCTCGGGTATCCCGTAGAGTATACGACCAACACGTACGCAAACGCGTGCAAACCCGCACGGTCGCAACCCCGCACGGCCGCGAACCCCCACAACCCTGTAGGGGGTTTCAAACCCGCCCAAAACGTACCGCATGTTGTAAGCACGAAGATCCAGAAGGTAGAATCAGGCATGAAACAGGGAAATTCCAGCAGGGGGGATTCCACGTGGGTACGTTCCTTATCGTTGCGGTCGTAGTCGCAATCCTGGTGATCGCAGGCATCGCCTTCGGTGCGCGTCCCGGCAAGAAGCACGACGGAAACGAGGCCTCAGGCGGCTACTACGGCCCCAACGGAGACGGCCACCACGATCACGGAGGAGGCTGGTCCGACGGAGGCGGCGGCGACGGCGGTGGCGGCGACTGACAAGCGAGGCGAAGCCGAGCGTGCTGAGAGGCGCGAAGCGCCGTGCTGACAAGCGGAGCCCGAAGGGCGTAGCGTGCTA
>JBKPSF010000153.1:0-33757 GCA_046734875.1 Actinomycetota bacterium | reverse complement strand
CGCCAGCACGGCGCCTGGCGGCGCCTTGTCAGCACGCTCCAGCCTTCGGCTTCCGCTTGTCGGCACGCTTCGGCCTGCGCTTGTCAGCACGCCCGCTTCGCGGGGTTGTCAGCTTTCCTGGTTGGGGCCTCGCCCGGTCGCGCTCGACGAACCGTCACCCGCGGCAGCCACGTCCGTAGCTCACAGCGTCGCCCCGAGACGACTTCCTGAAAGCCGCCGCCAGGCGCCGTGCTGACAAGCGCAGGCCGTAGGCCGGAGCGTGCTCTGTAAGCTTCATTACCCGGGCGTGGGGTGAACGCTGTTAGCATCTGCGACGTATACTCTCGACGGACCCACGAAAAAGGAAGGTTGGCGCTCTGGCGGCTCTATCGGCGAGGCCGAAGAAGCGGGTGGCGGTTATCGGGGCCGGTATGGGCGGCCTGGCGGCGGCGATCCGGCTGGCAGCCGAAGGCTTCGAGGTGGAGGTCTTCGAGAAGAACGAAATCGTCGGCGGACGCGTCGGAAGGCTGGAGGCAGAGGGCTTCGCTTTCGATACGGGCCCGTCGCTACTCCTGATGACCGACACCTACCGCGAGCTGTTCCGCTTCGCCGGCAGAGACCTTGACGACTACGTCAGGCTGATCCCACTCGACTCCAATTACCGCATAACCTTCGGCGACGGCGACGCCCTGACCATCCGTCGCGCGCTTCCGGAGCTGATCGAGGAGCTCGAGCGCATCGAACCCGGCGTGACCCCCCGCTTCTACCGCTTCCTGGAAGACGCCTGTCACAAGTACCGTCTCGGGCGCTCGGAATTCGTCGAGCGCGACTTCGAGAAGGCTAGAGACTTCTTCGGCTTGCGCAACCTCAGGCTCCTCCTGAAGACGAAAGCTGTCAACAACTACTATCGCAGGGTCTCGAAGTTCTTCTCTTCGGAGAAGCTGCGGCAGGCATTCTCGTTGCAGACGATGTACCTCGGCCTCTCCCCTTTCGAAGCTCCGGCGGTCTACTCGCTCCTCCCCTACACCGAGCTGGCTGAGGATGGCCTCTGGTTCCCCGAGGGGGGCATGTACTCGCTCATCGAGGCGATGGAGAGGCTCGCCAGCGAACTCGGCGTGAGGTTCCACCCGAATAGCCCGGTCGAGAGGGTCATCGTCACCAAGGGGAGGGCGACCGGCGTCCGGGTGAACGGAGCAGAGATAGAGGCAGACGCCGTGCTGGCCAACGCGGACCTGCCCTACGCCTACCGCGAGCTCCTCGGCGGGGCGGCGGACAAGGATTTCAAGCTGCGCAGCCGCGAAAAGCTCCAGTACACGGCCTCCGCGTTTATGCTTTATCTGGGCGTGGACGGGAAGCTCGACGAGATGGTCCACCACAACTTCTACCTCTCGGAACGGTACAGGGAGAACTTCCAGGCGATCTTCCGGGACCGCAAGCTGCCGGAAGATCCCTCGTTCTACGCCGTCGTCCCCACGAAGACGGAGCCGCGCATGGCCCCCGAGGGGATGGAGAGCCTCTTCGTGCTCGTCCCAGTGCCGCACCTCGGGCCGAACGTGGACTGGGACCGCGACGCAGACGCCTTTCGGGAGAAGGTCTACGGTTTGCTGGAGCGCAGGTGCGGGCTCGACCGGAGTCGTGTCGTCTACGAGAAGGTGCGAACGCCCATCGACTGGCGGGACGAGTACAACCTGGAGGAGGGGGCCGCGTTCGGCATCGGGCACGGCATCTTCCAGGTCGGGTACTTCCGTCCGCCGATGGTGTCGAAGGCCGTAGAAAGAATGTACTTCGTCGGTGCGAGCACCAGGCCGGGCACCGGCGTGCCGCTCGTCACCATAGGCGCGCGGTTAGTGGCCGGCCGCATAGGGCGCGAGGTGGGCAACCGATGAGGTTGGACCCCGCCGGCGGCACGAAGCTCGATGGTGGGCTCTCGCTCGCCGGGGCCTACGAGCTCTGCCGCAAGGTGCAGAAGGCGCACAGCAGGACCTACTACTTCTCGACCAGGCTTTTCCCTGCCGAGGTCAGGCCGCGGGTGCACGCGCTCTACGCCTTCATGCGCTACGCCGATGAGATCGTTGACAGCCCCCACGACCTGCCCCTCGACGCCCAGCTCGCCGTGCTCGAGCAGTTCGAGGCCGAGACGATGGCAGCGGTCTCCGGGGAGGAGGTCCCCAACCCCATCCTGCGCGCCTACGCCGATACCGTACACCGTTGCGGCATCGACCCGGAGACCATCTCGGCCTTTATGGAGAGCATGAAGATGGACACCCGCATCTTCCGCTACCCGACCTTTTCCGACCTGCAGACCTACACCTACGGCAGCGCCGCCGTGGTCGGCCTCATGATGTGCAGGGTCGTCGGGGTGGCGGACGAGAGGGCCGACCGCCACGCCGAGGCCCTCGGCGTCGCCATGCAGCTCTCCAACTTTTTGCGCGACGTCGGGGAGGACTGGAGGCGGGGGCGAGTATATCTGCCGCTCGAGGATTTGGAGCGGTTCGGGTATGCGGAGCAGGATCTCGCCTCCGGCGTCGTCGACGAGCGTTTCGTGGCGCTGATGAAGTTCCAGATAAACCGGGCGCGCAAGCTCTACGGGGTCGCCGACGAGGGGATGAAATATATCCCGAAGGGTAGGCGTTTCCCCGTCGTCGTGGCCCGCGAGCTGTACGCGGCGATCCTGGACCGCATAGAAGCCCAGGACTACGACGTGTTCTCCCGCAGGGCGCAGGCCTCGCGGCCGGCCAAGCTCCTCTGCGCGGCCAGGTGCGCGGCCCGTGACCCGGGTGAGATCTCCGCCCGCGTCCGCCAGCGGCGATCCTTCCGCGAACGCACGACCCGCTGAATCCCTACCCGGAGACGGGCCCTGCTAGATCGGCCCTTTCCCCATAGGGCAACCCGAGCAAAGATGCAAGGTTCCGCATACATATTCGCACCCCCAACATCTAGTGTCGAACACCTTGCTCTCCACGAAGCGTTCGCGCAACCGCGAAGCGTCGGGAACCGATTTTATGCAGGATCCTGGATGCGAATTATCGAGTAGCCCCCTTTTTCTAGACACTTCGGTGAATGGGACCAAGTAGAAGGACCGAGGCGACTCTAAGCTCCGGCTAGGGCGCACTCCCGATACGAGGGTGCTCTACTTGGCGTTCAACCTTCGCGGAAAGCATCGCCAAGGGCGGCGGTATCCGTATATTCCTGGAACCTCGTGACCTTCCCATCGCGCACGCTTAACACGTGGGCGAAGTCGCTCTCCCATACCTTGCCGGTGGCCTTGACGTGCCAGGCATAGTGCCCAAGTGCGACGACCCTATCGTCCTGGGCTACGAATCCCCTTAGCTCCAATTGCCGCACCTCTAGGACGTCGGAGAGGGTCTCAAAGAACTGGCCTACTTGCTCACGCCCCCGCCAGGTGCCCCCGGTCGGCACACCTTCTACCTCGGCGGTTACCCATTGGACGTCTTCGTACAGCGAGTCGAGCAACGCCGGGATGTCCCCGTCCCCAAAAGAGCCGTAGGTTCGTTGCACGAGTTCCGTGTTTTCTCGTTCGCTCATGGCCACCTTCTCCTTTCCGACCCTCTTGCCGTAGCGGGTCTACCCTTTCACCAGCCTCATAACGACACCCTGTGAAGCTCGGCGCATCCTCAAATGCGAGAAAGGGAACTTATCCCGACGAACGTTTGCGTCCTGGCACATTCTATCGGTTCTGAAAATTGGCGTTCTCATAACCTGGGCCTTCGCGCCGGGGGCGGCATTGAAATGCCGGTCTCGCCGTGCTGTAATGGGCCCGTCGCGGGCCGAAAACCGCGACGCTCATCGAGAGCGGTGGAGGGACGGGCCCTTGGAAGCCGCGGCAACCGGTGGGAGAGCAATCTCTCGTGGCAGGTGCCAACTCCCGCGGAGAAGACTCCGGAAGATGAGGTTTATCGGCAGACGCAACCTCTCTCCTCCGCGCGATGTGTGACGAAGAACGAGAGGTTTTCCTTTGGCCTTAAACCTCAGAGAGCTACTCGACCGTCGGGTCCTGATCGGGGACGGCGCCGTCGGCACGCTGCTTGGGGAACGCGGCGTCGGTTTCAGCCACCCCTACGCCCGCGCGAACCTCTCCCACCCCGAAATGGTTATGCAGATCCACGAAGAATACCTGAGGGCCGGCGCCGACGTCATAGAGACCAACACCTTCGCCGCCAACCGCTTCAAGCTCGAATCCCACGACCTGGAAGACAGGGTGCACGAGGTGAACTCCCGGGGCGCCAGCCTCGCCCTGAGGGCGGCCACTGGCGTCGCCGGCACCGGGGACCGGGCGCTCGTGCTCGGGGCCATCGGCCCGCTGGGACGTTCACTCGCTCCCATAGGTCCGATGAACCCTGAGGAGGCGCGCTCCGTCTTTCTGGAGCAGGCCGAGGCGCTCATCGAGGGCGGGGCCGATGCTTTGGTGCTGGAGACCTTCACCGACCTCGTCGAGCTGCGGCTCGCCTACGAGGCGGTCGAGCCTCTGGGCGCGCCGGTCCTGGCCTATAAAACATTCGTGGAGGACGGCGAGACGCTCGCGGAGGGTCTGCCGGAGCGGGCGGCGCGGGAGATCTCCTCCTGGGGCACCGCCCTTACGGGGTCCAACTGCACCGTCGGCCCGCAGCGGATGGTACAGATCACCGGCCAGATGGCCCACGCGGCCGGCCCCGTAGCAGCCTTCCCCAACCCCAGCCTCCCCCAGCTCGTTGACGGCCACATCCGCTTCCGCCGGCACACGACCCACTTCGCCGAGTACGGCGTGAAGCTCGCCGAGGTCGGCGCCCGACTGGTCGGCGGCTGCTGCGGTACAACCCCGGCCCACATAGAGGCGCTCTCGGAGGCGCTGAGGGACTTCGAGGTCGAGGGCGCAAGGGTTCGCCGCCCCGCCACCGTGGTGGAGCGGGCGGAGCAGGTGGAGATCTCCACCGAGCCCATCTCGGAGTTCGCCGAACGGCTGCGCACCGGCTTCGCCGTGACGGTCGAGGTGGACCTCCCGCGCGGCAACGAGATAACGCGGGTCGTGGAGGCGGCACGGCGGCTCAAGGAGCGAGGCGTCCACGCCATAGACATCTCCGACGGGGCGCGGGCGAGGCTCAGGATGCATCCCGTTGCCGCGGCCACGATCGTGCAGGAGGAAGCGGGCATCGAGGTCGTCTCCCACATTTCTTGTAGGGACAGGAACATAATCGGTTTGCAGGCCGATTTGCTAGGAGCAGCGGCGCTCGGCGTAAAGAACATACTCGCCGTCACGGGCGACCCGGCCCAGATCGGGGACTACCCCGAGGCCACCTCGGTCTTCGATACCGACTCGGTCGGCCTCGTCCACGTCCTCTCCAACATGAACCGGGGGGAGGACCTCGCGGGCAACCCCATAGGAGAGCCGCCAGGGTTTCTCATCGGGGCCTCTTTCAACCCCACGTCGGAAGACCTCGATGAGGAGGTCGCCAGGCTGAGGCGCAAGGTCGAGGCCGGGGCGCATGCGTTTTGGACGCAACCGGTCTTCGAGATCGAAGCACTGGAGAACGCCCTCGAACGTATCGGCGACGACGGAGTCTGCATCCTGCTCGGCCTGATGCCACTCCGGAGCGCCCGCCAGGCGGAGTTCCTCCACCACGAGGTTCCAGGCATCTGCATTCCCAGTCGTGTCCGCGAGAAGCTGGCCTCCCTCTCCCCCGAGGACGCCCCTAAGTACGGCGTCGAGGTCGCCCAGAACGTGCTCGCCGAGGCGCAACACCTGGTCGGGGGGGCGTACATCATGCCGCCAGCGAGCGCCCCCGACCTCGCAGGGGACGTGATCGAGGCGATCGGCGTCAAGACTTGACCGGATGGAGCGAACGTTAATGGTTCTTCAGCGCACGCAACACGAAGAGAGGCAGGCCCGGCTGGAAGAGTTCCGGGCACTCATCGAGGAACGAATCGTCTTGTTAGACTGCGCTATGGGGACCATGATCCAGTCTTACGACCTCTGCGAGGACGACTACCGCGGGGAGCTTTTCGCCGACCATCCCAGGGAGCTAAAAGGCAACAACGATCTGCTCTCTATCACCCAGCCCCAGATAATCCGCGCGATCCACGAGGCCACGATGGATGCGGGCTCGGACATCATCGAGACGAATACCTTCACCTCCACCTCCATCGCCCAGAGGGATTATGGGATGGAGGATCTCGCGTACGAGCTGAACTTCGAGGCGGCGCGGGTCGCCAGGGAGGCCGCCGACGGCTTCGCGACGCCGGAGAGGCCACGCTTCGTGGCAGGCGCTTTAGGGCCGACGAATCGGACGGCATCGCTCTCGCCTGACGTAAACAATCCGGGCTACAGGAACGTCACCTTCGACGAGCTCGCCGAATCTTACGCGGAGGCCGCGCGGGGCCTCGTCGATGGCGGCGCCGATTTGCTGCTCGTCGAGACCATTTTCGACACCCTGAACGCCAAGGCGGCCATCTTCGGGATCACCGGTTACCTCGAAGAGGAAGGCCTCGATATACCAATCATGATCTCGGGCACGATCACCGACGCGAGCGGACGCACGCTCTCTGGCCAGGTGACCGAAGCCTTCTGGAACTCCGTGCGCCACGCGAACCCCATCAGCGTCGGCCTGAACTGCGCGTTAGGGTCGAAGGAGCTAAGGCAGTACGTTGAGGAGCTCTCCCGGATAGCCGACGTTCCCGTAAGCGCCTACCCGAACGCCGGCCTGCCCAACGAGTTCGGCGAGTACGACGAGACGCCCGAGATAATGGCTGCCGAGGTCGGGGAGTGGGCCGAAGCCGGATGGCTGAACATCGTCGGCGGCTGCTGCGGGACGACGCCCGAGCACGTCGGGGCGATAGCCGAAGCCGTCTCGGGCCACCTGCCGCGCGAGGTACCTGACGTAGAGAAGAAACTGCGGCTCTCCGGGCTCGAGCCGTGCAACATCGGGCCCGATTCCCTGTTCGTGAACGTCGGAGAGCGGACCAACGTCACGGGGTCCGCGCGGTTCAAGGAGCTCATCCTGAACGAGGACTACGAGACGGCCCTCGACGTGGCGCGAGGGCAGGTCGAGAACGGCGCCCAGATCATAGACGTCAACATGGACGAGGGGATGCTCGACGGCGAGGAGGCGATGGTCCGTTTCTTGAACCTCGTCGCCTCGGAGCCGGATATCTCGCGGGTGCCCGTCATGATCGACTCTTCCAGGTGGTCCATCGTCGAGGCCGGCCTGAAGTGCGTGCAGGGCAAGCCGGTCGTCAACTCCATCAGCCTCAAGGAGGGCGAGGAGGAGTTCGTCAGACAGGCGCGGCTTATAAGGCGCTACGGCGCGGCCGTGATCGTCATGGCCTTCGACGAGACGGGCCAGGCCGACACGAAGAGCAGGAAGGTCGAAGTCTGCCGGCGGGCCTACGAGATCCTGACGGAAGAGGTTGGTTTCCCGCCCGAGGACGTCATCCTCGATCCCAACGTCTTCGCCATCGCCACAGGCATCGAAGAGCACGACGACTACGGCGTCGCCTTTATCGAGGCGGTCAGGGAGATCAGCGAAACCCTCCCGTACGCGAAGACCTCCGGCGGGATCTCGAACGTCTCGTTTTCTTTCCGGGGCAACAACGCGGTTCGGGAGGCTATTCACGCCGTTTTCCTCTACCACGCTATAGAGGCGGGCCTGACCATGGGCATAGTGAACGCGGGCCAGCTCGCCGTCTACGACGAGATAGACGAGGAGCTGCGCGAGGCGGTCGAGGACGTCGTCCTCAACCGCCGTTCGGACGCCACCGAGCGGCTGCTCGCCCTGGCTGAAGAATATCGGGATCGGGGCGGCGCTGACCTTGACGCAAAAGACCAGGAATGGAGGAGTTGGCCGGTGGAGCGTCGGCTCGAGCACGCGCTCGTCAAGGGAATAGATGAGTTCGTGGAGGAGGACGCTGAGGAGGCGAGGAAAGAGGCGGAACGTCCGCTCGACGTGATCGAAGGCCCCCTCATGGAGGGTATGAACGTGGTCGGGGACCTGTTCGGATCGGGCAAGATGTTCCTGCCGCAGGTCGTGAAGAGCGCCCGCGTGATGAAGAAGGCCGTCGCCTACCTCGTACCGTTCATAGAAGAGGAGAAAGATGGAGCCCGCCGGTCCAACGGCACGGTGGTGATGGCGACCGTCAAGGGCGACGTGCACGACATCGGGAAGAACATCGTAGGGGTCGTGCTCCAGTGCAACAACTTCGAGGTCGTAGACCTCGGCGTCATGGTGTCTTCGGCGAAGATCTTAGAGACCGCCAGGGAGAAGGACGCCGACGTGATCGGGCTCTCCGGCCTCATTACGCCGAGCCTCGACGAGATGGTCCACAACGCTAAAGAGATGCAGCGCGAGGGCTTCGACGTGCCGCTCCTTATCGGCGGGGCGACGACCTCCCAGACGCACACGGCCGTCAAGATTGCTCCGGGCTATAACCAACCCGTCATTCACGTCAAGGACGCCTCGCGCGCCGTCGGGGTGGTCCAGAACCTCGTCAGCGAGGGACGCAAGGCGTCCTACGCCGAGCAGATCGCCGCCGACTACGAACGGGTCCGCCAGAAACACGCGGGCCGCCGCTCGCAGACGAGGTTGACCACGCTGGAGAAGGCACGAGCCAACGGGACGAAGATCGACTGGAAAGGATACTCGCCACCCCGGCCAAACGTCCTAGGCGTGCGGACGTTCGACGATTATCCTCTGCCTGAGATACGACCGTACATAGACTGGACGCCCTTCTTCCACTCCTGGCAACTGAAAGGCAGCTACCCGAAGATACTCGACGACCCCGAGAAGGGCGAAGAGGCCCGAAAGCTCTTCGCCGACGCACAGGACCTGCTCGACCGGATCATTGACGAGCAGTGGTTGACGGCACGCGCCGTTTTCGGCCTCTTCCCTGCGAACGCCCTGGAAGACGATCACATCGAGGTCTACACGGACGAGTCGCGTAAAGAGGTACTCGCCGGCCTCAGCTTTCTGCGCCAGCAGAAGCAGAAACCGCCGGGCCGTCCGAATAGCTGCCTCGCCGACTTCGTAGCCCCGAAGGGCACGGGCCTCGAAGACTACGTCGGGCTGTTCGCCGTTACGACAGGGCTGGGGGCCGACGAGGTGGCGCACCGTTTCGAGGAAGAGAACGATGACTATAACGCCATCATGGTCAAGGCGCTCGCCGACAGGCTCGCCGAGGCTCTTGCCGAGCTGTTGCACCGGCGGGTCCGCAAGGAGTTCTGGGGCTACGCGTCGGGCGAGTCGCTCGACAACGAGGCCTTGATCCGGGAGGAGTACCGTGGCATCCGTCCTGCGCCCGGCTACCCCGCCTGCCCGGAGCACACGGAAAAGCGCACGCTGTGGAGCCTGCTTGACGTGGAGGACAACGCCGGCATCGCGCTGACCGAGAGCTGCGCGATGTCGCCGGGCGCGGCGGTCAGCGGCTACTTTTTCTCCCATCCCGACTCGAAGTACTTCGGCGTCGCGGAGATCGGACGTGACCAGGCTCGGGATTACGCCCGGCGAAAGGACTGGACGCTGGAAGAGGCCGAGAAGTGGCTGGCTCCCAACCTAGGCTACGAACCGCAAGCATCGGCTGGCAATGGGGCCACGGAGGTTCCGCAGGCCGTAGAGAAATCGGCTCGGGCACCACGACCTGGAAGGTGACCGCCGAACGGACCCTGCATGCCATCGCGGCCCTACCCGTTCGCAATTAAGGATCACCCCGGATACGCTACGTCATCGGACTTGAGCACCCCCGTGCGACGTAATATGATCTCGCAGGTGACCGGCAGACCAGACGCGGCAGAGCACCTGCGCGACCTCGCGCGGCTGCGCCGCGTTCGCGACCGGATCGACCGGGAGTACGCGCAGCCGTTGGACGTCGAGGATCTCGCCCGCGGCGCGCACATGTCGGCCGGGCACTTCAGCCGCGAGTTCCGGCGCGCCTACGGCGAGTCGCCCTACTCCTACCTGATGACGCGGCGCATCGAGCGCGCGATGGCGCTGCTGCGTCGTGGCGACCTCAGCATCACCGAGGTCTGTTTCGAGGTCGGCTGCTCGTCGCTTGGCACCTTCAGCACCCGCTTCACCGAGCTGGTCGGGGTGCCGCCCAGCGTCTATCGGCGCCAGGCGGCGCGCGCGACGGCGGGGATGCCTTCCTGCGTGGCCAAACAGGTGACCCGACCGATCAGGAATCGAGAAGTGACGCCCCCTGACCGTCCGTAGAATGATTGCCATGGACACCATTCGAGAGAGGAGAATGACTACCATGGACATCACCATTCACTCGAGCTTCCTACCCCACGACGACCCCGACGCCTCCCTGGCCTTCTACCGCGACACTTTGGGCTTCGAGGTTCACAACGACGTCGGATATGGCGGGATGCGCTGGATCACGGTCGGCCCTCCCGACCAGCCAGGCACGTCCATCGTCCTGCACCCGCCGACCGCCAATCCCGGTCTCACCGACGACGAGCGCCGCACCATCCTCGAGATGATGGCCAAGGGCAGTTACTTCGGCGTCAACCTGGCCACAGCCGACCTCGACGGCACCTTCGCGACGCTGGAGGCCAGCGGCACCGAGGTAGTCCAGGAGCCGACCGAGCAGCCGTACGGCGTCCGCGACTGCGCGTTCCGCGATCCCGCGGGCAACATGATCCGCATCCAGGAGCGCTGAGCCGTCCAGCGATCGAGGAGACCGCGAAGGCGGCTCCGCTTGATTGAGGGAGACACGATGAGCATGTACACGACGGATACGCGGTCGCCGCACGTTGCCGACAGCCACGATCTGATCCGCGTGCACGGCGCGCGCGAGAACAACCTCAAGGACGTAAGCGTCGAGATCCCGAAGCGCCGCCTTACGGTGTTCACCGGCGTCTCCGGCTCGGGCAAGAGCTCGCTGGTGTTCTCCACGATCGCCGCGGAGTCGCAGCGGATGATAAACGAGACCTACAGCGCCTTCTTGCAGGGCTTCATGCCGGCGCTGGCGCGGCCCGAGGTCGACGTGCTCGACGGGCTGACGACCGCGATCATCGTCGACCAGGAGCGGATGGGTGCCAACCCCCGCTCCACGGTCGGCACCGCCACCGACGCGGGCGCGATGCTGCGCATCCTCTTCAGCCGGCTCGGGAAGCCGCACATCGGCCCGCCCAACGCGTACTCGTTCAACGTCCCCTCGGTAAAGGCCGGTGGTTCGATCACCGTCGAGCGCGGTGAGGGCAGGACCAGGGCTGAGAAGGTTACCTTCAACCGGCTCGGCGGCATGTGCCCGCGTTGTGAGGGCATGGGCTCGGTAACCGACTTCGACCTGTCCGCGCTGTACGACGACAGCCTGTCGCTGGGCGAGGGTGCGCTCACGATCCCCGGCTACAGCATGGACGGTTGGTACGGCCGCATCTATCGCGGCTGCGGCTTCTTCGACCCGGACAAGCCGATAGAGAAGTTCACCAAACAGGAACTGCGCGACCTTCTCCACAAGGAGCCCACCAAGATCAAGATCGAGGGGATCAACCTGACCTACGAAGGCCTGATCCCCAAGATCCAGAAGTCGATGCTGTCCAAAGACGTCGACTCGCTGCAGCCGCACATCCGCCGCTTCGTGGAGCGGGCGGTGACGTTCACGACGTGCCCCGAGTGCGACGGCACCCGGCTCAGCAAGGAGGCCCGGTCGTCGAAGATCGAGGGCAAGAACATCGCCGACGTTTGCTCGATGCAGATCAGCGACCTTGCCGAATGGGTCAGGGGCCTCGACGAGCCGTCTGCGGCGCCGCTGCTCACCGGGCTGCAGCACCTCCTCGACTCGTTCGCGGAGATCGGGCTTGGCTACCTCTCGCTCGACCGGGCGTCGGGCACGCTGTCGGGCGGCGAGGCGCAGCGCACCAAGATGATCCGGCACCTCGGGTCGGCGCTCACCGACGTCACCTATGTCTTCGACGAGCCCACCATCGGGCTGCACCCCCAGGACATCCAGCGGATGAACGACCTGCTGCTGCGGCTGCGCGACAAGGGCAACACGGTGCTCGTCGTAGAGCACGAGCCGGAGACGATCCAGGTCGCCGACCACATAGTCGACCTCGGCCCCGGCGCCGGCACGGAGGGCGGCACCGTCTGCTTCGAGGGGACCGTCGAGGGGCTGCGGGGGAGCGACACCACCACAGGTCGCCACCTCGACGACCGGGCAACCCTCAAGGAGGCGGTGAGAACGCCCAGTGGCCAGCTTTCGGTCCGCGGCGCGTCGACGCACAACCTCGATGACGTGGACGTGGACATCCCGCTCGGGGTGCTTGTCGTCGTCACCGGCGTCGCCGGCTCCGGCAAGAGCTCGCTGATCGACGGCTCGGTGTCAGGCAGGGAGGGGGTGGTGTCTGTCGACCAGGGCGCCATCAAGGGCTCCCGACGGAGCAACCCGGCGACGTACACCGGACTGCTCGACCCGATCCGCAAGGCGTTCGCGAAGGCGGGCGGCGTGAAGCCGTCTCTGTTCAGCGCCAACTCCAAGGGCGCCTGCCCCAACTGCAACGGCGCCGGCGTCGTCTACACCGACCTGGCGATGATGGCCGGCGTCGCCACCACCTGCGAGGAGTGCGAGGGAAAGCGCTTTGAGGCATCGGTGCTGGAGTACACGCTGGGCGGCCGGAACATCGCAGAGGTGCTCGCGATGCCGGTGACCGAGGCGGAAGGGTTCTTCGGCGCCGGGGAGGGCAGGGTCCCGGCTGCGCACAAGATCCTGACCCGGCTGGTCGACGTCGGGCTCGGCTACCTCAGCCTGGGCCAGCCGCTCACGACGCTTTCAGGCGGCGAGCGGCAGCGTATAAAGTTGGCCACCCGCATGGCCGGCACGGGCGGCGTCTACGTCCTGGACGAGCCGACCACGGGCCTGCACCTCGCCGACGTCGAGCAGCTTCTCGGCCTGCTCGACCGGCTCGTCGACTCAAGCAAGTCTGTCATCGTCATCGAGCACCACCAGGCGGTCATGGCGCACGCCGACTGGATCATCGACCTCGGCCCCGGCGCAGGCCACGACGGCGGCCAGATCGTCTTCGAGGGCACCCCCGCCTCCCTCGTCGCCGCCCGCTCCACCCTCACCGGAGAGCACCTAGCGGCCTACGTCGGCACCTGAGGCGTGGCCCTCGCGGAAGGGCATCAGGCGCGATCGGCGGCTATTCGGCGCCAGCTCGGTCGCGCATCGCTGCGCGCAGGTGATCCACGCCTGGATCACCTCCAGCGCCGGGATCGCCATGCCGGTGAACCAATTTCCACTCTCCGTCCTCCCTTCGGTAGATCTGGGTGACGCGAAGGCTTACGGGCTCCGGGGAACCGCTGGCGACCGCAGCAGAGCCTCGTTCGAAGCCGACCAGGTATGCCAAATCCCCGCTGACTCCGGCGGCCAGTACTTCGAATTCGACCGGTGTCCCATCCGAGTACAACGAGGCGACACGACCGAAGGCTTCGCTGACCTCCGCCCATCCGAGCTTGCTGGATTGAGAGGCCGGAAAAAGCGTCACCGGATCATGCATCGACAGCATCGCAATCAGCGAGGTTGCATCACCGTTACGCACCGCGGTGGTTGCCGTCGTGTGCCGCCGGACCGTGTCGGCGAGAAAGGCTTCGAGATCGTTCATGACCGCCCCCATTGTTTCGGTGTCCGCCTCTAGTATGGCGCGAGTTACGACTGCGTGCTCAAGCCAGTCACGTGCGGAAGACCTCGGCGCTGCCCGGCCGGGTCGAGTGCGACCACCGCCTCGGGCGTGAAGCCGAACTTCCGCGGAGCGCCGCGAATCGCCGGAAGTGATATACCCGCCCCTGAGAAGGAGTTGCCGGAGACCCCGGGAAGGAGAGCCATGAGCGACCGAGATGACTTCGTGGCGTGGACGCAGAGTCGGCTAAGGGATGCGGAGACCGCTCTGCACAACGGCGACCCAGGTCCGCGGTTGGCGATCTGGTCGAAGCAAGAGCCGGTGTCGGTATTCGGCGCGTGGCGTTCGGCAGTCGGTCAAGAGGCGCTGCGCGACCTGTTCCACAACCTCGCCGACACCTTCTCGAACTGCACTTCGCACGTGTACGAGATCGTCGCTGCGGAAGTGGTCGGTGACATAGCTTTCACCGTCGGGTACGAGCGGACGCAGGTGTCGGTCAACGGCGAGCCGCGGCGCTACGTTCTCCGTGTGACGCAGGTCTACCGACGTGAGGATGGCGGCTGGAAGGTCGCCCACCGACACGCCGACACGGCCTCGGAGTCGGAGGAAGCCAGCAGCGAGCGATAACGGGCGCCGCGCGGCACCTGAGACGAGGCCCTCGCGCTTGCAGGATGCAACCAGCGCCTCACCCTACTCGAAACGGACCTTTTCGAACTCGAGCGTGGTGACGAAGGCACGGATGCTATTTTGCGCGTTCTGGTCGGCTGTATCCAGGATGCCGTTCTCACGGGCGGAGGCGGCGATCTTCCCTACCGCCCGCAGACGGGCTCGTTCGACGAGCCGGTCGAGCTCTCGTATCCCCTCTACCACCACGGGTCCCGTCGTGGTACGCGACTGCTTCTCCCCGAGTAGCGATCCCACGAGAGGTAGCCCGGAACCGTAGCGCGCGAGTCCAACCCCGAGCGCGACACCGAGAAAGACGACCATCCACTACATCGCGCGCCGCAACGTTGGTGCGACCGCGGCACGCGGGATGATGAAGGATCTGCTGTGACTCTTCGAGGTGGCACCCATCGATCGAGCCGTCCTCGAAGGAGCGCTCGGGCTCGAATTCGATGACTTCGAGGACGCGGTGTTGCACGAGGCCGGGGCCATAGTGACCCGCGATGCGTCCGGCTTCTCCAAAGCATCCCTGCGCATCTACGCCCCAGACACCCTGCTCGCCGCCCTCGAAACTGCGGAAGAACCCCACGGCCTGGCCCTGCACACCTAGAGCCTGTAGCCTGAAACCTCTAAGCCTGAATATTCGTCTGGCGCCAGCGCGTGTGCTCGCCGAGTCCCTGGGCTTCGGGGAACTCTTCGCCTTTCGAGAGCTGGACGCGTATCGGCGGCAGCATGGTTCCCCTGTCGCAGATGTAGGTGCCTGAGAAGGGGGCCTTGTCGCCGGGCGCGAAGGTGGGGCCGTAGGGTTTGTAGCGGGCGAGTATGTCTTCGAGGCTGGCCATCACAGCGTCACCGAGCGGGCTTCGTTGAAGCCTGGTGTCTCTTCGAGGGCCTTAAGGACCTCTTCGGGGACGGGCTCGTCGACGGTGACGGCCATCGCCGCGCGGGAGCCGGGCTCTCCGCGCCCGACGGCCATGTTGCCGATGTTGATGCCGTGCTCCCCGAGGATGCTTCCGAGCTTGCCGATCATGCCGGGGCGGTCCTCGTTGCGGATAAAGAGCATGTGCTTCCCGGGCTCCACGTCGAGGTCGAAGCCCATCGCCCCGACGAGCCGCGGCTGCATCCTGGGCCCGAAGAGCGTGCCGCTGACGGCGTTCTCGCCCATGCGTAGCTCTACGAGGTTCGTGTAGTCAGCGCTCTCCGAGGAGCGGGAGGTCTCGACCTTGAGACCCCTCTCTCTGGCCAGCGCGGGCGTGTTGACGAAGTTCAGCGGCTCGAAGACCATCGGCGCGAGGAGGCCCTTCTGGGCCGAGACGTCGAGGAGGCGCGTGTCGAAGCCGGCGACCTCGCCGCGGTATTCGATCCTCAGGGTATCCGTGGTCTCGTCCGTGAGCTGGTAGAGCAGGCTTCCGAGGGCCTCGCAGAGTCCGGAGAACTGGGCCACGAAATCAGCCCCCTCCCCCATCGGCACGGGCGCGTTTATGGCGTGCATCGGGACAGCGCCTCCGAGGGCCGTGGCTACCTGCTCCGCCGCCGTGATGCCGGCCCTGTCTTGAGCCTCAGCCGTGCTCGCCCCG
Organism: Actinomycetota bacterium; assembly: GCA_046734875.1. Classification (GTDB taxonomy): domain Bacteria; phylum Actinomycetota; class Rubrobacteria; order Rubrobacterales; family Rubrobacteraceae; genus Rubrobacter_D. The sequence continues at coordinate 17,932 of JBKPSF010000153.1, read as the reverse complement.
AGGTGGGGCGTTACGACCACGTTGGGAAGCGTAAAGAGCGGAGAGTCCGTGGTGGGCTCCTCGACGAACACGTCGAGGGCCGCGCCAGCGATGGCGCCCTCCTTGAGGGCGTTGTAGAGGGCCGTCTCGTCCACGATGCCGCCGCGCGCAACGTTTATGAGGTAGGCGGTTGGCTTCATCTTCGCCAGGCTCTCCTCGTTGACGAGCCCCATCGTCTGCGGGGTGCGCGGGACGTGCAACGAGGCGAAGTCGGACCGCCCGAAAACCTCGTCGGTGGTCTCGGCCCGCTCGACGTTCATGGAGCGCATCCTGTCCTCGGAGACGTAGGGGTCATAAGCCAGCACTCGCATCCCCATACCCAGGGCGCCGCGGGCGACGATGGCGCCGACGTGGCCTAGCCCTATGAGGCCCAGCGTCTTCCCCGAGACCTCCACGCCCTTGAACGCACTCCTCTTCCATTCCCCGTCGCGTAGAGAAGAATCGGCCGCGGGGATGCGCCGCGCGGCGGCAAGCATGAGACCCAGAGTATGCTCCGCCGCGGCCACGGTGTTGCTCTCGGGGGCGTTGGCTACGATGACGCCGCGCTTTGTGGCGGCCTCTATATCTATGTTGTCCACGCCGATGCCGGCGCGCCCGATGGCCTTGAGGTTGTCGGCCCGGTCTATAACCTCGGCGGTCACTTTCGTTGCGCTGCGCACGATAAGGCCGTCGTAATCCCCGATGGTATCAAGCAGCTCCTCCGGGCTCAGGCCGAGACGCACTTCCACCTCGAAATCTCTCTCTAGAAGCTCGATGCCAGGGTCGGCGAGCTTCTCGGGGATCAGGACCTTCAAGCGGTTACCCCGCTCCTGGAGAAGACCCTCTGCGCCGCGCCTACGCCCCTACCAAGCTCGACGGGATAGTCGAGCTCTTCCAGGGCAAGCTCGGTGGCGGCGATGGTGGCGATGATGTCGAAGGCGTCGAAGAAGCCGCAGTGACCTATGCGGAAGATCCTGCCGGCCATCTCGCCCTGCCCGCCGGCGACCTGTATGCCATGCTCGCGGAAGATCATGCGCACGAGCTGCTTGCCATCGATGCCCTCGGGCACCCAGGCCGCCGTAACCGCCGAGTTGAGGTCCTCGTCGGGCCCGAACAGCTTGAGCCCCATCCCCTTGATGCCTGCCCTCGAAGCACGCCCCAGCATCACGTGGCGCTCGAAGACGTTCTCGACGCCCTCCTCTATAAGCTGCTGCAGCGCTATGTCGAGCTGGATGATAAGGCTGACGGCGGGCGTCCACGCCGTCTGCGCCGGGTCCTTCTCGTAGGCCTTCCTGGCCGCCGCCCAGTCGAAGTAGAAACGCGGCATCCGCGACTCCTCGTGCATCCGCATCGCTCGCTCGCTGACGCTAACGAAGCCAAGACCAGGAGGCGTCATCAGCGCCTTCTGCGAACCGGCGACGACCACGTCGACACCCCACTCGTCCGTCCTGAGCGTGCACGCCCCGAGCCCGGATACTGCGTCCACGATGGTGACCACGTTCTCCGCGGCTCTCGCGAAGCCTTCGATATCGTTTACGGTTCCCGTCGAGGTCTCCGAGAGGACGCAGATGGCGGCTCTGATCCCCGGCTCGTTCGCGAGCGCCTCGGCGACCTCGTCGTTGTCGGCCTTCTCGCCCCACTCGTACTTCAGTTCCGTGAGCTCGAGGCCGAAGGCGCGGGCCATCTTCACCCACCGGCCACCGAAGTTGCCGTTATTTACGACCAGGACCCTGTCTCCCGGCGAGAAGAGGTTCTGGATCGCACCTTCGAAAGCCCCCGTCCCGCTCGCAGCGTAGGTAAAAACGTCGTTCTCTGTCAGGAAAACTCGCTTCAAGTTCTCGTTGACCCGCGTAAACACCTCGCCGAACTCCGGCGTGCGGTGGTGGATGATGGGTAGCGCCCCCGCCGCGGAGACCTCCGGAGGTATGGGAGTCGGGCCGGGAGACATAAGACGGTACTTGTTCATCATCGGTGCTACCTCTCTCAGTACGGACAACAGAACGTCTATTTTAGACAGGATCGTTGCCGATGGCTACATACTGGGACATCTCTTTTACAAAGTGTTGCTTTCGACCTTTCCGGGTCGGATCTAGTATCGTGGCCGGTGGCAGTTTCGGACGCTGCGAGGAGGAAGTAAGGATGGCTCGATCGGAGCGCTTCGGCGAACCATACCCGAGCCATGAGGCCGTTCGCGAGCGTCCCGGGTTGCAGGACGCGCAGGTCGTAGCGTACTTCCTGCACGTCGGGGCTAGAAAACCGGCAGATACAGAGCGCTAATCGAAGCCCGCGCCTTCGAGTGCGGGTAGCGCGGCCCTGGCGTAGCGGGCGGCGTATGCCGTGTCGGCACGCTCGGGGAATCCGGTGGGTTCCCTGCTCTCGAAGTCCGTGGCGCCGATTCCCGTTCGGATGCGGCCTTCCGTAAGGTCTATCCTGAGGGGGTCACCATCGCGGAGCAGGGCGAGCACCCCGCCCGCTGCGGCTTCGGGGGTGAATAGTGAGATCCAGGTCCCCCTGGCGTCCTCAGACGCGAGCCCGTCGGTGAGCACGGGTACTTCGAGCCCCGCCTCCCGTAGAGACCGTCCGAGATGGTCGAGCCGGAGCAGCCCCGGGCCCCCACGCGGCCCACAACCACCCACCACGAGCATCGCCCCCTCCCCGACCTCGCCCCGACGCACCCCCGAGACGGCCTCCTCCTCTGAGCCGAAGACGCGGCACTCTCCCGCCACCTCCGTCACACCCCCACGGACGCGGCAGACAGCTTCGGCGCCCGAAGCCCTGGCCCTCACGAATACGAGCCGTGCGTGCTCGTCCGGCGGCGGGGGCGCGGGCGGCAGGTTCTCTTTCAGGTTGCCGGCGACGGTTGTGATGTCGTGAATCGTGCCGCCCAGCGAGGAGAGCAGGCCGGTTACGCCGTGCTCTTGATACCACTCCGGGGCTACCTCGGGGGTCTCGGGGGCGAGTACCCGAATCATCTGGTCGAACCCGGCGTCGCCTGTCTCGCGGGCCACGGCCGCGAGATGGACGAGTAACTCAGGCCCAGCGCCCGCGGCCACGCCTGCCCGCAGCGCGTTGGCGAGTGAGAAGTTGTCTATCAACTCGCGGGAGCGCGGCCCACCCGAGCGGGCGATCTGAACAACGATCTCCGTCGGCTCTGCGTCCGATGAAGCCAAACCCAGCGCGTGAGGTACGACATCAAATGGCTGGGTGTTGGCCGGGGCGAAGACGGTCGGTAGATCGAAGCGAACAGCGGCAAGAAGGAGCCCTGCGAGGTCTTCGGTCTTGGCCGGTCCAACCAGCAGGGCGTCGAGCCTGGCAAGAGAACCAAAGACTTCTGCCTGATCCGCAACCCACTCCCTCTCGAGTGCTATTCCCCCACGGGGGATAGTCCCTAGCAATTCTCGCCTTACCGGCCGCCCGCCCGCCTCCTGAACGAGGCTTGCGTAACTAGACGTTGCGAGGCCCAGGATACCTATGCGCGGTATGCCGCCCGTCGTCACTGATTCTAGGAGCCAAGTTTCTCCATGAGGAGCTCCCGGACGCGCCCACCGTCAGCGTTGCCGCGGGTCGCCTTCATGACCTGTCCGACGAGGAAGCCGACGACCTTCTTGTCGCCGCCACGGACGCGCTCGGCCTCGTCGGGGTTGGCTGAGATGGCCTCGTCCACGACGCCGGAGAGCTCGTCGGAGCCGACCGAGGCGAGACCCTCGCGCTCCACGACGACAGAGGGAGAATCGCCTGTCTCGAAGACCTTATCGAGGGCCGTCCTTGCCGCGGAGCGGGAGACTTTTCCTGCGGCGACGAGGTCTATTAGCTCTTTCATGTGCTCCGGCTTTACCTTCGATTCGGGGATGTCCGTTCCGGTCTCGTTGAGGAGGGCGCGCAGGTCGCCGGAGATCCAGTTGGACGCCTGCTTGGGATCTACCTCCGCCGCGACCGCCTCGTAGAAGGCGGCGAGGTCCCTATCGGCTGTGAGAACCCCGGCGTCGTACTCCGAGAGGCCGTACTGCTCGACGAACCGGGCGAGCATGTGGTCGGGCAGCTCGGGCAGCCGATCCTGTATCTCGCCCACGTACGCTGGCGAGAGTTCTAGCGGCAGGAGGTCGGGCTCCGGAAAATAGCGGTAGTCATGGGCGTACTCCTTGCTGCGCAGCTCGTGCACCTCGTCGGTCTCGGGGTCGTAGTGGAGCGTGGTCTGCTCGACGCGACCGCCGTCCTCCAGGATGTCGCGCTGGCGCTCCAGCTCTCGTGCAAGGCCCCGCTCGACGAAGCGGAAGGAGTTCATGTTCTTCAGCTCGGTCTTGGTCCCGAACGAGCCGTCGGGGTTGCGTATCGACACGTTGGCGTCGCAGCGGAGCTGGCCCTTCTCCATGTCCGCCTCGGAGACGCCGACCGCGCGCAAAATCTCCTTCAGATAGTTGGCCGTCGCGCGGGCGGCTTCGGGCGAGGGGATATCGGGTTCGGTGACGATCTCCATCAAGGGCGTGCCGCCGCGGTTGAAGTCCACGAGGGAGCCGACCGAGCCGTGCATGCGACCCGAGGTGCCGACGTGGACGTTCTTCGCCGCGTCCTCCTCCAGGTGCAGGCGCGTGATGCCGACGCGCACCTTGCCGCCGGCGGCCGGAACGTCGAGGTACCCGCCCGTGCAGATCGGCTCGTCGAACTGGGAGATCTGGTACCCCTTCGGGAGGTCGGGGTAGAAGTAGTTTTTCCTGGCGAAGACGGCCCTCTCTGCGACGTCGCAGTTGAGGGCGAGCCCGGCCATGACCCCGAGCTCTACGGCCTTCTCGTTGGTGACGGGCAGGGCCCCAGGATGCCCGAGGCAAACGGGACACGTGTGGGTGTTAGGGGGATCTCCGTAGGTAACCCTGCAACCGCAGAACATCTTTGTCTCGGTCGCGAGGTGGACGTGGAACTCCAGACCTATGACCGCCGTGTACGTACGCTCTTCCTGCACTTCCAAGTGTGGGCCCCCGTGCCAGACTCGCCTGCTTCTCTACGTTACCATTCTAGCACCGCCAGATGGGGGCTTGATCCACAGGGTGGATGCTAAAATGTAGCTCTACGGAGGTTGCGTAGGGATGCATGCACAGACGGAGAACGACGTCGGCGGGGCGAACAGGCCGCACTTCGTGGTCCTGCGAGGACCGGGCCTAGGCGATTTCTTCGAGATAACAGACGACGAGCTGATCCTGGGCAGCGACCCGTTCAGGGCCGACATCGTGGTGCGGGACGTGGAGGTCGAACCGACGCACGCAGAGGTCTACAAAGAACCCGGCGGTTATGTCGTTAGAAGCGTGGGAGCAAGAAAGGACATCGCGCTGAACGGCGAGGTCATGGAGGAGCCGGGGAGCGGCTACCTTCTCTCCGACGGGGACCGCATCCACCTTGGCGACTCGGTGCTCGAGTTCTCGCACCAGGATGAGATCAAAGCCTCCTTCTACGAGCAATTGCACCACCTGGTAAACCGCGACCACCTCACGGGGTTGTACTCCAAAGACCGCTTCGACCGCGAGTTCGAGCATCGCCTCGAGGTCACGGCCGACGTAGGACGGCCCCTGAGCGTGCTCATGGCCGACATAGACAGCCTCAAAGAGATAAACGACGCCCACGGCCACCTTCTCGGCGAGTTCGTGGTCGGGGAGATCGGGCGCATCATCGGCGCTCACCACGAAGAAGAGGGCCGCAGCGCCACCCGCTTCGGCGGCGACGAGTACCAGACCATTCTGCCCGACCTCTGCAGGGAGGAGGCCGTGGAGGTGGCTGAGGAGATCCGGCGCAGCGTCGAGGCGCACGCCTTCGAGAGGGAGGGCACCACGGCAAGGACCACCATCTCCATAGGCGTCGCAAGCTTCCCCGAGGACGGGAGTACCCGCCAGGAACTGACCCACTCAGCAGACGCGGCGCTCCACCGCTCCAAGAGCGCCGGAGGCAACACGGTGAGGCTGTAAGCGCGGCGCCTCGCGCCGCGCAGCACGCTCCGGCCTTCGGCCTGCGCTTGTCAGCACGGCGCTTCGCGCCTTGTCGGCACGCTCGGCCCTTCGGGCCTCGCTTGTCAGGGTGTTGGGTGTGGGCGTATCGCCTGTGGGGTGGGCGTGCATATAATGTGTTTCGTTGGAGTGGTGGATAAGGAGGAGGGCGGCATGGCTCAACCGCAGGCGTTACCTTCGGAGACCGGGCACTGGTGGGCGTTGGCGCTGCGTGGGGCCATCGCGATACTCTTTGGGCTGGCTGCGCTGCTGAGGCCGGGGATTGCTCTTGAGGCTTTGATCTTGCTCTTCGGTGCTTATGCTCTGGTCGATGGGGTGTTTGCTATCGTGGGGGTGTTCGGGGGTACTCGTGGTGGGACGCCGCGCTGGCTCTTGCTCGTGGAGGGGATAGCGGGCATCCTTGCTGGCATCATCGCCTTCGTGCTTCCGGGGTTGACCGCGATCCTGTTTCTCTACCTCATCGCTGCCTGGGCTGTTATTACGGGGATCTCCGAGATCGCGATGGCCATCAGGTTGCGCCAGGAGATCACGGGCGAGTGGGCCCTCATCGTCGGCGGTGCGCTCTCCGTGCTCTTCGGGGTGATCCTGGCCGTCATAGGACCGGTCGCGGGGCTGCTCTCGCTGATATGGTTGATCGGCATCTACGCCCTGGTGTTCGGCATCCTGCTGCTGATCACGGCCTTCCAGGTGCGCGGTAGGGACGCCAGCAGCGGCCCCGACAGACCGAGCAGGGTCGTCTGACAACCAAGGGTGCCCTACCTCCTGGGAGGTTAGCGGTGGCGAGGACGAGACACCGCCGGAAGAAAAACCGGGTCGCGAGCAAGGGCTATCGTCCCACCCCGATACGCATCTCGAGGCGGGCAAGGACCGTGCTCTTGGTGCTCGGGGTCCTCGTACTCGGCCTGATCATGTGGTACTCCCCGACGGTTCCCGTCGTTTTGATCGGGGGGTTCGCCGTGGCTCTCGTCCTCTCGTTCCCGGTGCGCTGGCTCTCGCGCATCATGCCGCAGTGGTTGGCCATGGTCGTCACGTTCCTGGTGCTTGTGGGATTGGTCCTGCTCGCTTTCTTGATCCTCGTCCCCATCCTGGTGGTGCAGCTCGTCTCTTTCGTAAGGGCGGCACCGGAGATCGTGACGGGAGCGAGAGACACCCTGCGCGAGCTATTGCAACCGCTCACCGATTACGGCCTCCTCAAGGGAACGCCAGACGAATTCATGGCCGACCTGGGGCGGGACCTCCTCGATCTCGCGAGGTCGGTCGGAAAGCAGATCCTGGGCGGCCTTATCGGGTTCGTCTCTGGCACTGTCAGCTTGGTGATAACGCTCTTCGGGGTGCTCTTCGTCTCGGTCTACCTGCTCGCGAACGCGCGCAAGATCAAGCTCACCTTCCTGCTGGCGGCGCCGAAGCGCTACAGGCGCGACGCCGCCCAGTTGTGGGAAGACGAAGGAGCTTCTCTCTCACGCTACCTGAGCGGGCTGGGTCTCGACATGGTCATACAGGGCATTATCTCGACCATCGGGCTGTTCTTGCTAGGCGTCCCCTACGCGCTCCTGCTCGGTACCTGGGTCTCGCTCACGGCGGTCATACCCTACCTGGGCGCCTGGCTTGGCGCCATCCCGGCAGTGGTCGTGGCGCTCACGATCTCCCCTGGCAAGGCGGTCCTTACGGCCCTGCTCTACCTCGTGATCCAGCAGCTCGAAGGCAACGTGTTGCAGCCGAGAATCCAGGGACAGGCTCTCAACATGCCATCGATCCTTATCTTCCTCGGCGTGATCGCGGGCGCCGAGATAGCGGGCTTCCTCGGCGTCCTCTTCGCCGTCCCAACCCTCGCGGTCCTGAAGGTCCTCTTCGACTTCTTCCGCGCGCGCCTGTACACGGAGGAGGCACCCGCCCCAGATACCGATACCTGATGCCCGAACCGCGCTAAGGCTTCATCACGAACTCGAAACCCGCGACCTGTTCGGCGGCGCGGGCGGCCCGCAGGAGCATCGGCTCGGTGAAGTGGTCGCCCATTAGCTGGACGCCGACGGGTAGCCCTTCCGAGAGGCCTCCAGGGATACTGATGGCCGGCACGCCGGCCAGGCTCGCGGGGACGGCGCAGATGTCCTGGAGGTACATGGCTAAAGGGTCGTCGGTCTTCGCACCGAGCTCGAAGGCGACGGATGGGGAGGTCGGGGAGAGCAATACGTCGTAGCGGGAGAAGGCGGTGCGGAAGTCCTCGATGATCCTGGTTCTGACCTTCTGGGCCTGTGCGTAGTATGCGTCGTAGTAGCCCGAAGAGAGGGCGTAGGTGCCGAGCATGATCCTACGCTTCGCCTCGTCCCCGAAGCCCCTCTCCCGGGTCTTGCGATACATTTCGTGAACACCTTCTGCCGGCACCCTCAAGCCGTAGCGGACCCCGTCAAAGCGGGCCAGGTTGGCCGAAACCTCGGCAGGCGCGATTATGTAGTAGGCCTCCAGCGCGTAGTAGGCGTGCGGCAGGCTGACCTCCCCCACCTCGGCGCCGGCGCCTTCTAGTCCCTCGGCAACGCCTCCGACCACCTCGCGCACCCCGGCGTCTATGCGCTCGTCCATGAGCTCCGTCACCACCCCGACCCTGAGGCCCTCCACGCCGCCTTCGAGGCCGGCGAGAAAGTCTGGGACCTCGACGTTGGCGCTGGTGGAGTCGCGCCGGTCGTGGCCTGCTATGGCCTGCAAGAGAAGCGCCGCGTCCCTCACGTCGCGGGTCATGGGACCTACCACGTCAAGCGAAGACCCGAACGAGATGAGGCCGTAACGCGAGACCCTTCCGTATGTTGGCTTCAGCCCGACGATGCCGCACAGCGCCGCGGGCTGGCGCACCGAACCGCCCGTGTCGGTCCCGAGCCCCCACCAGCCCTCGGCGGCCGCGACCGCCGCCGCCGAACCGCCCGAGGAGCCGCCGGGGACGCGGCCAAGGTCCCACGGGTTGCGGGTTGGCCCGTAGGCCGAGTTCTCCGTCGACGAGCCCATCGCGAACTCGTCCATGTTCGACTTGCCGACCATGACGAGGTCCTCCGAGAAGTTCTCGAGCGCGGAAGCATCGTAGAGCGGCTCGAAGTCCTCCAGGATCTTCGATCCGCACGTCGTCCGCACGCCACGCGTAGATAGAACATCCTTGACGACGAGGGGAACGCCCTCCCAGAATCTCCTGTCGCCGTCTTTCGCGTCCACCCTATCGGCGCGTTCGAGCGCCAGCTCGGGTGTGGTAGTCAGGAAGGCTTTGACCTCGTCGTCGACCTCGGCGACGCGCTTATTGGCGGCCTCGGCGGCCTCGCGAGCGGAGACCTCGCCGGCTTCTATCTCTCTCGCGAGTTCGTGGGCCGTCAGATCTAGCAGGTTCTCCGGCATATCAGTCGATCCTCGGGACGGCGAAGAGGTCGTCTAGGCGCTCTGGGGCGGGCGCCAGGGCCTCTTCCTGGGAGAGCTCGGGGCGTGGCTCGTCGGGGCGGAGGACGTTCGAGAGGTTCAAAGGGTTCGCCGTCGGCGGGACGTCGGCGAGGTCGAGCTCCCGGATCTTCTCTATGCTGTCGAGGATCGCGTCTAGCTGCGTGCCCATCTTCGCAACCTCATCGTCCGTCAGGCCCAGCCGGGCCAGATTCGCCACGTGGCGCACCTGCTCTTCTGATATCACGTTTTAGCCCCCGGTCTCTCGCTTGCAAAGTCGAGGCTTATATTAGCGCAGCAACGGAGGCAAGAGTTTGGTCAGTTGGAGATTCCGTATCGCTTGGAGGGATAATGAGGCGGCTACGCGCCACGAAATTCGTCATAGAGGAGGAAGCCGGAAGATGGAGATCCACGAGGCGGCTACCGTTCCGGAGGAGGGCTCGCCGGGCTACCGGCCCATAGAAGACTACGGGATCATCGGCGATTTGCACACCACGGCCCTGGTGGGCATGGACGGTTCCATAGACTGGCTGTGCTTGCCCCGCCACGACTCCCCGAGCGTCTTCGCGGCCATCCTCGACGAGCCCAAAGGCGGACGTTTCAAAATCTCCCCCACGATGGAGGGGGCCACCTGCAAGCAACTCTACTGGCCCGATACCAACGTCCTCGTCACACGGTTCTTCACGCCCGACGGTGTCGGGGAGGTCACGGACTACATGCCCATAGGCGTCACGGGCGACGGCCAGGGGCGACACCAGATCGTCCGCCGCGTCGAGGTGGTGCGCGGAGAGATGACCTTCCGGATCGAGTGCATCCCCGCCTTCGACTACGCCCGCGCCAAACACGAGACCGGGATCATCCCCGGCGGCGCGACGTTCCGTTCCCCCGACCTGAGCCTGGGCCTGGCGTCGTTTTCCCCCCTCGAGCAGAAGGATAACGGGGTTTTCGCCGAGTTCACGCTAAAGGAGGAGCAGTCAACGGTCTTCGTCCTCCGGCAGATAGGGCAGGGAGACGACTGTGGGGTCTGCTTTTCGAAGGCGGAAGAAGTAGAGCTCTTCATGCGGACCGTGGAATACTGGCGGCGCTGGCTCTCGCAGTGCACCTACACGGGCCGCTGGCGCGAGATGGTCCGTCGCTCGGCCCTTACCCTCAAGCTGCTCACCTTCGAGCCGACGGGCGCCATAGTGGCGGCACCAACCATGGGTTTGCCCGAGGGCGTCGGCGGTGAGCGCAACTGGGACTACCGCTACACCTGGATCCGCGACGCCGCCTTCACCCTCTACGGGCTGCTTCGCATCGGGTTTACCGAAGAGGCGGCGGGGTTCATGGGTTGGCTCGAGTCACGCTGCCAGAGATCCAACCCCGACGGGTCCTTGCAGCTCATGTACGGCATAGACGGGCGCCGGGATCTGACGGAGACAACTCTGGACCACCTCGACGGCTATCGGGGCTCTCGTCCGGTGAGGCTTGGGAACGGCGCCTACGACCAGCTCCAGCTGGACATCTACGGCGAGCTCATGGACGCCGTCTACCTCTACAACAAGCACGGAAGCCCCATCTCCTACAACCTGTGGACCTACCTCAGGGCGCTCATCAACTGGGTTTGCGACAACTGGCAGAAAGAAGACGAGGGGATCTGGGAGACCAGGGGCGGCCGCAGGGACTTCGTGTACTCTAGACTCATGTGCTGGGTCGCCATAGACAGGGGCTTGAGGCTCGCCGACAAGCGCTCTTTTCCCGCCGACCGCGAGAAGTGGCTGGCGATCAGGGACGAGATCTACGAGGAGATCATGGCCAAAGGCTGGAGCGAGGAGCGCGGGGCTTTCGTGCAATCCTACGGCGGCGATACATTAGACGCCTCCAACCTGATCATGCCTCTCGTCTTCTTCCTCTCCCCGAGCGACCCCAGGATGCTCGAGACGCTAGACGCCATCAACCGCCCGCCCAAGAACGGCGGCCTGGTCTCCAACAGCCTCGTCTACCGCTACGACGTGCAAAAATCCTCCGACGGCCTGACGGGCGAGGAGGGAACCTTCAGCCTCTGTACCTTCTGGCTCGTTGAGGCGCTAACGCGGGCTGGCAGGTTAGAAGAATCCCGCCTCATCTTCGAGCAGATGCTGGGCTACGCGAACCATCTCGGGCTCTACGCCGAGGAGATAGGGCACCGCGGCGAGGCCCTTGGCAACTTCCCCCAGGCCTTCACACATCTCACGCTCATAAGCGCGGCCTACAACCTCGACAAAGCGCTCGGGAGCACGGGTTAGCAACCGAAGAAAGGAGCTTACGCCTATGGCAGCAGAGCATTACGATGCCGTGGTGATCGGGGCCGGTCAGGGCGGGATGCCGCTCGCCAGGGCCCTGGCCGAAGCGGGACGCAAGACGGCGCTCGTGGAGCGCGAGCACGTCGGCGGCACGTGCATAAACGAGGGCTGCACCCCCACCAAGACGATGGTCGCCAGCGCGAAGGCCGCCTACATCGACCGCCGCTCGGCCGATTACGGCGTCCAGAACGGCCCTGTAACGGTGGACATGACGAAGGTGCGCCAGCGCAAGCGCGACATCGTCGAGAGCTTCAGGAGCGGCGACGAGCGGCGCCTCGGGGCAACCGAGAACCTCGAGGTGCTGATGGGCGAAGCACGCTTCAGAGGCCCGAAGGAGATCGAGGTTCGCCTCATCGAAGGCGGGACAGCGCAACTCGGCGCCGACGAGATTTTCATCAACGTCGGGGCCAGGCCGGCCGACCCGCCGATAGAGGGCCTGGATGGCGTCCCCACCTTGAACTCGACCTCGATCATGGAGCTTGGCGAGCTCCCGGATCACCTCCTGGTGCTCGGGGGCAGCTACGTGGGCCTGGAGTTCGCCCAGATGTTCCGGCGCTTCGGCAGCGAGGTAACCATCATACAGCGCGGCAGGCAGCTCATGAGCCGCGAAGACGCCGACGTGGCCGAGGCGGTAGCGGAGATCATGCGCCAGGACGGCATCGAGGTCCTCCTCGGGGCCAACACCCGTCGCGTCGAGCAGGGCGACAGCGGCGAGATTCTGGTGACCGTCGAGACCCCGGATGGCGAGCGAACTCTGCATGGTTCGCACCTGCTCGTGGCGGCTGGGCGTCCCCCCAACACCGACACGCTCGGCCTGGAGGCGGCCGGCGTCGAGACGGACGGGCGCGGCTTCGTAGAGACTGACGATCGCCTGGAGACCAGCGTGCCCGGCGTCTACGCCATAGGCGACGTCAAGGGCGGTCCGGCCTTCACCCACATCTCCTACGACGACTATCGTGTTTTGCGCACGAACCTGATCAAAGGCGGAGACGCCAACATCGCCGGCCGGCTCGTGCCCTACACCGTCTTTATCGACCCGCAGCTAGGCCGGATTGGGCTCAGCGAAGAGGAGGCCCGCGACAGGAACTTCGACATCCGGGTAGCCAAGATACCGATGAGCTACGTGGCAAGGGCGCTGGAGGTGGACGAGGCCAGGGGCTTCATGAAGGCCGTGGTGAACGCCGACACGGGCCGCATCCTCGGCTGCGCGGTTCTCGGGCTAGAGGGAGGTGAGATCATGGCCATGATCCAGATTGCCATGATGGGCGATTTGCCTTACACCGCCCTCCGGGACGCCGTCTTCGCCCACCCGACGCTGGCCGAGTCGCTGAACAACCTGTTCGCCACGCTCGGCGAGACACCGACGAGGAGGACCGCCACGCCGGAAAGGTCGGGGTAAACGGACGCCTCTGATCGGAAGCCCACGCAAGGAGGAACCCGATGATGCCAGAGATCCCCCTTACAGGCGTATTGATCGTCGCAGGCCTGCTCTCGGTGGTGCTGTTTCCGCTAGGCGCGCTTACCCTGTGGCGGGGCGGCAAGAGAATGTCATCGGAATAGCCGCGAACCACCGAGGCGGTACGCATCGCACGCGCAACTCTTGTAACGCACCCTATCCCGCTATCACCGATCTGTCCTAACTCTCCGTGCTCATTTGCGCAGCCCTTACGGTGTTGTGGAGGAGCATGGCGCGGGTCATCGGGCCAACGCCGCCTGGGACGGGGGAGATCCAGGCGGCTTTGGGCTCGACCTCGTCGAAGCGCACGTCACCGACGAGACCGCCCTCCTCTTTGCGGTGGATGCCGACGTCGACGACTACCGCCCCATCCTTGACGTGCTCGGCCCCGATCATCTCCCTGCGTCCCGCGGCGACGACGAGGACGTCAGCGCGCCTGGTTACTTCAGGGAGATTCCGCGTCCGCGAGTGGCATACCGTGACGGTGGCGTTCTCCCGCAAGAAGAGCTGTGCGAGCGGCTTGCCGACGAGGTTGGAGCGCCCCACGACGACGACCTCCGCTCCGGAGAGCCCTACGCCGTTCCGACCGAGGAGTTGGATGATGCCGTGCGGGGTGCAAGGGAGGAGGCTCGGCAGGCCGACGGCTAGCCTCCCTGCGCTCTCGGGGCTCAGACCGTCCACGTCCCTGGCCGGAACTATGGACGAGACCAGGGGCATGGCGTCGAGCCCTTCAGGCAAGGGAAGCTGGATAAAGAAGCCTGAGACGGCCGTGTCCCAGTTCAACGTCCCCACGAGTTCGGCGAGCTCTTCTTGCGCCACGTCTACCGGGAAGCGGTGGACCCGCGATTCGATCCCGACCTCCTGGCTGTCGCGCTCTTTGGAGGCTACGTAGGTGACGGAGGCCGGGTCCTTGCCTACGAGTACTACGTCGAGCCGCACGGGGACGCCACGCTCTTTCAAGGCCTCGACTTCGGAGGCTACCTCGGAGCGGACCTCGGCCGCCGCGGCTTTGCCGTCTAGTATCTCGGCCACGGGTCTCCTAGAGGACCGAGAGGAGTACGGGGGCCACCTGCTTTTTGCGGCTCATCACGCCCGGCAGGTCGATGACGCCGTTCTGGGCCCTGGAGTCGAAGGCCTGGTGTACGGAGGAGCAGTCCCCGACGCAGAGGAGTTGGGTTCCGCCCTCCATGATGTCCGTTACCATCAACGCCGAGAATAGGTAGCCGTTCTCCTCCTGCAGGTCCTCCAGGGCCTCCTGCAGCTCGTCCTTGCGTTCCAGGAGGCCCGTGCCCACCGTCTCGACCTGGGAGACGCTCACCTTGTCGCCCGAGCTCGTCCCGTACTCCTTGGCGTCGCGGACCACTATCTCCGCCGCCGAGAGCGAGGAGACGTCCGAAGAGGCCTCGAACATCTCCGTCCCGAACTCCTCGGCGTCCAGGCCGAGCAGCTCCTCCAGGTACCTTGCTACCTCGCGGTCGCGGTCGGTGGTGGTTGGGGAGTTCAGGATCACGGTATCCGAGAGCAGGGCCGCGAGCAGCATCTTCGCCGTCGATTCTTCGGGAACCAGGTCGCTCGCTCGGAAGCGCTCCACGATCAAAGTCGCCGTCGAGCCGACGGGGTCGAAGGTGGCGGGGATGGGAGAGGTGGTCTCGATGTCCCCGACGTGGTGGTGGTCCAGGATTTCTACGACTTCGGCCTTCTCCACGCCTTCGACGCTCTGCCCCGTCTCTGCGTGGTCGACGAGCAGGACCCGCCTGGGTTTGGGGTTCAGGAGGTTTGTCCTCGTCACAACCCCTATGGGCACCCTCCTCTCGTCGACGGCGATGGCGGCCCTGTAGTGGACCTCCATTACCTGCTCGGTAATGTCCGTTATAAGATCGTCCGGCCTGACGGTCAGGGGGTTCTCGCTCATGACCTCCCAGCAGGGGACGGCGAGCTGTATGAGGCGGCTCGTGACGTAGGAGTCGAGCGGGGAGAGCACGACGGCCGTCCCCTTCTCCCTTGCCAGCTTCAGCACGTCGTCGTCGGGGCGTGCCCCGTTTGAGACGACGACCACGCCGGCGCCCAGCTCTATGGCCCTCCGCTGGCCCTTGGGCCGGTCCCCGATAACCACGACGTCGCCGGGGTTCATGGACTTGCCCATGGAGTCCACACTCATGGAGATGACCCACAGTTGGCCCGAGGACTCGCTTTTTTCCTCGCCGACCAGGAGCTTACCCTCCAGCACCTCTACCATGGCCCCGACCGAGACCGGACTCTCGGCGAAGGTCGAGGCCCCGCGCGACTCGCGTACGTACATGCGGGCCAGGTTTCGCTCCGTGATGATGCCGGTCAGCGTGCCGTCGTCTTCGATTACGGGGAGCTGGCTTATGTTCCTTCTCGCCATGGTCAGGCCCACGTTGCGCAAGGGGTCGTTCTTGCGGGCGACTGCCACATCGTTGGACATGACGTCCTTGACCCGCAGCATTATGTGCCTGATCAGGCGCGGCTCTCGGGCCCCGCTCTCCCGTAAGGCCCACCTGGTCTGGGCGTTTGCCTCTCCGAGCCGGACCGCCTCATAGTGGTTCTCCGGATCGACGAGGTTCTTGTACTCGGCGTATCCTATGGCCGAGGCGATGGTATCCGTATCCGGGTTCTTGTGACCCGTCACGTAGACGTGCGGCATAGTTCTCCTTTTGCCCCTCACTGAAGCCCGATCACAGTCCGCAGGCGCAGGCTCTGGCGCCCATCCCCAGGAAACCGCTTCTCGGACGCTACCCCCAAAGCGTATCAGAATCCGCAACTGGCAGAGCGCACAGTCTCCGCGGTAGCCGTCGGCGGTCGAAGAAGCTGGCGGCCGAGCACCGATAGCTGACCGTTCTAAATCTTGCTCAGCGGCGCTATCTCGGGTACGAAGGTCCTCTCCTCGGTCCCGAACCGGATCACGATCCTTCCCGCACCGGCCTCGACGACCTCCCCTACCCCGAACTTGGCGTGGCGGACCCGCTCCCCGGCGTGGTATTGCGTCCCTCCAGAGGCTGGTCTCTCCAAACCTCCGCGCCCTGACATTGCCACGCCCCAACCGCCGCGGCCGGCGGCGCCCGTGAGGGTGCTGGGGATCGTGCCCGACTTGTATTCGTCCGGGATCTCCGAGAGGAAACGCGAGGGCATCCTGTACTCGCGCTCGCCCCAGCTGGAGCGCAGCCTGGCGTGGGTGAGCGTGAGCGTCTCCTTGGCGCGCGTGATGCCGACGTAGGCGAGCCTGCGCTCTTCTTCGAGGTTGTGCTCATCGAGGGAGCGGGCGTGCGGGAAGGTTCCCTCCTCCATCCCGACGACGAAGACGTGCGAGAACTCCAGACCCTTGGCGTTGTGGAGCGTCATCAACGTCACGCTGCCGCCCTCCGAAGAGAGCGAATCCCCCTCAGAGTACAACGCCTGCTCCTGCAAGAAGCCGGCGAGCGTGGGTTCCGGCTCCACGCGCTCGTACTCCCTGGCGGCGTTTATGAGCTCCTCAAGGTTCTCCAGGCGCGACTCGGACTCGACAGTATCCTCGACCTCGAGCTCCCTCCTGTAACCCGACTCGTCGAGGACGGCCCCGATCAGGTCCGTCGGCGCCACTTCCACGGCGGCCACCCTGAGCCCCTCGAAAAGGTCGCGTACCGTCCTGCAAGACTTCTTCGCGGCCCCCGTCAAACCGGCCGCGTCTGCCTCGGAGAGGGCGTCGTAAAGCGAGATGCCGTTCTTTCGCGCGTGGTCCTGGAGCTTCGCCACCGACGTGTTGCCGAGGCCCCTCTTCGGCACGTTGATAATTCGCTCCAGCGAGGCGGAGTCGTCGGGGTTGGAGATCACAGACAGGTAGGCCATGGCGTCTTTGATCTCCGCCCGCTCGTAGAACCGGACCCCGCCGATAACCTGGTATGGAATACCCTCCCGCACGAGCACGTCCTCCAGAGCCCTGCTCTGGGCGTTGGTCCTGTAGAAGACCGAGACGTCCCGCGCCGAAGTTCCCCCGTCTATCAAACGCTCGATCTCCGAGACCACAAAGCGCGCCTCGGCGTACTCGTCCGAGGCGGCGAACACCCTGATCCTATCCCCCTCATCCCCAGCGGTCCACAACGCCTTCGCCTTGCGCGAAGCATTGTTGGACACTACCGCGTTCGCAGCGTCGAGGATGGTCTGGGTCGAGCGGTAGTTCTGCTCCAGCTTGACGACCTTCGCCTCCGGATAGTCCCGCTCGAAGTCCAAAATGTTCCGAATATCCGCCCCTCGCCAGCTATAGACTGACTGATCGTCATCGCCCACGACACATAAGTTACGATGTGCTGCGGCGAGGATGTTGACGAGGCGGTACTGGGCGTGGTTGGTGTCCTGGTATTCGTCGACGTGGATGTATTTGAAGCGGGTCTGGTAGCGTTCGCGGACTTCGGGGAAGAGCTCGAGTAGGGCTACGGCTTGCATTATTAGGTCGTCGAAGTCCATGGCGTTGTTTTCGTAGAGGCGCTTCTGGTAGAGGTCGTAGACCTCGGCGACGTTCTCGGCGATGTAGCCTTCGGTGTTGCGCAGGAAGTCGTCGGGGGCCATAAGGACGTTTTTGGCGGCGCTGATCTGGGCCTGAAAAGAGCGCGGGTTGAAGCGCTTGGGGTCCTTGCCGAGCTCCACGATACACCGCTTGACGAGCCTGACCTGGTCGGCGCCGTCGTAGATGGTGAACTCCCGCTTGTAGCCGAGCTTCTCGGCGTGGACCCTCAAGATGCGGGCGCAGAAGG
>JBKPSF010000152.1:0-4992 GCA_046734875.1 Actinomycetota bacterium | reverse complement strand
GTCTGCACCAGGAAAGCGCCGGCCGAGGCCAGAAGCCCCGTAATGAGCAGCGCGACCCACACCGCGGGCGACGGCATAGCGACGGGACCCGAGAACGGCCACACGACTACGAACAGCAAGGCCATCGCGAGGATCTGGGCTAGCGTCAACGCGCCGGCGTGGTAGGAGGCCGCGTAACGCGAGAGCAGCGCTATGTGCAGCCCGAGCGCCGACGCGCAGAGCAGCGTCAGCAGGTCTCCCCAGTTCGCGCCCTCGGGTCCGCCTCCTGCGAGCAGCACCATCCCCACGAAGCTCAGGAGGACGGCGAGAAGGACCTGCCGCGTGAGGTTTACCCCGAAGAGCAGACGGTCGGCGAGCGGCGCGAACACGACGAAGAGCCCGGTGATAAGGCCCGAGTTCGTTGGCGTGGTGAAGAGCAAACCCAGCGTCTGGAAGAGGTACGCCGCCGCGAGCACCACGCCTATGCCGCCACCCACGAGCAGCGTCCGGAGCGTCAGCTTCGTCGCGTAGACCGGGGTGAGCGCGGCACCGGCCAGGACAAAGCGGACCGCCAGGAAAGGGACGACACCGTAGATGGCGATGGCATCCTGCACCACGACGAACGTCCAGCCCCACACGGCCGTGACGGCGACTAGAAGGAATGTGTAGATCAGACGCACGGGCGCAGAGTCTACCCTGAGGGTATCCTTGTCAACCCTGCGTTATCGGTATGCATCCAGGTTGCGACGCGACACGTTCCAGCCAGGCCAGGACGGACGGGTAGCCGCCGAGGTCGAAGCCCCCTTCGTCGGCGACGTGGGTGTAGGCGTAGAGCGCGATGTCCGCTATGGAGTAGCGCCCGCCGACGAAGTAGTCGTTGCTTTTCAAGTGATCCTCCATGACCCCGAGCGCGGCGTACCCGAGCTTTTGTTTGGCCTCCAACGCGGCCCGGCGTTCTTCGGTCATCTCCGTGTCGAAGACGTGGAGCCAGGCGCGGGCCACAGCGATGTTGGGCTCGTGACTGTACTGCTCGAAGAACATCCACTGCAGCGTTCGCGCTCTGCCCAGCCGGTCGTCGGGGAGAAAGGGGGTGTTTTCGGCCAGGTAGAAGAGGATGGCGTCTGACTCTGGCAGCAACGCGCATTCTTCGGTCTCGAGCACGGGCACGCGTCCGTTGGCGTTGACGTTCCCCAAGAACTCGGGCGTTCGCGTCTCGCCGCGGGTGATGTCGTATTCGATCCTCTGGAACGGGACGCCGAGCTGCGTCAGGAGCAACCTGACCTTGTAGCCGTTCCCCGACGGCAGGTAGTCGTGCAGGCGCAAGGCCATCAGGCCTCTCCGCCTTCGGGACCGTAGAAGACCACCCACACCACGAGATCATCGGTAAAGTCCTCGAAGCGATGCTCGACGCCGGCCGGCACGAACAACACGTCGCCCGGCCCGAATGGGTGGCGTCCGGACCCGTTGACGAACTCGCCGCTTCCGCTGACGACCACGTACAGCTCATCCCGGGTGTGCGGCGCCTGCGGGTCCGTGCCCCGCGGCGCGTAGACCTCGACCTCCATGCTCCCGTGCCCGAGGACCTTCGCGAACCGCTCTCCGCCGGGTCCAGGCAACAGCTTCATGGCCTCGTTGACGGCAGCCCTGCGACGCCCGACCGTGGTGCTCTCCTCGCTCACGCCCTCTCCTTTCCGATCGTGTCCAGCCTCTGTTCCAGGTTTTCCATGACCTCGGGCCACTCGTCGTCGATGACGCTGTAGTAGGCCGAGTCGCGGCGCTGGCCGCCGCGCACGAGCATGTGCTTGCGGAAGACGCCCTCGAACTGCGCCGGCAGTGCCGCAAGCGCCGCGCGCGAGCGGTCGTTTCGGGCGTCGGTCTTGAACTCGACGCGCAGGCATCCCAGGTCCTCGAAGGCGTGCCGGAGCATCAACAGCTTCGCCTCGACGTTCGCTCCGGTCTGCCAGCAGACTGGCGCGAGCCAGGTCCACCCGATCTCCAACCCCCGATGCTCGGGCCTGAGGGCGAGATAACGCGTGCTGCCGACGGGCCTCCCCGTCCCTGCATCCAACGTGGCGAAAGCGCCCTCCGTGCCCGCCTCGGAGGCAGCCAGGGCGTCCTCAAGCCATGCGTGGAACATCTCGCTTGACGCGCTGGCATCGTAGGGCATCCAACGCCAGATCCTCTCGTCCTGCGCGGCCTCGAAGAGGCCCTCCTCGTGACGCCGCGCCAGCGGCTCGAGACGCACGATGTTCCCCTCCAACACGCCAGTCAAGTTTTTCCGCATGCCACTCATCCTCCGGCCGGAATCCATCAGAAGGCATGGTACTGTAGCACTTCAGCATTTCAGGCCGACGAACTGGGGTGCGCGGTTCAAGGATCGACCCTTTCGCAAATCGTGTATGTGTCGGGCGTCAGCCACGAGGTAGAGCATGAACGCGGAAACCTTCCGCCGAAAACGCTAACATCAACGACGGCGCGATTGCGCCGAAAAAGTCGACGACAAAAAGCTGAAATGCTGACAAAGGAGACGCAGTGGATCACAGGAGCACCGCCGTATCGATGTCGTACAGGGATCTCGGGGAAGGGACGGGAGATCCCCTCGTTCTGCTCCACGCTTTTCCTTTGAACGGCAGGATGTTCGAGCGCCAGATGAGGGCGCTTTCGGGAGACCGTCGCGTCGTCGCCCCCGATTACCCTGGGTTCGGTCGCTCCCCGCGCACCCCGGCCCAGCCCGACGTCCACTACTACGCCGAAGGGGTCCGCGGCCTGCTCGACAGGCTGCACTTCGAGCGCGTCGTCCTCGGCGGCGTCTCCATGGGCGGCTACGTCGCCTTCGAGTGCATGAGGCTGTTCCCCGAGAGGATATCCGCCCTGATCCTCGCCAACACCAGGCCGGAACCGGACCCCGAGGAGATGCGTGAGATCCGCAAACAGATGGCCCTGAGCGTGGCGAAAGAGGGCGTAGAGGTTCTCGTCGAGCTCCAGATGGAACGCCTCCTCGCCCCCGATAGCCTGCAGGACAGAGACCTCGTAGAAAACGTGCGGACCATGATCCTGGATAACTCCCCCGACGGAGCCGTCGCCGCCCTCGGTGCCATGCGCGAACGCCCCGACTCGAGGCCGCTGCTCGCCGAGATAAACGTCCCTACCCTCGTCATCGGCGGTGAGGAAGACGGCATCTCTTCCCCCGAGGTCATGGGCGCCATGGCCGCCGGGATACCCGGCGCCCGCCACATCACCGTCCCCAACACAGCCCACCTCTCGAACCTCGAAGCCCCCGAGAAGTTCAACGCCACCCTGGGCGATTTTCTGAAGAACACCCGGTAGTACGGCTAGCACCGAATTTGGAAGAAGGGTAGCGTACGGTGCCGCCGGGATCTTCCGTCGCCCCCGACAACAATCCTAGAGGACGTGGATTCCCGCCTTCGCAGGAATGACTGGGGTGAGGCGGGAGTGTGTGGGGGAGGTTGCTGGCGACATTTGTCGCGCGGGCTTGTTCGGGTAGAATCGTCTTTCGTGACCACCCTCGTGCACGTTTCGGATCTGCACTTCGGGCGGCCCGCTGTCGCCGAGCGCCTCGACGCCCTGAGAGAGTTCATCGAGGAGAGAAGGCCCGACGCGGTGGCCGTCTCCGGCGACCTGACCCAGCGCTGCTCGAACAAAGAGTTCTCGGACGCCCGCGCCTACCTCGATTCGCTCGAGAAGACGGCGCCCTGCGTGGTCATCCCGGGCAACCACGACATCCGCTGGCTCGGGGCCGTGGCCCGCAACCTCGGTCTCGCCGGGCTCTTCAGGGAACAGGCCCACCGCTTCAAATACTCCAGGTACAAGAGGCACATCTCGGACGAGTTGAGCCCTTCGCTGGAGGTTCCCGGGGCGATCATCGCCGGCGTCAACACCGCGCACGGAATAACGCGGGGTGCGATCACGCGCCGTTTCAGGGACCTTGGCGTTATCGGGCAGGTCAAGCACGCCGACATGGTGCGCGTCAGGGAGACCTTCGAGAACGCCGCCCCCGATGCGGCCCGCATCGTCATGATCCACCACAACCCCATAAGGGGCGAGGTCTCGGGCCGCCACGGCCTCGCCAACACGGAGCAGGCCCTCCACGCCTTCTCAGACCTCGGCACGGAGCTGGTTCTCTGCGGCCACGACCACCAGGACGCCATCCACACCATCGAGAGGGGCGCGCACGGCCTCGTAATCTCGACCGCGGGAACCATCTCCAACCGCATCCGTCCGGGACGCGCGTCGAGCTTCAACGTCGTGGAAATAGGAGAGGACGAGCTGCACATAACGGCCCACGCCTGGCGCCAGGGCGAGGGCTTCGTACCCTCCGAAGACCGCACCTTCCCGCGCCGCACGGCCTCCAGGCAGGCCTGAGCGTGCGCCGACGATATAATCTGCCGCGACACCGCCCAACTTCACGAAGGGAACCCAGATGTGGAGCAGACTGACCCGCGGCGGCGACGGACTGCCCCGCGAGAAGGTTGACGCCATCGTCCGCCTCATAGACAAGTACCTGGCCGAAGAGGCGAGCCTGCGCAACCTCCAGTCCGACAAACAGACCATCCATCCCCGAGATCTCCCCCCCGACAAACGCGAAGCCCTCATCGAAGAAGTCTTCGAAATACTCAAGGACACGCGTAGGTGAGCGAGGCGCGAAGCGCCTCGCAGCACGCTCCGGCTTCGCCTCCGCTCGTCAGCACGCTCCCTACGGTCGCTTGTCAGCACGCCCGCTCCGCGGGCTTGTCAGCTTTTTGCCGTTTTGGCCCCGTCCGGCCGCGCCCAACGATTCGCCGTCCGAGGCGGTAGGGGCTTACGCTCGAAGCGACGCTCCGAGACGACTTCCTGAAAGCGAAGCCCGAAGGGCGTAGCGTGCTGAAAGTAGAGGCCCGAAGGGCCGGAACGTGCTGACAAGCGAGGGCGCTAGCCCGAGCGTGCCGACAAGCCGGCGCAGCCGGCGTGCTACGCTGGTGGTCCCTGCCTTATGCGGGCCCTCAAGTCTTCTGG
>JBKPSF010000151.1:0-17637 GCA_046734875.1 Actinomycetota bacterium | reverse complement strand
TTCGCCTTCTTCGAGGAGTTGCATGCCGGCGAGGCGGGCGAGGCCCTTGTACATCGGGTAGCTCGCGATGGCGGCGGCGTCGAGGTCGTAGGTCTGGTCGAAGGAGGGGAGGGCGGGGTGCATCCCGAAGCCGCGTACCAGAACCGTGTTCGCGGGGTGCTGGTCTGCCAAAATTTCGTTTGCCTGCTCGACGAAGGAATTGGCGATCCCGGCGCTCTTCCTGGCCTCCTCCGAGCCGTCCGTCGGCTCGACGGATAGTGGTGCGAGGCCGGTGCGCTGGGGATCTGAGTCGGCGAGCGCGTCGGAGAGGCCCTCGCCTCTGAAGACGGCGACGGCCCTGTACTCCTTCTCGTGCACCATAAAGACCTCGACGCCTTCGAAGTTCAGGTTCTCGTTCAGAAGGTCGACTAGCTCCTCGCCCTTCTCGGAGGGGATGCGACCGGCTCTGCGGTCCGAGATCTTACCGTCCTCGTCTTTGGTTGCGAAGTTCACCCGGGCCGCCAGGTCGCTCTCGCCGAGGTCGAAGCCGACGCCCAGGGCACTCAGGACGCCGCGTCCGACCTGGAAGCGCACGGGATCGTAGCCGAAGAGGCCGAGGTGTCCCGGCCCGCTCCCCGGGCTCACGCCCGCCGCCACGGGGCGCGAGAGGCCGAGGTCGGAACGGGAGGCGAGATCGTCGAGGTTGGGAGTCTTCGCGGCCTCCAGCTCGGTCCGTCCCCCCGTTTCCATCGGCAGCCCTCCCAGGCCGTCCAGGACGAGCAGGACGATCTTGGTGTCCGTCTTGACGGATAGTTCGCGCATGAGGTCGAGATCCAAGGTGGGTCCTTTCTTTTTAGAAGGGCGTCTCCGAGTCTAGCAAAGCAGGTCTGTATAATCTCCGGCTGGAGCTACCGCGCGGAGGGCCGTAGATGAAGATAGAGATCATAGACCTCGACTTTATGGACACGGAGCAGGTCATAGCCTCGTTCCTCTTGCTGTCCGACGATGGATCTTCCGCCGCCATCATCGAGACGGGCCCGACGACCTGCCTCGAACGGCTGACCACCGGCCTGAAAGGTCACGGCGTCTCCCACAAAGACGTAAGACAAATCTTCCTGACGCACATCCATCTGGACCACGCGGGCGCGTCAGGGCATCTCTCGGAGCTGCTGCCGAACGCGACCTTCTACGTGCACGAGGTAGGTTATCCGCACCTCGTCGACCCCTCCAAGCTCGTAAGGAGCGCCACCCGCATCTACGGCGAGAGCATGGATGAGCTCTGGGGTGAGGCTCGCCCCGTGCCGGAGGACCGCGTCGTGATCCTTGGGGGGGGCGAGAAAACAGAGGCCGCGGGAGGCGTCCTTGTCGCCCACGATACGCCGGGACACGCCTACCACCACCTGGCTTACCTCGAGCCGGACTCGGGGACGCTCTTCACGGGCGACGTCGCCGGCATCCGGCTGCCTGGCCAGTCCTACGTCCGTCCGCCGACCCCGCCGCCGGAGATCGACGTAGAGGCCTGGGTGGGGAGCATCAACCACGTAAGGCAAATAGACCCCGCAAGCCTCTGGCTGACGCACTTCGGCAGCTACGAGGACGTGGAACGTCACCTCGGCGAGCTCGAGCAGCGCCTCCAGGACTGGTTGCTCTTCGTCGAGGCACAGATGGACGAGGGAGCCGGCCGCGAGGAGATCTCCGAAGAACTAAAGGCCAAGGGAGATGCCGAGATGCTCGCGGAGGGCGCGGACCCCGCCCAGTCCGAGCACTACGACCTGGCCAGCAGCTATCATGTGCTCACCGACGGCCTGATGAGGTACGCGACCCGACGACGCGAGAAACGCTGACGCGGGGCGCCTCCGCTACAGCCGGGTCATAATAGTGACGAAAACACAGACCTGGCGATACGGAGGTGCACGGACATGGCGAGAGCAGCGATCGTGGTCCTGGTCGTAGTGCTCGTCCTGGGCGGGTTGTTCTTCTTGCTGCGCCCGGATAACCCCTCAGGCAAGCCGCAAGACCGCGCCTTCGACCTCTCCGTCAAGGGCGGCGAGATGAGCCCGGCCGACATCTCCGTCAACGAAGGCGACACGGTGACGCTCCGCGTCAGCTCCGACAAACCGATGGAACTCCACGTGCACGGCTACGACGCGGAACAGGAGATCGAGCCCGGCCACAAAGCCGAACTCCGCTTCGACGCCGATATCACCGGACGCTTCGAGATAGAAGACCACAAAACCGAGAAGGAGCTCGGCGTGCTCCAGGTGCGACCCCGGTGAGGACAACGCGATGCGCCGCGTCATAACCGCAGCGATTGCCCTCTGCTCCGTGGTGGTATATACCAGACCGGCGATGGCGCACGGTTTCGGGCCGACCTACGACATCCCGATCCCGCTCTGGCTCTACCTCTACGGCGCCGCTACCGCCGTCGTGCTGGCTTTCGTCCCGCTGGCCCTCTTTTCGCGCAAGACGCCCGACGATGCCTACCGGTATCCGCGCTTCGACCTGTTCGGCGTCCGGTGGCTGAGAAAACTGTTGACCTCGCGCCTGCTCGTGGGCGGTTTACGGGCGCTCTCTGTCGTGCTCTTCTTCGTAGTTATCGTCGCCGGGCTGGTGGGTTTGCAGAGCGGCTTCAACATAGTCCCGACCTTCGTGTGGGTGACGTGGTGGGTGGGCTTCAGCTTCTTTAGCGCGCTCGTCGGGAACCTGTGGCCGCTCGTTAGCCCCTGGGGCGTACTCTTCGATTGGGCCGAGGGGTTGGTCCGCCGGCTGGGCTTTCGGGGTGGGCTCGAGCTGGGCGAGCACTATCCCGTGGCGCTCGGCATCTGGCCTGGCGTGGGGCTCTATTTGGTGTTCGTGTGGTTCGAGAACGTCTTCTCCGGGTCTTACGTGCCGCGCAACGTCGTATTCTTCGCTCTCGGGTACTCCCTGATCACGTTCTACGGCATGGCCTTCTTCGGAAAAGAGACCTGGCTTCGCCGGGGGGAGGCTTTCTCTTTGTTCTTCGGTTTGCTCGGCAGGTTCGCGCCCACGGAGGTGAGGGTCGAGAACCCGGATGTGTGCGCGGGCTGCGACGGATGCGAGCCGGGAAGGTGCGTGGACTGCTACGAGTGCTTCCGGCGTGCCGCGCCAGAAGAGCGCGAGTTGAACCTGCGTCCTTTCGCGGTCGGCCTCCGGCTGCCGGAGCAGGTGGTGCCTGGTGGGGCCGCGTTTGTCGTCGTAGTTCTGGCCGGCGTTACCTTCGATGGGCTTCTGGAGACGCCGCTCTGGCTCGAGATCGTGCGTCTCACCCCCGTTACCCAGACGCTCGGCGTCGTGCTGCTGCCTTTGTTGTTCTTCGGGATCTACCTCGGATTTGTGGAGCTAAGCCGAACCTTCGGTGGGGGAGGGGCTCCTTTCCGGCAGTTCGCGGCCGCTTACGCGTTCTCCCTCGTTCCCATCGCCATCGCCTACCAGATGGCCCACTACTACACGTATTTGATCATCCAGGGACAGATGATCGTTTCCCTCGTCTCCGATCCCCTAGGATGGGGTTGGAACCTCTTCGGCACCGCGGGCTTCGACCCACGTTACGGCATCGTCGGGGCGAGCTTCGTCTGGTACTCGCAGGTCGCGCTGATCGTGGTAGGTCACGTCATCGCCGTCTATCTCGCGCACGCGATCTCGCTGCGTCTCCTGCGCGACCCGGGACGAGCGCTCAGGAGCCAGATCCCGATGCTCGTCTTGATGGTCCTCTACACGATCACGAGCCTCTGGATCCTCGCCCAACCAATAATCAAGTAGGGGCGCTTCGCGAAAGGGCACTTCGCAATGCGCGTCCTACCCGTTCTTGACGGCCTCGTTGACGTCCTGCAGACCCTGCTTGGCGTCGGAGAAGAGCATCATGGTCTTCTCGGTGTCGTAGAACAGTGGGTTGTCCACACCAGCGAAGCCTGGGCTGAGACTGCGCTTGATGAAGATGACGTGTTCGGCGTTTTCGACCTCGAGCACGGGCATCCCGCTTATGGGACTCTCCACCTCGGGGTCGTTGGCCGAGGGGTTGACCACGTCGTTGGCGCCGACGATGATCGCTGCGTCCGCGTCCTCGAACTCGGGGTTTATGTCCTCGAGGTCATAGAGTTTGTCGTAGGGTATGCCGACCTCGGTCAAGAGCACGTTCATGTGGCCAGGCATGCGTCCCGCGACCGGGTGGATGCCGAAGAGGACCTCCTTGCCCTCCGACTCCAGCGTCTCGACGAGGTCGCGCATGGCCTGTTGGGCCTGGGCTACGGCGAGGCCGTAGCCGGGCACGATGATGACTTTCTCCGCATCGTCGGCGAGGTACTCGCCGACCTCGGAGGCGCTGGAGTCGTTGACCTCCCGGTCTTCCTGCTGCCCACCCTGGCTCGTTCCCGAGGCGGCGATGCCGGCGAAGATGATCTTGCTCAGAGGACGCCCCAGGGCGCCAGACATCAGCCGGGTGAGGATGGTGCCCGAGGCGCCGACCAGTGTTCCGCTGATGATGAGCGCGTAGTTGGAGAGCACGAAGCCAGAGGCCGCCGCAGCGAGCCCGGTGAAAGCGTTGAGAAGCGAGATCACTATCGGCATGTCCGCCCCGCCAATGGGGATCACGAAAAGGACGCCGAGCAACAGCGCAGCGCCCAGGATCAAGTACAGCGAGACGAGCGGCGAGAGTACGATCCCGCCAGCTAGGATGTTAACCGAGAGAAGCAGGATGCCGAGAAATATGGCCGCGTTCACTACCTGTTGCAGGGGAAACGTAACCGAGCCGGTCAGGGCCAGTTCCTGCAGCTTGGTGAACGCGATGATACTGCCGGCGAAGCTCACAGTCCCGATAATGACGCTGAGGAGCACCGCGATGGATGCGATTATCGTCTCCTGGCCCTGGCCGAGCGCCTCCACCCGATAGAACTCCGAAACGGCGATGAGGGCCGCCGCGCCGCCGCCGACGCCGTTGAACGCGGCGACCATCTGCGGCATCGCCGTCATCTGCACCCGTTGGGCCGCGACGGCCCCGATCACCGATCCGACCAGCACCCCGACGCTGATCTGACCAACGCTCAACACGTTGTCTATGTCGGCGACGAAGACGGTGGCGATGAGCGCTATGACCATGCCGGCCGCCGCGAGCGTGTTGCCAGAACGGGCCGTCTCGGGCGTTCTCAGGCGCCTGATGCCGTAGATGAACAGCGCGGCAGCCGCGAGGTAGGCGATAAACGGTCCGACCTGCAAGGGTTATTCCTCTCTCTTCTTGACCCGCTTCTTCGGCGGGCCGAACATGCCGAGCATCCGATTCGTAACCCAGAAGCCGCCGACCACGTTCATCGCCCCGAAGACGACGGCTATCATGCCGACGGTCGAGGTAAAGAGGTCGGAGGCCGAGGCGAGCGCGATGATCGCGCCCACCAAAACGATCCCGTGTATGGCGTTGGTCGCGCTCATCAACGGTGTATGTAGCAAGTTCGGGACGCGGGAGATCAACTCGAACCCGAGGAACGCGGCGATCACGAAGATGGCGAGTTCGGCGAGGAGTTGTGAGGTCATCCGGCCTCCTGTAGCGCTTCTTTTGTCGGCTCGTGGCGGATCTCGCCCCCGTGCGCGATGCAGGTCTCGGCGATGATCTCATCCTCGAAGTCCAGGTTTAGTTGCAGGTCCTTTTCGTCCTTGTCCTCGGCCTTATCTTCGGTGATGTGCCCGATGAGGTTGTACATGTTGCGCGAGTAGAGCTGGCTTGCGTGTATGGGCATGGTGCTGGGCAGGTTTACGGGGCCGACGATCCTGACCCCCTCGTGCTCGATGGTCTCACCGGCTTCGGTGAGTTCGCAATTGCCCCCGCTCTCGGCCGCGAGGTCAACGATGACAGAACCTGGTTTCATGCTCTCGACCATGTCCTTGTCCACGAGCTGCGGGGCCTTCCTACCAGGAACGAGCGCGGTCGTGATCACCACGTCCATCTCCCCCATACGCTCCCTGATGAGCTTCTGGTCCTCTTCCAGCTTCTCCTGGGACCATCCTTCATCTTCCTCTTCGGAGCCATCCTCTTCCTCTTCTTCGCCCTCGACGACGTAGCGGTCACGCGGCGGTTCGGCGTACGAGTAGAAGCCTAGAGAGGTCATGAGCTTGCGCCACCCTGTGGGCTCGTAGTCCTCATAGGGATCTTCCTCTTCGTCTTCTTTCTCGTCGTCGGAGTCTATGAACGTGGCGCCGAGGGACTCGGCCTGCTCCTTGGTCTCGGGACGGATGTCGTAGGCGAACACCTCACCCCCGAGGCGGTTCATGATGGCTATGGCCTGCAAACCGGCCACGGCCACCCCGAACACCAGGACGTTCGCCGCCTTTGTGGTGCCCGCGGCAGTGGAGAGCATGGGAACGTACTTGCCGATGGTGTCGGCCGCGATCAGCGCGCACTTGTAGCCGGCGATGGAGCCCATCGAAGAGAGGGCATCCATGGCCTGCGCGGCGCTGGTACGGGGAACGGCCTCGTTGGAGAAGACTGTGACTCCGGCGTCTGCCAGTTTTTCGACCAGCTCTGGCTGTTGTGGGCCGTTGAGGAAGCAGATCAGGACCTGGTCCTCGCGCAGTTGTCCGATCTCCTCCTCCGTCGGGCTCTGAACCTTGACCACGATATCGGCCTCGGAATAGACCTCGTCAGGACCACCGACGATCGCCGCCCCGGCCTCTTCGTAGTTCTCATCGAGGTTGTAGTCGCGGCCGGCGCCAGATTCGACGACGACCTCGAAGCCATCCTTGACGAGCCTGCCGACGGTTTCGGGCACGAGCCCGACCCGGCGCTCGCCTTCGGCCACCTCCCGCGGAATACCTACCTTCACGCGCCGGATTATAGCGTTGGAAGTGGCGTAATGCTTACGGGGCCAACCGTTTCGCTTTGGGCGGATGGTCCGCCGCCTCGCGAAGCCTCCCGATCTCGCGCCTGACGGCTTTGTTAACCGCGGCAGGAGCGTCTGGGGTTGCCAGATCCTCCAGCCTGAAGCCGCACAGGGCGAGCAGCATCCCCGCCCGCTCCTTCGGACTTCCCGGCAGGAACTCGAGGCCGTCGCTAGCGCCCTGGAGGTTCTCGGCTATGTCCTTGACCAGCGCCCCCAAGATTACGAAGGCGCCCCGCGAGAGCGGCGGGCGGCCGCGGTAGTTTTGTAGCCTGCCGCCTTCCCGGTAGGCCGGAAACGACTCCAGGCCCATGAAGCGCAAGAACCAGTCGGACCGGTACCGACCGTCGGCGGCCGTAATGCCCATGTAGTCCGCGATCAACTCGTCGAGGAGGTTGTTGCGCATCGAACCGAAGACCCGCAGCGTGAAGTAATGGGTGCACTCGTGCTCCAGCCGGATCGCCGTCGATGTCTCGCGCCATCGTGAATCGGAGAGCCCGACCTCACGGGCCGCCACGTTGCTGTAGGGACCGGTGCTGAGGATCAAGAACCTGTCCTGATATAGTCCTCTTTGCGGCACGAGGCGCCGAAACTCGTCTCGCCAGGCGGCTTCGGAGCGGTCGCCGCCTTCGGCCTCCCACCGACGCCTGTACTCCCTGATGCGATCCCAGTTGTTGAGGCCCGTGACCATGCATGCGCCCATAGACTCCGGCACGGGTGCTGGTTCGTTCCTCATCGTCAGGGCGCGCACCAGGCTCACGAAGTCCGCCCGGTCGCCAGGGGTGAGGACCGGTATCGGGCCCGCGGGGCTCGGGTGGAGCTTGAGCCGCAGCTCTTCGGGACGCGCGAGGTCCAGCCCGGAAGCTTCGGTCATCTCTTCCGTCGGCGATCCCTTGAGGGTGGCCGCCCGGTAAGCGTCGGTCTTGCTGATGCCTTCGCGGATCGGGAACCGCAACTGCACCAGCCGGCGGCGCAGCACGGCGAACGCGCCGGCCTCGGCCGCATCCCGGACGTAACGTTCCCACGCCGCTACGTGGGGCTCGGCCGGAAGCGGCAGGGTGGGTGCCCGGGCGAACGATCGGTCGAAAACGTTATCGTTGTAGGCCAGTAGCTCCTCGACCTCCGCGGCCGTGGCGCCGTATGAGGCGAGCAGGTCAACGTGTTGCCGGTTGGTCATCAGATCCGAGGAGCGTGCTTCTTCCCGGGCCACACGGCTAGCCCTACGAGGCGTGCGAGTCCGCGGCTCAACAATCGAGTGTGCCGCATTGGGCCTCACAGGTAGTCTCGGTCGTCATCTCCGCCGGCTGACCACCGGCTACCGACTCGAGCTCGCTGTCCGAGAGCTCGCCGCTTTGCCCTGCGGCCTGCAAGGGAGGCGGGATCACCAGGTACACGGTGTCGGGCGTCTCTTCGACCGCTCGAACCTCGATCCCCTGGGGAAGCTGGATGCCGAGTTCCTGCTCGACGGCGGTCTTCGGGTCCGCGAGCAATCGCTGCCTGAAAACCTCATCCGCCAGGCTCCTCTGGACGATCCTCTGCCGCATCACCCCACGGTCTCCGCTAGCCATCGCGTCAGTCATCGCAATTTCCTTTCCGTCCTTCCGGGCTGCGAGGCCTCGGCAAAGACCCCGATGATGCTTGCAGGACCAAATATCTCACGCTTGTACTCTCTCGCGCAACCGGCGGAGTCTGGGGCACGGGTTGGGATCCATCCTCGTCGCTCGCGTGCCGGGCATCGGCCGGGCTAGCGAGCCTCGATCAACGGCGTGTCCGTACCCGGTGGCAACGCCTCTTGCAATCCTGACTGCGCCGTAGAACGCGACCGGGGAGGCTCACCCCAGGTACGGGTGCCGCTATCACGCGGAATACGTGCAGAGGTTCGCCTCCAACCGTACGTGAACGGATCGCCACGGGTATAGCTTCGCGCCGTGGCCCGTGTAAGAATCCACGATCACACTCCTGGCCTGCTCCAAGCCTGGCAGCTTAGAAAGGTGGCGGTAGTGAAGCAAATCGAATTTATGTCGAAGCAGGACCTGGTAGAGATAGTCGAGCGTGCCAGCTCGGTGGAAGAGCGCCTGAGCGGCGACTTCGTCCCCGTTGAGGGCGCGGACGCGGTCCTCGTGGACGAACGGCTCGAGGCGTGGTGCCAGGCCTTGGGGAAGGGGGACTGGAACCGGTTGGAGCGGCGGCTGGCCTGGGACGGCCTGGACGTGGCGACGGTTCGCCCCGCCCTTGGCCCCGTGCGCCTCCGCGACGGCGCGCCGCTGCCGGAGTGGTCGGAGCTCCTCGCAGAGGTGCTCCGCCTGGCTCCACCCGAGCGACGGGAGGAGGCGGACGACGCGTGGCCGGCCGAAATGGGCTTCCTGGACGCCGAGGATCCCCTACCCTTCGAGGACGTCCTCGCGCCGTTCGTGCTCGTGGCCCGCGAGAGGCTCGCCAGGCGTACGTCCGCTTTCCGGGGGCTGCTTTCGGAAGCGGCGCGGGCTACCCTGGAGCGCGCCCTGCTGCGGAGCCTGTCACCCGCCTCCGACGAACTCCTCCTTACAGAGTTCGAAACCATGCGGGCGCGGGAACAGTCGTCCTGGGATCGATTGTTCGCGTTGGCGCAAGAACCCGAGGGCCGTTCTCTGTACCAGCAGTTCGTCCGTCGACTGGCAGAGGGGGGGTTGGCGCGCTTGTTCCGGGAGTATCCGGTGCTGGCACGTCGGCTGGGTAGGATCTCGACCCTCTGGATCGAGGCGAACGCCGAGTTCCTCGGACGACTGGATGCCGATATGCCCGAGCTCGAGCGCCTCTTCGGCGACGGCGGCGAGGAGCCTGGCAACGTCGTCGAGCTCAAACCGTCGCTGTCCGATCCGCACCGCGGCAGGCGCAGCGTCGTGGCGCTGACGTTCGCCTCCGGCCGCAAGCTGGTGTACAAGCCCAAGGATATGGGGACCGAGGCGGCCTACCACAGGCTGCTGGCGTGGCTCAACGAGCAGGGCGCGCCGCTGCCGTTCAAGGTGCTGAAGGTACTCGACCGCTCCACGCACGGCTGGGTAGAGTTCGTGGAGCATCTGCCGTGCCGGGACCGGGACGAAGCCCGGCGCTACTATGAGCGGGCCGGGATGCTGCTGTGCCTGTTCTACGTGCTCGAGGGCACGGACTGTCACTACCAGAACATCATCGCCAGCGGAGAATACCCCGTGCTCATCGACACGGAGACGCTTATGCACCATCGCGCCCGTTCAGCGATGCCCGAATTCGAAAACGCTCAGACGGAGGCCTTCGAGCAGCTAGGCCACTCCGTGCTGCGCACCGGACTGCTGCCCCGCTGGGAAGTGAGCGCGGACGAGCGGACGGCATTCCACATAAGCGGACTGGGCGAAGCGGCCGAGCAGGAGCTGACGATCGGCGCGCCGAAGTGGGTACGGGTAAACACCGACCGGATGGCCCAGGAGATCTCCCGCGCAACGCTTCGGCCACAGCAGAACGTACCCAGGCTCGACGGTACCCCGCTAAGTTTGCAGGAGTACAGTCCACAGGTGGTGGAGGGCTTCAAGCGTATGTACCGCTTCCTGCTCGACCACCGCGATGCGCTACTGGGTTCGGATCCGCTGCTCGAGTTGGCGCGCGAGCAGGTCCGTTTCGTGTTTCGGGCCACGCGGGTCTACGCGCTCGTCATGCGCAACCTGCAGAACCGGCGTTACTTGCGCGACGGGGCGGACCGGAGCATAGGGCTGGAGCAGCTTGGGCGGGCCCAGGTGCCGCCCCGCGACGGGGTGGACGAGCCGGACGAGAAGCCGCTCTTCTGGCCCGTATTCGCGGCCGAGCGCCGGGCGATGGAAGGGAGCGACATCCCATTCTTCACCGCCCGGGCTAGCAGCGACGCCTTGATCGTCTCGCCCGGCCAGGAGATCGAGGAGTGCTTCCAGGAGCCGAGCTTCGACCTCGTATTGAGCGTTCTCGAGGGACTCGATGACGACGATTTGGGGCAGCAGGTGGCACTTATCGAAGGCTCGATGTACGCCCACCTGGCACGCGAAACCACGGCGTCGTACCCAGTAAAGTCCACGGAGGAGACGGAGGAAGACGTTTCGGCCGGACCGCCGTCTGGCGAGGCGTTCGTCGCCCCGGCCCTCAACCTGGCGGAAGAGATCCGGTCGCGCGCCATCCGGGCCGGGGACGGTAGCGCGGCGTGGATCGCGCCGCAGTTCCTGCCCCAGGCGGAGCGTTTCCAACTGCAGCCCATCGACCACAACCTCTACGGCGGAACGTGCGGCGTCGCGTTGTTTCTCGCGGCCGCCGAGCGGTTCGCCCCTGGGTCTGGATACGGCGAGCTGGCGCTGGCCGCCCTCCGCCCGCTGCAAACCATGATGGACCGCCGTCCGGATCGTCTCGCCGGGATGTTGGGTATAGGTGGAGCCTCCGGCCTCGGCTCGGTCGCGTACTCCCTGCCCCACATAAGCCGCCTCCTCGACGAGCCGGCGCTGCTCGAAGACGCGCGCCGGCTCGCCGATCTCATCACCGAAGACCTGATCTCCTCCGACCGGGTCCTGGACGTGATAGGCGGTACCGCGGGCACGCTCTTGAGTCTGCTGGCGCTGCAGGAGGCGCGGTCGGATCGGCGGACCCTGGAGCGGGCCATCGCTTGCGGCGGGCACCTGATCGAGGCTCGTACGGCGACCGAGACGGGCCTCCGCGCGTGGGTGACTGACGAAGGACTGCGGGCGACGGGTTTCTCGCACGGCACCGCGGGTATCGCCTACGCCCTGCTACGCCTCTACGAGCACACGCGGGACGCGGGGCTCCTCGAGGCGGCAGAGGAGGCCGTTGCGTACGAGGACACCCAGTACTCGCCGCAGAACCACAACTGGGTGGACTTCGGGGAGCAGGGCGAGCCGGGCTACCGGTGGCAGTGGTGCCGCGGTGCGCCGGGCATCGGGCTGGCGCGGCTCGGCGGCCTCGGCGTCCTCGATACCGAGCAGGTACGCGAGGACATCGAGCTGGCCCTGCAGACTACCCTAGAGTTCGGGGTGCGGGGCGTGGATCATCCCTGCTGCGGCACCCTGGGCCGGGTGGAGTTGCTGTTATCGGCGGGGCTTCGGCTCGGGCGCCCCGAACTGGAGGAGGCGGCGAGGGCGAATGCCTTGCGGGTAGTCTCCAGGGCGGAGCGGACGGGCGGGTACATTATGCACCCCATGCTGCCCAGGCAGGTGGATAACCCCGGCTTCTTCCAGGGCAAGGCCGGCATCGGCTACGAGTTGCTACGCATGGCCCGCCCCGACCTGCTACCTTCGGTGCTCTTGTGGGAATCAGCCTCCAGCAGTCCCTCGCCCGACCGTCGCTAGGGCGTGCTTCCTCCGAGCGGGAGTAGTACGCCGCCCGCTACGCGCGATCAATACATGCCATTCGGGTCGCAGGATATATTGCACAGGGAGAAGGTGCTAGTCGATCCAGCGTCGCCTCCCGCCACCGCTTCGAGTGTCTGGTCCGCGAGCTCTCCGCCTTCGCCGACCGGCGAGGTACTCGGAAGCACCAGGTAGATGGTATCGGCCGTCTCCTCCACGGCCACCACCCGCAAATCCTCGGGCAGCTGCGTCCCGATCTCTCGCTCTATGATCGCCCTGGGGTCAGCGAGCAGTTGTTGCCTGAAGACGTCGTCCTGTAGACTCCTCTCGATCAGCCTCCGCTTCATCTTTGCGCTACCCGCCGCTTCACTCATGCACGCTCCCCTTCCGTACTCTCGCCCCAACGGCTTGCACGTTCGCCCTCGCAGGGCGCGAGGGCAAGTATCTCATGCTACCCGCGCCCGGACAAAAGGTTCACCGCAGTTCGCCGGGCGCTTCGCGCAGCTATTTTCTACAGATGGCGATGGCGCTCGGAACACTACGGGCCGCGGGAGGAGCGGGATACTAAACGCGTTCGATCACCAGGGAGCCTTTGCGACGGGCGAAGGAGGTGCCCATCTCTGCCGACAAACCCTTCATCCGCTCCAGGATCCTTTCTCGCTCCTTGCCCGTGGCGAGCCTGACCCGCGCGTAACGGAGCTTTACCGGGGTAAGCTCCAGCCGCACGAAGCAGCCTCCTTCCACGGAAACCCGGAAGAGAAAAGACCAGTCGTTGCGCAGCTCGGGATGGATCGGATAATCGTCGATAAAATCGCCCGTGTCGTAGAGGATGGGCTTGCCTCGGTAGAGCTCCACCCCCTGGAAGACGTGCGCGCTGTGCCCGTAATAGACGTCCACGCCCCTGTCTATGACTGCGCGGGCGAACGTACGGAAGGCCCTCTTCGGCCGCAGTACCCTGTTCGGGCCCCAATGGTTGGAGAATATGATCGTGTCCGCCCCCATCGCGCGAAGGCTCGACACTGCCACCTCTACCCGCCGAAGTACCTCCAGTTCGGAGGAGACGGGCAGGTAGTTCGTGCCGGGCCGGGCGTCTCCCGCCGCGAAAGGCGGCATATTGTCCGTGAAGGCCAGAAGCCCAACGTGCTGCCCGCGCTCCCCCGGCACGGAAAGGACGACAGGTGCGGAGGCTCCTTCACGGTCACGGCCGGCCCCGGCGTGCCGGATGCCGGCGGCGTCTAGATGTTCGATGGTGTCGAGCAAGCCCTGTTCCTCGAAGTCCACGGTGTGGTTGTTTGCCAGCGAACAGGCGTCGATGCGGGCAGCCAGCAGGGTCTCGATGGCCGAGGGTGGGGCCCTGAAATGGGGACGCTTGGGCGTGCGGGTCCATGGCTGCTCGTAGTCCGTGAGGGGGCACTCCAGGTTGATGATGCGTAGATCCGAAGCCTCAAGAAGCGGCATCACGTCGCCCCAGAGCTCCTCGGGACGCAGCAGGCGACGGTCGATGGCCTCGGAGACGCCTCGCCCGAGCATGACGTCGCCGGTCAGCGCCAGGGTGATCATCTGGCAGCAGGTTCCAGGTGACCCTTCCGAAAGGCGCCGCACCTTTCGGACGAACGTTTCACATCACGGCCTTGCTTCGGACCCTGGTACACCGCGGTGTTTCGGTAAGTGTCGGGCGTCCGCTCCATCCCCGCCGCGCGCCATCGGTGGTCGCGTCTGCCAGTTTCATCATATCTCCGTCAGGGAAAGAGCGTGATTGGTCTCGTCGAAGGCCTTATGAGGTGGGCGCCCTTAGCAGCACTCCGGGTGGAACATGTCGGTAGGAAATCCCGTCGAGCCGAAGCCTCCGGCCACCGCATCTAGCTCCCGATCGGAGAGGGAGCCGCCTTCGCCTACCGCAGATGCGCTGGGAAGCACCAGGTAGATGGTGTCCGCGGTCTCCTCCACCACCCTTACCTCGACGCCCTCGGGCATCCGGCTCCCCAGCTCCTGTTCCATGATCCCCCTGGGATCATCGAGCAGCCTCTGGCGGAAGGACTCGTCCCGCAGGCTCTTCTCGATCACCCTCCGCTCCACCTCGGCGCGCCCGCCACCTGCTGCTTCGGTCATGGTCCTTTCCCCCTTCGTCTCCGACCGGTCCGCCCTACGAGGCACAGCTTCGTAAGGCGAGAAACCAATATCTCACACCGACCTCGTCCGTACAAGCGGTGCGTTACGGTTCGGCGACCGTTCAACGCGCCTTCGACGCACCTACCGCACGCCGGGGCAGGAGACGACGCTTGGAGTCTGTATAGTCCGGCGCGCGAGTAGTGCCCAGCTCGCTATCCACAATCTGCGGGATCGGGGCAGGTGGGACCCCAACATGCTGCCGTGCTGCAAGTGTCTCCACTCGCTGTACCAACGGCGGGGGCGCCGCCGGCTACCGCACCGAGTTCCCTGTCGGAGAGCTCTTCGCCTTCACCGACCCGCGAGGCGCTAGGAAGCACCAGGTAGATGGTATCTGCGGTTTCCTCCACCGCCCTTACCTGCACCTCTTCCGGCAGCCGGACGCCCAACTCTTGCTCCATGGTCGCCCTGGGGTCCTCCAGCAGCCTTTGCCTGAAGGCGTTGTCCTGGAGGCTCATTTCGATCAGCCTTCGCTCTATCTCGGGGCGTCCGCTACCTGCTGCCTCTGTCATGGACCTTTCCCTCCCGTTTCGCCAGCGAGGTCGTCCCCGTTGTCGGAAGGCCGACCCCGATGAGGTGGACCCGCCGGGGTGGCAGGGAAGCGGGTACTCCCCACTCTCCCCACCAGAAGCCGCGATTGACGTCCTCGCGCCGAGTCCGCAGCGAGGCGATCTCGGCTTCAACCATCGGGTTTCTCCCTGGTGTCACCGCGGGTCACGGCTGCGGCCAACGCCCTTATTGGTGCTCGACAGGGGGTTGGTTGACGGAATAGAGCAAGGGCGCGCCCCAGTCTCGTCGATGAGTCTTACGCCTCAGGTGCCTCTAGCATCCACAGGTGGCTTGCGGGGAGGTATCGTAGCACCCGGCGGTGTATTCTAAGTACCCGCCTGCCACAGCCTCTAGATCCTGGTCCGAGAGCCGGCCGCCTTCGCCTGCAGGCGAAGCATTCGGTAGCACCAGGTAGATGGTGTCAGCCGTCTCCTCCACAGCCCTTATCTCGATGTTGTCGGGTAGCCGGGCCCCGAGCTCCTCTTCAAGGGCAGCATGCGGATCAGCGAGCAGCCTCTGACGGAAGGATTCGTCCTGAAGGCTCCTCTCGATCAGCCTCCGCTCTAGCTCGGAGCGCCTGCCACCAGCAGCTTCCGTCATGTTCCTTTCCCCTTTCGTTAATGCCCGAACGGCCCTACGAAGTTGTGCTCCTTTGGGCTACCAATCAGTGTCTCACACCGCCTTCGTACGGGCAACCAGATACGTTACTTCTGCAGATTTCTTGCCTCGCATTTCGCACCTTCCTCGTGTCAATCGCCGTTCTACATGCCTCAGGTCGTCGTGGGAGGGTTGTGGGTCGATGTAGGATCTGTCTTCAATGGAGCGGCGACGGGGACGGATTGGACGTCCTGGAGGTCTTGGCCCCTCACGCTGTCGCCTCGTCCCTGTCGCGTCGTCCCTGTTGCGTCTCGCGCGCCTGCTCCTTCTTGTCGGGGAGGTTCCAGATCTTGGCGTACCCGTTCAGGCGTGGGAACGGCAACCCCTCGGGCACTTCCGTATCCAGGAACTCGCACAGCGGTCCCCACCCCTCCTTCACCTCGTACACGAGCAGCCGCTCGGGAGGAACGTGCCTTACTACCTCCTCGTTGTGCCGCTCGAACACCGCCATTGCGTGCTCGCGGTCCTCGAAGTGGCCGGAGAACGTGTCGCCCCAAATACCCCCGCCCGCCGGGACCGAGCCGGGGCCGTGGGAGATGTATCGGCTGATCTTGTACATGCTGTAGATGGTGGTGATGGTGCTCTCGTACCACTCCTCGGGGTCGCGGACGCTTAGCAGTACCTTCGCGTCGGGGAACGCCCGCATGAGTTCCTTGTAGTACGTGCACCAGGGCCAGTCCGTGGTGGCCTCGTAACCCTTCAGCACCTCCCTCCAGTCCACGGGCTCACCCCGCGCGGCGGCGCCCCACGCCTTCAGGTGATCCGGGTTCTTGACCACCTCGCTCATGTGGCAGCAAGGGCCGAAGCCAAGCTTTTCGAGGGCCGCCTTGATAGACGACGTACCCGTCCTCCCGAAGCCCGCACCGATCACCTTCACGCTACTCCGCCCCCTCCGCCGTGTCACTTCTCCTTTTCCCTCTCACCTCGACCACCGAGAAGCGTCGCCATAGTCGTCGCTGACGCCCGCTTCGACCACGAGCTTGCGTGCAAAGCGGCTTGCATGTTAACCCTCGAATGGGGTGAGGACACTATCTCACTTTGTCATTTCCCGCGCTACGGCTACGCCGCAGTTCGACAGACGACTTACGCAGCAATTGCCACAGCTTGCGTGCGCCGGTCCGGATGTGCGTGATGCGACAACGCGGCACCGGGCGGACCAATTATCTAGAGAGAATGTAAGCAGCGATGTAGAATGGGCGGCGGAGACAAGGGTGCCTGGTCTGCAAAGGGCCACGGACGACAGGTAAGGGGTCATGCAAAAATCCCTGTTTCGCCAAGAGGCCATGGATAAGACGCTGTCCCCGGACGAGCTCGATCGGCTGATGCGCGTTACCAGCCCCAGGGGATGGCTGGCCCTCATAGCGTTGCTGGCCCTTGTCGCGGCGGCCGTCGCCTGGGGCATCTTCGGCACTATCCCGGTCGCGGTGCGCGCTGACGACGGCGTGTTGCTCGGCGGCGACTCCCGCCATCCGGTGGTGTCCCAGACCTCGGGGCTGGTAACCGATGTTCGGGTAAAGTCCGGGGACCACGTAAAGAAGGGACAGGTTGTCGCACAGGTTCGCTCCAATGAGGGCGCCGAAAACGACGTAATCAGCCTGTTCGGCGGACGGGTGGACTCGATCCTGATCGAGGAAGGTATGCTCTTGAGGCCCGGTCAGCGTGTCGCCGTGGTCAAGGAAGGAGACGAGCCGCTCACGGCGTACATCTTCGTGCCAGGCACGCAGGGCAAGCAGCTCAAAAAGGGCATGAAGGTGCAGGTCCTGCCTTCGACCGTGAAGGCCGAGGAGTTCGGGTACATACGAGGGAAAGTCACGTCCGTGTCGAAGTTCCCGGTGACCGAAGACGAGATGTTCCTGCTCCTGGAGAACCAGAGCCTGGTCGACACGCTTCGCACGGGGGAAGCCCAGCTCAGGGTGGACGTCAAGTTACTCAGTGACCCGTCGACGCCCAGCGGGTTCAAGTGGTCCTCGGCGCAAGGGCCACCCTTCACGATCACCCGAGGAACGCTCTGCTCGGCGACCTTCGTGCTGGGCGAGGAGCGTCCGATCAACCTGGTGTTGCCAACTTCCGGGGGA
>JBKPSF010000150.1:0-8500 GCA_046734875.1 Actinomycetota bacterium | reverse complement strand
ACCGGGGGTAAGGGCTGATGAAAGGGAACAAGAGCGTCACCGCAGGTTTTTCGGGCTGGCTGGTGTACGCGACGGTTGCGTTCTTCGCGCTCATAGTCGGCGGCATCCTGCTGTCGGTGCTAATGAACTCTTTCGCCTCGTCGTGGTTCGGGGGATGGCTGCCCGACGGGTTCACGGGCAAGTGGTACGCCTTCGCCGTGGACGAGTTCGGACTGTGGAACGTGCTGCTGGTCACGCTCATCGTGGTCCTCAGCGTCACCGGGATAAGCCTCCTGGTCGGGATTCCCGCAGCCTACGCCCTGGCGCGACGAAACTTTCGCGGCAAGAGCCTGGTGCTGGGGTTTCTGGTCTTACCGCTTCTGGTGCCGCCGATCACCTACGGCATACCGCTGGCGACCATGCTCTACTAGTACCGGCTGGCAGGTACGATCTTCGGGGTGATCCTGGCTAATCTGGTGCCGGCGCTGCCGTTCGTCGTCCTCACAATGACCCCCTTCATAGAGCAGATTGACCCCAACCTCGAACGAGCCGCCCGCATGATGGGCGCCCCGACCCTGCGGGTCTTCACCCGCGTTCTCCTGCCGCTCGCCGTCCCCGACATCCTGGCAGCGGCGCTGCTGGTGATGGTGCGCACCCTGGCGATGTTCGAGCTGACGTTCCTTACGGCGGGGGCGAACTCCGAGACGCTGGTCGTAGCGCTCTACTATGCGGCGTTCGCCGCCGGCATCAGGCCCGCCCAGTCCATAGATGCGATGGCGGTGATCTACATGGCGACCACCCTGATACTGCTCCTCGGTGCCCTCCGGTTCGTGAACCCGGTGAACATGGTCATGCGGGTGAGGGATTAGCGTGGGCGCTGCGGGTCGCATATCAGACATCCGGGCCACCACCGTCACCGTGCCCCTCGAAGCCCCCATCCGCCACGCCCACGGCGCCCACTGGGGCCGTTTCGTGCGTACCATCGTCGAGGTCGAGACCGACGAGGGGTTGGTCGGACTCGGCGAGATGGGCGGGGGCGGCGAGTCGGCCGAGGCCGCGGTCGTGGCGATGAAGCAGTACCTGCTCGGCCACGATCCGGCGAACTTCGAGGCGATGCGCTGGAAGATAGCCAACCCCACCGCGAGCCTGTACAACGGGAGGACCCAGATCCACGCCGCCATCGAGTTCGCCTGCCTGGACATCGTGGGCCAGGCAACGGGCATGAGGGCCTGCGACCTCCTCGGCGGCGCATTGCGCGAATCGATCCCCTTCGCCAGCTACCTCTTCTATCGCTACAAGAACGAGGAGACGGGTGTGGGCGGGGAGGAGACCCCGGAGGAGATGGCCGCCCACGCCAGGGACCTCGTCCGTCGCCACGGCTTCGAGGCCCACAAGCTCAAAGGCGGGGTGTTCCCGCCGGAACACGACGTGGCGGTTATGCGTGCGCTGGCCGAGGCTTTCCCGGAGGCGTCGCTGAGGCTGGACCCGAACGGCGTGTGGTCCGTGGAGCAATCCATAAAGGTGGCCCGCGAGGTAGAGGATCTCGACAACGACTACTTCGAGGACCCGACCTGGGGGATGGAGGGGATGTCGCGGGTGCGGGAGAAGATCTCCATTCCGACGGCGACCAACCAGATCGTGGTCAACTTCGAGCAACTCGCCACCTCCATCCGGCTGCGCGCCGTGGACGTAGTGCTCCTGGACACGACATTCTGGGGCGGCCTGCGGCAGGCGTACCTCGCGGGCAAGGTCTGCGAGACGTTCCAGGTCGGGGTGGCGGTCCACTCCAGCGGTGAGCTCGGAATACAGCTCGCCACCATGCTCCACCTGGGCGCGGTCCTGCCGAACCTGACGTTCACCGCCGACGCCCACTACCATCACCTGACCGGCGACATCATTAAGGGCGGCATGTTCGAGTATGTGGATGGCAGGATCCGGGTGCCAGAAGCCCCTGGACTGGGCGTCACCCTCGATAAGGACAAGCTGGGCGAGTACGCGGAGCTCTACGAACGGCTCGGCGGCTATCCCTACGACCGGGACCCCGAGCGTCCGGGTTGGTATTCCACGGCGCCAAACTCGGAGTACGCGGAGACGGGCCGCGCCGAATCTTCAGCATCTTTCAGGTTCGAGGGGTAAGTACGGGAACGGAAGAGGACAGGTCCCGCAGCGGTTTTCCGACAGATTCCGGATAGTGACCCTGCCATGAACGATAATCGAGGACGCCGGGTTTCGGAGGAAGATGCGATTATCGAGTAACCTGGAGCATAACGAGCGGCTGAGTGAGAGCGGGGCTACTGTGGGGATGGCGAGCCGGGACGCGCAAACAACCGTCGTGACCTTCGGCGAGACCATGCTGCGCCTGAGCCCGCCGGGCTATGGGCGTCTGGCGCGGGCCACCTTGCTCGATGCCCACGTGGGAGGAACGGAATCCAACGTTGCCTGCGCCCTGGCACAGTTGGGCACGCCGGTGTCCTGGGTCTCCCGCCTGCCGGAGAACGCCCTCGGCCGGCTCGTGGAGGCGCAATTGAGGCTGGCCGGCGTGGACACCTCCGGGATCCGGTGGAGCGAAGAT
The DNA here is from genome assembly GCA_046734875.1 of Actinomycetota bacterium. Taxonomy (GTDB): domain Bacteria; phylum Actinomycetota; class Rubrobacteria; order Rubrobacterales; family Rubrobacteraceae; genus Rubrobacter_D. The sequence continues at coordinate 5,949 of JBKPSF010000150.1, read as the reverse complement.
GGGCGGCTCGGGCTGTACTTCGTGGAGCACGGGTCGGAGCCGAGACCCACGAGGGTTCTGTACGACCGCCAGGACTCCGCTTTCGCCAGGCTGAACCCCGGAGAGTTCGATTGGCCCACGATACTGGAAGGAAGCAGGGTCTTCCACACCACCGGCATCACCCTCGCCCTCGGCCCCGGATCGCGTCAGGCGCTCTTCGATGCGGCGGAGGCGGCGCGCGAAGCCGCGGTCCTGGTGAGCTTCGACCTGAACTACCGGGCCAACCTCTGGAGCAGGGAGCAGGCCGAGAGAGCGTACAGGGAAGTCGCCCCTCTGGTGGACGTGCTCTTCTGCTCGCCGGCCGAACTCGCGCGGCTTCTGGGAACAGAGGCGGAGTCGCCGCGAGACCTGATCCTGCGCTCTCGGGACGAGTGGAACCTGGGCCGCGCTATCCTCGCCGTGCGCGCCGGCGAGTCTATCTCCTACGCGACGCTCGACGACGAGACAGAGCTACTGGAGAGCCGCGAATACGCCCCGAGGGCCGTGGAGCGTTTCGGGGCCGGGGACGCAGCAGCCGCAGCGTTCCTGCACTCCCTGGTAGAAGGTAAGGACGAAAGGTACGCCGTGGAGCTCGCGGCGGCGGCCTCCGCGCTCCAACACACCTTGCCCGGCGACATCGCCAGCTTTACGCTTGATGAGTTGGAGGACGTCGCGCGCGGTCAGGAGAGGGACTTGCTGAGATGAACGTCGTGGGGAGGATAGCGGAGGAGAAGGTCATTGCCATCGTGCGCCTGGAGGACCTGTCGGAAGCCAGACGTATCTCCGAGGCCCTCATCGGAGGAGGGGTGTCGGTGGTGGAGTTCACCCTCACCAACCCTGACGCGCTCCGGGTGATGGAGAGGATGCGCGCCGACGTGGAAGGGCTCCTGATCGGGGCCGGCACGGTGCTGGACGCGCAGGCGGCCCACGCCGCGATCATGGCCGGCGCCCGCTTCCTGGTCACGCCGATAGTGGCGCCCGCCGTAGTGCAGCAGGGCCTCCGCCACGGCGTGCCCGTGATCTGCGGCGGCATGACCCCTACGGAGCTCCTCCATGCCCACACCCTCGGGTGCGAGATGGTGAAGGTTTTCCCCGCCGGGAGACTCGGACCCGGCTATCTGAAGGATCTGCGAGGGCCACTCCCGCAACTCAAGCTGATCCCGACAGGCGGCATCCAGGTCTCCAACGTAGCCGACTTCCTGGAGGCGGGGGCCGTCGCCGTGGGCGTCGGCAGCGCGCTGGTGTCGGCCGGTAAGAGCCCCGAAGAGATAGCCGAGACCGCCTCCCGGTTCGCCGTCGAGGTTCGTAGGTCCACCCGAGAGCCATGAAAGAAGCCGGGGCAACATCCAGACTGAGCTCCATGCGAGGGCTGAACGTAGAGCCCCGCTCGGTCGTCGCCACCGAAGGGACCGAGCTCGGCCTCGCCCGGACGGATGGAGGTGGGCGGCTGGCGATCCTCGCCCCGAAAGATTCGTCGCTCCTCACGAGCTTCGAGGCTGAGACCGCCGACCTGCACGACGGCGGCACTCTATTGCTCGCGCCCCCTACTGCTCGCAATGTGGCCGCCCTGCGGGAGGCACTGCCGTCGCTGAGACCCCGACCGCTCGGGCTCGCAACTTCGGCGGGCTTCGGTGACCGGCTGGGTCTTGCGACCCCGGGGCACGTCCGGGCTGTGAGGACTGTCGGCGATGAGATCGCCCCGATCTTCGCCCAGCAGTCAATCCGCGAGATGCAACGCACAGGCCGCACCCCGCAGGAGGTGCTGGATGACGCCACCTGGGGCGTCTTCGCCGAAGGATGGCGGAAGGGCGTCGGCGCTGACGCTGATCATCTGAAGACCTTCGAGGACGTGGACGCCTGCGTTGAGGCCGGCTACACGTTCTTTACTTTCGATCCCGAAGATCACGTAGACGACCGGGCGGAGGGCATGGAGGACGACGCCGCGCTGCGCGCCGCACTCGAGGAGTTGCCGTGGGAGAAGCTCGAAGATCGCTTCGAGGACCTGCGAAAACGCTATCCGGAGCGCGTCGATGTGGAGGGGCACGGGGTAGGCCTGGGCGAAGAGGCCCTCGCGCGGGCCGCCGTGAAGTACGGCCGGGCCGTGGCCCGTGCGGCGGAGATGTACCGCCATCTCAGGGAGGCGATGGGGGAGAGGGCCTACGAAGTAGAGGTCTCCGTAGACGAGACGGAATCTCCCACCACCCATGCCCAGCACGCCTACATCGCGAGCGAGCTATCCCGGCTGGGTGTGCGCTTCGTGAGCCTCGCCCCCCGCTACGTAGGACGCTTCGAGAAGGGCGTGGACTACGTGGGGAGCGTGGACGGGTTCGAGAGGGACTTCGCGGTCCACGCGGCCATCGCCCGGCACTTCGGGCCGTACAAGCTCAGCCTGCACTCCGGCTCGGACAAGTTCTCGATCTACGATCCGGCGATGCGCCAGACGCGGGGGCTCATCCACCTCAAGACCGCCGGTACGAGCTACCTGGAGGCGTTGAGGACAACCGCCGCGCTTGACCCCGATCTCTTCAGGGAAGTCTACGCCCTCGCCCTCTCGCGCTACGGGGAGGATAGGGCGAGCTACCACGTCTCGGCGAGGCCGGAGAGGGCGATCCTACCGAACGAAGTTTCCGACGCGGAGTTGCCTGGGCTCCTCGAGCGGTTCGACGAGCGCGAGATCCTGCACGTCACCTTCGGCTCGATCTTGAAGGAGCAGAGCCTCAAGGATCGCCTATTCTCCATGTTGCGCGCGAGCCCGCAGGAGTACTCCGCGAACCTTGAGACGCACTTCGCAATGCACCTGAAGCCCTTCGTCCGGGGAGGACACTAGAGTGAACGAACCGTGGACCCTGGACCCCGACCGACTCTTCGAACCGTCCCGGCGCGGCGTGGCGCGGGAACTCTATGAGCCGGTAAGGGATCTGCCTCTGGTGTGCCCCCACGGCCACGTCCCGCCTGGGCTACTGTCCGACCCGGGCGCCACACTAGGCACGCCGGCCGACCTCTTCGTCATCCCTGACCACTACGTCTTCCGAATGCTCTACAGCCAGGGAGTTGCGATGGAAGACCTCGGCGTCCCCACCTGCGACGGCGCCCCCGTCGAGGCTGACCACCGCCGGATCTGGCAACGCTTCTGCGAGGGCTTTCATCTCTTCCGCGGCACCCCCACGGGCCTATGGCTCTCCGACGAGCTCGTACACGTCTTCGGCGTCACCGAGAAACCCTCCGGCGAGAGCGCCCAGCGACTCTACGATCACCTCGAAGAGAGGCTAACGAGCCCCGAGTACTCCCCCAGGGCGCTCTTCGAGAGCTTCGACGTGGAGGTTCTCTGCACCACCGACGCCGCAACCGATACCCTGGAACCCCATAAAACCTTGCGGGACGGAGGATGGGGAGAGAAGGTGCGGCCCACTTTCCGCCCCGACGCTGTGGTCAACCTGGATGCCGGAGGCTGGCGGGAGAGCATCGAGGGGCTATCGGAGGTCTCCGGCGTGGACGTGACCGGATACCGCTCCTTCGTCGAGGCCCTGGAGGAGCGAAGGGCGTACTTCAAAGGGATGGGGGCGGTCGCCACCGACCACAGCGCCACGACCCCACGCACCGGGCGGCTCTCAGAGGCCGAGGCAGAGGGGATCTTCACGAGGGCTTTGCGCGGCGAGGCGGACGGCGAGGACACGGCGCGGTTCACGGCGCACATGCTCATGGAGCTGGCGCGCATGGGCGTCGAGGACGGTCTCGTCATGCAGTTGCACGCCGGTAGCCTGCGCAACCACAACCAGGCCATCTACCGGCGGTTCGGCCTCGATACGGGGGCGGACATCCCCGTGGCGACGGAGTGGACGCGCAACCTGCACCCGCTCCTGAACGAGTTCGGCAACCATCCGAACTTCCGGCTCATCGTCTACACCCTGGACGAGTCTGCCTATTCGAGGGAGCTGGCGCCCCTGGCGGGTCACTACCCAGCGCTAGTCCTCGGCGCCCCCTGGTGGTTCTTCGACAGCCCGAACGGTATGCGCCGCTACCTGGATGCCGTAGTCGAGACGGCTGGCATCCACAACCTGGCCGGCTTCAACGACGACACTAGGGCCTTCGCATCCATCCCCGCCCGCCACGACGTCTGGCGGAGGGTAGTCTGCGACTGGCTCGCCGGGATGGTCGTCACCGGCGTCGTGGACGACGCGGAAGCCCACGAGATGGCGCGGGAGCTTGCCTACAGGCTTGCCCGGAGGGCATACAACCTCAAAGAAGCCGAGAGGAGCGTGAGATGACAGGGCCGGAGTCGGAGGGGTTCCTGGCCGGGCTCTTCTCCCTGGAGGGCCGGGTCGCCGTGGTCACAGGGGGGACCGGCGTCCTGGGAGGGGCCATAGCCCGGGGTCTCGCCGGGGCCGGGGCGAGGGTCGGGGTGCTCGGGCGACGCGAGGAGCGGGCCGTGGAGGTGGCGCAGGATCTCTCCGCCTCCGGAGGCGAGGCGATGGCCCTGCCCGCCGACGTCCTGAAGAGGGATGTGCTGGAATCCGTCCGGGACGACGTGCTCGAGCGGTGGGGGCGGGTGGATATCCTGGTCAACGCCGCGGGCGGTAACGTGCCGGCGGCGACGGTGGGCGAGGAAGAGGCGGTCTTCGGGCTGCCAGAAGGAGCCTTCAGGGAGGTCTTCGACCTCAACCTCGTCGGCACGCTGTTGCCCTCGCAGGTTTTCGGGGAGGTTATGTCTGAGAGGGCGGAGGGCTGCATCGTCAACGTCTCCTCGATGGCCTCGCATCGGGCGATCACACGTGTAATAGGTTACTCGGCGGCGAAGGCGGCGGTAGAGAACCTGACCCGGTGGCTGGCAGTCGAGTTGGCCCTCAAACACGGCTCCGGTCTCAGGGTGAACGCCGTCGCCCCTGGATTCTTCGTCGGGGAGCAGAATCGGGCGCTCCTCTTGAACGAAGACGGCAGCCTCACCGAGCGGGGCGAAATGATACTTGCACACACCCCAACTGGGCGCTTCGGCGAGCCGGAAGAGCTGATGGGAACCCTGATCTGGCTGTGCTCACCGGCCGCGCGTTTCGTAAACGGCACGGTAATACCGGTGGATGGCGGGTTTGGCGCTTTCAGTGGCATTTGATGGTTGTGGCCGCGAGGATCTCGTATGCAAGACAAAGTTGGAGGCGTGACGGGCCGATTTTCCGAGCCGTCAGTGCTTCTGTAGCGGCACCTTCTTGCCCTTATTCGCCGAAGTGCCCATAAGCATCGTTCTCGGAACTTCGCCCAAACGGCTTTCTCGGAAGTTGCCGCGTTGTGTATCGAAAAAAGGGTGTGCAAGCGCGAAACTTTTGTGGATGGCACCATGGTAAGGCATCGTGGTAAGGTGAGCGAGGAAGGGCGACACCGCCGAGTCCTACGAGGAGGGGGGAAACCCGAGGATGGCTACAGACGAACGAACACAACGATCGCTCGGAAGCGCAACGATCATCAGCAGGAGGCGTTTCCTCAAACAGACGGCCTTTGCAACCGCGGTGGCCTCCGTCCCCTACCTGGCTGGCAGGAGCGCGGCCTTCGGCAAGGAGCAGGCCAAAAGCGCTGACGCCGCGCTGGATCGCGCGCTCAAAGACCTTGTTGCCATGAAAGGCGGGCCGCCCGGCGTCATCGCCGTCGTGCAGCGCGGCAAGCACCGCAAGGTACATACCTTCGGGGTCCGCGATGTAAAGAGCGGGCTGCCCATAAGGGTCGACGACCGGATGCGCATAGCGAGCGTCGCCAAGGCCTTCAGCGGGGCCGTCGCACTCTCTCTGGTGAGCAAAGGCAAACTCTCCCTGAACGACACCATCGGAAAGCGCCTCAAAAAGTTGCCTGAGCCGCCTCCCAAAGCTTGGGCTGAAATTACCCTCAGACAGCTCCTCAACCACACCAGCGGCTTGCCAGACATCTTAGAGGACCTGGACTTCCTAGACG
>JBKPSF010000149.1:0-4621 GCA_046734875.1 Actinomycetota bacterium | reverse complement strand
GTGATGAACTTGCTCTGGCCGCACCTGAGGGAGGAGGCCGGAGCCAACAACCTGCACCGCACCCTTTACGTCGCCCGTCGCAACATAGAGCCTGACCCGGCCACCAGCTCCCGTTACCTGATCTTACGCGGGGAGCAGCTTATGCTGTGCCCGGAGGGGGATCTCTGGGTTGACGTGGAGGTCTTCGAACAAGCCGCGGAAGCCGCTCGGTACTCCCGGGAACCGGCGGCATACGGAGCGGCCATCGACTTGTACGCCGGTGAGTTGCTACCGGAAGACCGCTACGAGGAGTGGACCGAAGAACACAGACGAAGGCTCGGGGAGATTCACATCTCGCTCCTGCTCAGTCTGGCGCATCTTCGGGAGGAGCGAGAGGACCATGATGGTGCGGCCGAGACGCTCTTGGAGGTACTGGCGGAGGACCCCGCACATGAGGAGGCACACGTAGGGCTGATGCGCCTGCACGCCCTCCGTGGGCGTCGGGCGGACGCTTTACGCCAGTACGAGCGTCTAGAGGAGGTCCTCTCTCGGAAACTCGGCGCAAAGCCTGGTGCCACGAGCCGCGCCCTGCGAGAAGAAATAGCGGCATACATGTTCCCGCCGCCGGAGGGGCAGCAACCCGTCATCTCGGAGCCGGCCTCGCTCTGGGAGGGGCGGCGCGAGGACGGCCCCGAGAGTTCCAGGCACAACCTGCCCGCTCCGAGGACCAGCTTCGTAGGTAGAGAGCGGGAGATGGTCGAGGTCAAGCGCATCTTGGCCATGACCGGGCTCCTGACCCTCGCGGGGGCGGGAGGTTCGGGTAAGACGCGCCTCGCCTTGGAGGTGGCTCGGGATCTGGTCGGGCTTTACCCCGACGGTGTGTGGCTCGTGGAGCTGGCAGCCCTCACACAAGGAGCGCTGGTGCCCCGAGTGGTGGCCGAGAGCCTTGGCGTGCACGAGCGGCCCGATCGCGCGCTCACGGCCACGCTGGCGGAGGCCTTGAGAGACAAGAAGATGCTCATAGTACTGGACAACTGCGAGCACCTCGTCGGGGCCGTCGCTGGCCTTGTGGACGGGTTGTTGGATGCCTGCCCGAAGCTGCGGATCCTTGCCACCAGCCGAGAACGGTTGAACGTCGCTGGCGAGGTCGTCTGGTCGGTGCCGCCCCTGTCCGTGCCCAACGCAGAGCGCTCGCACAGCCTCGAAGCCCTTAGAGTCTATGAGTCGGCGCGACTGTTCGTGGAACGAGCCCTCCGTCGTACCGGTGCCTTCGCCCTGACGGCGCAGACCGCAGGCGCCGTGGCGGAGATCTGCCAGCAGCTCGACGGTATGCCCCTGGCCATAGAGCTCGCCGCCGCGCGGGTGGGAATCATGGCCGTGGGCCAGATCTCCGAAAGGCTCGGGGACTCCCTGGAACTCCTGACCGGCGGCGAGCGGACCGCCACGCCGAGGCAACGGACCCTCAGGGGGACGCTCGACTGGAGCTACGACCTCCTCTCTGGACCGGAGCAGGGGCTGTTCTGCCGGCTTTCGGCCTTCGCGGGAGGCTGGACGCTGGAGGCGGCCGAGGCGGTAGGAGCGTGTGGCGAGGGAGAAACCGTTCTGGATCTTCTGGGCACGCTGGTAGACAAGTCGCTTGTTGCGGTAGGGGTCGCCGAAGACGGGTCGGCGCGCTACGCATTACTCGAGCCGGTCAGGCAGTACGCGCGGGAGAAGCTGGAGGAGAGCGGGCAGGCCGAGGTGGTCCTGCGCCGGCATGCTGAGTTCTTTCTCGCGCTAGCAGAAAGTGCCGAGCCAGGGCTGAACGGAGCAGGACAGGAGGCGTGGCTGAGGAGGCTCGAAAGGGAGCACGCCAATCTGCGAGGCGCCCTAGCGTGGGCGCTGGATCCGGCGGATGGTACGGAACCGAGGGAACACCGCACAGAGCTGGGGCTAAGGCTGGCGGGCGCTTTGGGCAGATTCTGGGGCGTGTACGGCCCGGGCGAAGGGCTCGGGTGGTTGGAAAGGGGCCTCGCAAGGGGCGGGGCGGTACCCAAACCCGCTCTGGCAAAAGCACTCTATGAAGCTGGTTGGATAGAACTCTTTCAGGGCGATTACGATAGAGTGATCGCCCTGCTCGAGGAAGCCCTCGCGCTGTTTAGGGAGCTGGACGATAGAGAAGGCGTCGCCACCTCGCTCGTCAACCTGGGGTTCGCGGCGCTACACCTTGGCGACAGGGAGCGAGCAACCGCGTTACGTCAGGAAGTCGAGGTATTGCGGGGAGAGCCCCTGGACCGCCCGACGCTCGCCTGGTTGAGCACCTTTTTGGGACTGAGCGCGTTGTCCGAGGGCGATTACGAGCGATCTGGTGCGCTGGCCAGGGAGAGCCTCGCCATTTACCGAGAACTGGGGGACACGCGGGGTATCTCCTTGTGCCACATCGACCTGGGGTTCATCGAGCTGATAAGGGGAGATCACGAGCTGGCGGCGACGCTGCTCGAGGAGTCCTTGCGCGTGCTGCGAGGCTCGGAAGACAAGTTCTGCCTCGCTTACGGTATCTTCTTTTTGGCAGCGGTAGCGGCCGCCCGAGCACGGCCAGCTCGCGCGGCGCGGCTGTGGGGTGCGGCGGAGGGCTTACGCGAGGAGATCGGCGTCGTTTCCCTGACGCATTTGGAGCTCGAGGCCTACGATTACGAAGGCCGGGTGAGCACCGCACGCAGCCTGCTCGGCGATGAGGACGCGTGGGAAGAGGCGTTCGCGGAAGGTAGGGCGATGTCGGCCGAAGAGGCCGTAGATTATGCCCTCTCCGAGGAAGTCACCCCCTCACCAGAAAGCCCGCCAGCCGGCGGGAGAGCGGACGTTCCCGTCACGGACCCCCTCACTCGTCGAGAGCGGGAGGTGGCAGAATTGGTGGCACGGGGGCTCGCCAACCGCCAGATAGCCTCGGATCTCCACCTGTCCGAGCGCACGATCGGGAACCATGTCTCGAACATACTGCGCAAGCTTGGGGTCGCTTCCCGGGTGCAAGTCGCTGCCTGGGCAAGCGGGCATAGGTGTAGGTGAGCCTAACACCGACTGATGATTCGCGTCCAGATGAGTAATTCTACCTAGGCTCTCGAGGCTTTCGGGTAAGGATCGGGTAAGAGGCACCGTTCATGATGGTCATCTAGCAAACCAATTGTTGGTAGTGAGGGCTCGAGCAAGGGAGGAGAACGAATGGCCGGGCAGCATGCATCCGTAGCACTGCCGTCTCGGGTCATCGTAGCCGACGACCATCCCCTATTTCGCTACGCGTTGCGGGCCGTGCTGGAGTGCTCGGAGTCCTTCGACGTGGTCGCCGAAGCCACCGATGGCCATCAGGCCCTGGAGCTCAGCCGCACCCTCGAGCCCGACCTGGTGCTCATGGACGTCAGGATGCCCAAGATGGACGGGCTGGAGGCCACCCACGCCATAAAGCGCGAACTGCCACAAACGGTGGTGTTGATGATTACGGCCCACCAGGAGACGAGCCACCTGGCGGAGGCGATCAAGGCGGGGGCCGCGGGCTACATCCTCAAGGGCGAATCTCCAGAACGGATAACCGCTGCCATCCGCGCTGCTCTGGATGGCGAGTCCCCCCTCGACCAGGAGGTCGCCAGGTGCCTGATCCTGGATCTCATGGACGAGCAAAGCAAGAATGGGACATCCTCCCCGCAAGAGGTCGTCCCGGGAAGGGCTTTTCGTCCTGTTCTTGTTGGGGAGCGCCGCCCGCGAGGAGAGGCTCTACCCTCGTCGCTGACGCCGCGCGAGATCGAGGTGCTGCGGCTGACGGCGCGAGGGTGCACGAACCTACAGATCGCTCGCGCCCTCCTCATCAGCGTGAGCACCGTCAAGAAGCACCTGCGCGGCGTCGTCTCGAAGCTTGGCGTTTCGGACCGCACCCAGGCTGCCGTTCGGGCCGTAGAGCTGGGTGTACTGGCCGCGCGGGAAGGAGCAACCTCGCGGGCTAGCATCCCTTCCAATGCCCACCCGGCGCTACCGAGTGTTACCAAAAGGACCACATGAGCGATGACCAAATGCAGCTTGGAGATTCGACGAAGCCAAGAACCTCGAAATTCACTGCGAATTCATCACCCCTTGGTAATAAGGCAGGCGTAAGAAGGATTTGGCGTGACACAAAGCAATACGGAGGCATTCCCCCTCCGCGGATAAGGCCTTCGAGGCGTATTGCATGGGGCTAGGATACATTGTATGGTGCATTCGTAGCAAGCACTGGGCATGTCACTAAAGCCAAGCGCATCCGTGGTGCGCTTGCGAGAAGGTCAAACCCGCCGTGAGGCGGGGGCGCAAAGCCTATGTGCCTCCTTGCTGGGAGGTAGCCGGGTCGTCGAACGGCAACGTCGGGGATACGATGCTCCGTCCTTAGAGGAGGAGGACGCGGATGCGGCCCACTACTGGAAACATCTTCCATACAGACTTGGCGGTTCATCCATCTTCTCTTACCACAAGATCAAGCTTGTGCGTGGACACTGAGGGTGTAGGAGGCTGGTGGTGCAGTACCACCGGCTCCCGCTATGGAACAGGAGGCACGGAAGCCTCCTCATCTGTTCTGGTTGGTCTTGAGGGGCGGAGTATCCCCCAAGGAGGGGATGCATGAGAAGGACCATATGAAGGGTGACCAAAG
>JBKPSF010000148.1:0-12894 GCA_046734875.1 Actinomycetota bacterium | reverse complement strand
CCACGAAGCTGAGAGACGAGACAGACCTCGAGGCGTTGAGAGGCGATCTCGTGGGAGTGGTGAGGGAGACGATGCAGCCAGCCCACGTCTCCTTGTGGCTGCGCCCCGACACGACCTCAAGAGGCCGCCAGGGAGGGTAGCCGGCTACGGTCCGTATTCGATCAGCAGTTCGGCGAGAGCGCTTTGGCCCTTGTGTCGCGCGGGGTAGCGGCCTGGTCAGTCATCACGTTGAGCGATGCCATGATATAGCTCAACGCGAGGCCAGACCAGGCTACTCGGGCTGGTAAACGTGCCAGTTAACCCCGGCTCGCGTTAGCAGGTCGCGTTCTTCGGAGAGCACCCCTTCTATCCTCCGCTGGTAGCTGCGGATGGTGTGCCTTCTTCTACCGCCCGCCATACCTGCTACGCTCCTCAGCTCGCTCCAACAGCCCCTCAAGCTTGTCCAGGCGAATCTCCAGCTCATCCTGCTCACGTACCCTGCGCTCTACCTCCACGGCGCGAAGCTGGGTGTTGGCGATCTGGTTGGCGACGGCGGCGGCGGACCCCTTGCTGCCCGTGCGCCACCTGAAGCGATCTTCACCCTCCTCAGACTTCTCCAGCGCAATCCTGAAGCGGACAGCAGCCTCTTCACCGTTCTCCGCGAAGTATGGTATCCGCACCGCTGCCTTACTGTGGTACTTCCTGTTGGAGAGATCTAGCTTTTTCAGGTACTCGAGGGGCAACCCTTTGGCCGAGGCGTAGTTCTCCAGGTTGCACGGTTGCGGTCGTTTTCGAGGGGGTTGACGCAACCTTTTTTCTTTGTCCGTTTCGCCGCTCGAAGAGTGCGCTCATGCCCAAGCCGATCCGCGCGACTATCTCGGGGGTCGCGCAGCCGGCGAAACACTTGAGGAGCACGCACCCATCGTCGCCCTCGGAGACCGAGAGGCTCAGCTCGGTGTCGTCGTGGGCAGGGCACAGAGCCTTCCAAGAACCGTTCGACGCGACGACACCCTCCAGCCGGTCGAGAACGTTCTCGACCGGATTCACGGCGACCTCCGAACGACAACGCTCGGCCGGATGACCAGGATGACCTGATCCATGTTGAGCGCCTGTATGTCGCTCTGCTATTGTCATACCGTACGCTCGCGGTGGATCAGGTCCACAGAACCAGCAATCCGAGGATCGAAGAGCATCCTGACCTCCGTCTCATCCTCTGGGTAGAACTCACAGTCGGGGGCAACCATCTTCAAAGCTGTAAAGCGACGCCTTCAGCCAGCCACGACTCGGCGTGTCTCCAGGAGAAACCTCTCGAGCTCGTGCCGGTTCACGCGTATGCTCCGCTCCCCGATGCGTACCGCCGGCAGCTCGCCGCGCTGGATCAGTTCGTAGCATCGGCTACGAGGAATCTGGAAGTCTCGCGCTATTTGGGGTACTGTCAGCCATTCGCGGCCTCTAGTTTCCATAAACGCCTCTCGTTCTGTACTTGACCGTTCTCCAACGGTAGGATGGGTGCTAAAGCGTTGGCAGTCAACGCTGAGAGACGGTTTTCAGCGTTGGTTTGTAGTTTGTTTGAAGAGGGAGTGGAGTAAGTGGACAACATTCGCGAGATCAACAGGCACGGGATAGCCCAATGGAGGCAGTACCCGCAGTGGGCGCGCGGACCCGCCCGCATCGTTGGCGACGAGGTTATTCTCGATGAGGATCGCGCGGAAACGTACGGGATTCACGAGCGGGCTAAAGACCTTGTATTTCTGGAGCTAGCCCAACTTGCATGGGGCAGAAACCAACTCGACACACAAGCAATATCCTCATTCGTCAGAAGGAATGGTTTGCTGTGGCATGGAGATGCGGAAGTCGGAGGTGGTGAGTGTCGAGAGTCTCTGGAGGCTTGGCGCCACGAGGCCCTGGTAATGACATTAACGCTGGAGCTACTTACCGACCTCAGAAAGTCGATCCGCCAAGAAAGCGCGGCCCCACTGCGGCGAACTCTAGTGAAGTACGCAGACATTTTTGAAGATGCGCCCATGGATGCAGGAGACCAGGATCTCATGGATGACATAAGCACTTTTTTGGCTGAGCTGATTTCGGACAAGCTTCAGAATTGCCGCATGGGGATAACATCCTCGGTTGGCTTGGATACCGACCCTCAGGGACCAGGCATCTTTCTCATCTTGAATAGTCCCCCGGATTTGATGTCGGCCGCTTACGTGCATCTCGCGCAGTTCATGGCTGACCGCGCTCCTATTGAAGAGTGCCCAGGGTGTGGCCGAGTCTTTATCCCGCGCTCTGGTAAACAGAAGTACTGCAGCGAGAGTTGCGCCAGCACGACTCGCTGGCACCGCTGGAAACAAAAACAGGTGAAGTAGCTTTGGCAGCAATGCGGCAGCAATAGAGGTCAGAACACAGCCGAACACAGAAGGATACACGCTGGGCCTGATCCTGTGTTTCTCCTTTATCTAAGCCACATACTGCTACGCAGTAGGATGTATCCGGACGTGGCTCCGAGGACTCAAAATCCGGTGGTGCGAGAGCACCGTGTCGGTTCGAGCCCGACCTCCGGTACTTTTTGGCTGGTCAGCATTTCAGCACGCTCGGCCTTTCGGGCTTCGCCTGTCGGGGCTTGGGCCGGCAAGGAATCCTTGGTGGCGGTGCGGAGAATTCTTTGCGAGATTCGTTGCGTCAGAACGGCCGTGGCACAACACCTTGTGGTTGTGGACGAGCCGTCTGGAGATGTTTACAATCCGTAACGATCACTGACCTCGGGTTGGTGGCGTTTGCTTGCCACGCACGGGAGATAGTAGGGGGCTGTGCAGACCAGGAAGAGACCATCGAGGGCGGAACTTTTCCGGCGTAGGCGTGCGCGCTACCGTAGGAGAAGGTTTTTCGCCGTGACCATCCTTGGCGTGTTGTTTTTCGCCGTGGGGACGCAGGCCGCCGCCTTCGTCCAGGACGGCAGCGTCGAGCCCCCTAGCGTGAAGCCCGCCGTCTTCCAGACAACGTCGAACGTTTCGGAGGAACCCGACCCGTTGTCGGCCGAGAAGACCCGTGCGACAGTGAACGTGAGAAAACAAGAGCCGGTCGCTTCCCGCAACCAGGAACCGCAGAAGGCGCAAGCTCCCGCGAAGGAGGAGAAAGGACCTGCTCCCAAAGTGGAACAGAGGAAGGACGAATCCGAGCTGCCCCAGAACACGTCGAGCGAGCCGCTCGACGTGCTCGTGCTGGGCGTCGACAAGAGGACCGGCCCGGAAGGGGCAGGGTCCTCGCGCTCCGACACGATGATGCTCGTCCGCGTCACGCCGGCCACAGGGGAGGTGAAGTTGCTCTCCGTTCCGCGCGACCTCTACGTCGAGCTCGAACCCGGAGTCAGGAACAAGATCAACTCCGCCTACGCCTACGGGGGCATCGATGAGGCGCGGAGCGTGATGGAGGGGATCACGGGCGTAGACGTGGAGAACTACGTGATCGTGGACTTCGAGGGCTTCAGGGAGGTCATCGACGTTATAGGCGGGGTGAAGGTGGACGTGGGACACGACGTGTTCCCCGCAAAGTGGCACATGGGCGAGGGCGTGCAGCGCCTCGGCGGGCGCAAGGCCCTCTTCTACGCCCGCTACAGGGGGACGCCGAGGGCCGACCTCGACCGGATAGACCACCAGCAGAAGCTGCTGTCCGCCCTGCGCCGGCAGGCGTTCCGGTGGAATACGGTTACCAAGCTCCCTGGCATCCTCAAGACCACGAACGAGAACGTCGACACGGACCTCGGCATCTGGCAGGCGATCCCACTCGCCAGGGCCCTCATACTGCACGGCAGGGACGGCTCGATGTCCAGCTCAGAGCTGCAGGGCCACCCGACCATCCTGGACGACGGCACCCAGGTGCTCGTGCCCGAAGAAGACGACAACCAGGCCATCCTGCAACAGTTCCGAGAATAGGGCTGTTAGCCTTTAGCTCTTGGCTAACAGCCCTCATGTATAATCGCCCGCGCTGCGATTCCCCTCGAAAGGAGCCGTCAAAATGGCCCATCCCTGGCACGACGTCCACATCGGAGACGCGGTCCCTGACGAGTTTACGGCCCTAGTCGAGATCCCCAAAGGCTCGAAGGTCAAGTACGAGCTGGACAAGGAGACGGGGCTTTTGAAGGTCGACCGCATCCTGTACTCGTCCGTGATCTACCCGGCCAACTACGGCTTTATCCCGAGAACCCTGGGGGACGACGATGACCCGCTCGACGTGCTGGTCCTAATGCAGGAACCGGTCCAGCCTCTGAGCCTGTTGAAGGTGCGTCCCATAGGCATGATGCACATGGTCGACGAGGGCGAGAACGACGAGAAGATCATCTGCGTCCACCTGGAAGACCCGGAATACCGGGTCTACGAGCACCACGGCGAGCTGCCCGAGCACCGGCTGGCCGAGCTCCGGCGCTTTTTCCAGGACTACAAGGTGCTGGAAGGCAAAGAGGTCAAAGTCGGCGACTTCTCTGACCCGGACGCGGCCAAGGACGCAGTCAGGCACGCGATACGCCTCTACGACGAGCGCTTCGCGGGGGAAGCGGAGTAGTTAGGTCGCTCCGACGAGGTTACGGCTCTTTGCGAAAAGCGCCCTTTAGGCTTCAGGATCGAGAGCGGGCCCCGATCACAGGACCCGCTTTTCCGGGAAATGAAGGGCCTGGACCTCCGCGCGGAGGTCCAGGGTCTTGGACAGGATCAACCTGATGCCTGTAGCCTCGCAAACTCTAGAACTCGAAAATGATACGAGACTTGCGGCGGGAGCGACGCCTGCGGAGCAGGAGCCAGAACACGAGGCCTCCGCCGAGGACCAGCAGTCCGGTGCCGGAGGTGAGGAACGCTATGGCGCCGCTGTGGACGTCCGCGGCGGCGGGGCGCTGCTGGACCTCTTCCGGGGTCGCCGTGCCCTCCATGATGTCCCTGAAGTTGCGGAGGTCCTGCTCCAGGTTGGCTTTCGGGCCGGAGGTCACCCTTGAGGCTGCCTCCCCGATCGCGCCTCCCGGCGTGTCCCAATAGTTCATCTGGACCTCGACGCGCGTGCGATCCGGCGCCACTTCCTCGAAGCGAACCTGCCCCGAGGTCTGCACGTCGCCGTTTGCGGAGTTCCACCCGATCGCCTCGTTGGGCTTGTTCTGGGTAGTCCTGGCGTCGAACTCAGCCCTGTATCCCAGAGGCCCTTTTACGACCCAGTGGGTGGTGTCGGGACCGGTCTGCCGAACCTCCTCGATGTTCTTCATGAACCTGGGAAGGTTCTCCAGAGTGCTCCAGTATTCGTAGACCTGCTGGACCGGAGCCCCTACCTCTATGCTTGAATCTATCCGTTGCGGCATCTATCCTCCCGTGCCGATTACAGGTTTCCAAGCGGACTTTTTACCCCTCTCGCTGATGGGTAAACCAGCCTGTCAGCATTTCAGCACTTCAGGTAAGAAAGAACCGGGTCCCATTCGAAATGGGGCCCGGCTATATGATGCGACTTCAGCATTTCAGCTAGAGAAATCTGAAGTGCTGACTAGCTGAAATGCTCCTACGCGCTGCTCCTCTGCTCAGCATGCTTGCCTTCGGCGATTTCCTCAACGATCTTGGCGCAGAACGCTTCGAGGTCGTCGGGGTTACGGCTCGTGACGAGGCCCTGGTCGGTGACGACTTCCTCGTCAACCCAGTTGCCGCCAGCGTTGAGGATGTCGGTCTGGAGGGTGGGGTAGGAGGTGAGGGTCCTGTCGCTCACGACGCCGGCTTCGACCAGCGTCCAGGGACCGTGGCAAATAACGCCGACGGGCTTAGCCTGCTCGAAGAAGGCGTGGATAAAGTTCACGGCGTCCTTGTCGGCGCGCAGGTTATCTGAGCCGACGGTGCCGCCGGGTACGATCAGGCCGTCGTACTCGTCCGCGGAGACCTCGGCGAACGTCTTTTCCACCGTGAACGTCTCCCCGGGGTTGACGTCGCTGTTCATGGTCTGAGCGTCGCCCCTCTGGATGCCCACGACATCTACCGTCGCACCTGCGTCCTCGACGGCCTTTTTCGGCTCTGTGAACTCTACCTGCTCCGAGCCTACGGGCGCCAGAAGGATCGCGACTTTCTTGCCCTGCAATTCGTGTGCCACTGTAGTAATCCTTTCCATCTGCTTGCATAGTTATGTTACCCGGAGGATGCTTACCCTAAACAGCACGCTGCGCCCTTCGGGCTCCGCTTGTCAGCACGCCTGCTGCGCAGGCTTGTCAGCACGCTCGCTCCGCTCGCTTGTCAGCACGCCGCCTCGCTCCGCTTGGCGGCTTGTCAGCTTTCTTGCGGCGTCGGCCTCGCCCGGTCGCGCTCGACGCACCGCTGTCCGAGGCGGTCGGCTCCCACGCTTGCCGCCCCGCTACGAGACGACTTCCTGAAAGCGGAGCCCGAAGGGCGCAGCGTGCTGACAAGCGAGGCGCAGCCGAGCATGCTGACAAGGCGCGAAGCGCCGTGCTGACAAGGCGCGAAGCGCCGTGCTGACAAGGCGCGAAGCGCCGTGCTGACAAGGCGCGAAGCGCCGTGCTTCACGTCAGGATCTCGGGACCGTTCAAGCCGAGCACGAAGGTTTCCTCGGCTTTGGCGCCTTCGAGGGAAGGGTTCCACGCGAAGGCCTGGCCTTCTCTTATCTCCTGTTGGGTAGAAGGGTTCGCGATGATCTCTCGCGAGGCGTAGCCGGTCATGCCTCCCTGGTGATGATACTGCCAGCCTTCGGGGAAGCCAGCCTCTGCGTAGAAGCGGCGGCAGCCTTCGAAAGTTTGGGCCAGGGTGCGGCCCTCGCGGGTGGCTTCCTCCCTCATGCGGCGTAGGATCTCCTCACAGGCTTCCTGGCGACGGACCGTCTCAGGGTCGGGGTCGTCGAGGTAGACCATCCGCGTGAGGTTGGCGAAGAGGCCGCCACGCTCCGCGCAGGCGACGAGCATGGCCTGCCTTCCCAAAATGCCGCCGTGCGGGATGGGATGCCGGTATCGCGCGAGCCGCTCGCGGGACGCGGCAAGGAGCACTGGGGTGTTCATACCACGTTTCAAACAGGCTGCAGAGAGGTCCGCAGCGGCCTCGAGCTCGTCCGTTTCGGGTGAGAGGGAGTCGGCCACTTCGGACATCGCGAGGACCGTATCCGCGCCAAGCAGCCTGTAGGCTTCGATCGCCTCCCCGTCGAGGACGTAGCGGAGGGGCGCTATCCCGTCCGAAAGGTCTCGACCGTGTTCGGAAGGGCCGTCCGTCCCCACGTCGGTGCCGCCGGCCAGCTCCCGCAGGAGCGAGCCTGGGCCTTCGTGCCAGGGGTGTTCGACCACCGCCATCCCCAGCGTCTGCTCCTCGCGCATCCTGGTCGCTTCGATGTTATCGGTCAGGATGTAGGCCTCGTCGGCGGTCAACAAGACGCTTGCCACCCCAACAGGAATACCACGGTCCACCCTGTTGTCGGCGCCGCCCGTGTACCAGGCGAAGTTCGCCGGATGGCTCAGGAGCAGCGCACCAACGCCGCGATTTTCCATAAGACGTCGCAAATTGTCGTTTCTGGCTTCCCGGCTCATGTCAGCACGCTCCGGCTTCGCCTCCGCTTGTCAGCACGCTCGCTCCGCTCGCTTGTCAGCATTTCAGCACGCCGCTTCGCGGCTTTCAGCATTTCAGCTTGATTGTTTGGCAAGTTCCGCTCCTGCTGCGGGGATGAACTGGTAGAAGGCTGGCTCTTCGAAGTCGGCTTCGGCGAATGCTTGTTCGCAGGCTTTGGTGATCTCGTCGGTGTGGGCTTCTGGTACGAGGGCGATGGCGCATCCGCCGAAGCCGGCGCCGGTGAGGCGGGCTCCTGTGGCGCTGTGCTCCCTGGCGGTTTCGACGAAGGCGTCCAGCTCGGGGGTCGAGACTTCGTAGTCGTCGCGCAGCGAGGCGTGCGAGGCGTACATCAGGCGCCCGAACTCGTCGAAGTCATCGTTCTTGAGGGCCTCGACGGCTTCCAAGACGCGGGCGTTTTCGGAGACGACGTGGCGTGCGCGCCTTAGCTCCCCGCCGGAGAGGCGGTCGAGATCCGATTCGGTTGCGTCGCGGAGTTCTTCGAGGCCGAGCTCGCGGGAGGCGCGTTCGCATGTCGCCCTGCGGTCGTTGTAGCCTGTGTCAGCGAGGCCGCGCTCGACGCGGGTGTCGCATACGACGAGGGTGAGGCCGGCGGAGGCGAGGTCGAGTGGGACGCTCTTAGCTTCCAGCGAGCGGCAGTCCACCAGTAGGGCGGCACCCGCTTCGCAAAGCAGGGACGCGTACTGGTCCATGATACCGCTGGCCACACCCACAAAGTTGTTTTCGGCCCTCTGGCAGAGGACGGCGAGGTCTTTGCGACCGATACCGAGCCCGAAAAGCGCGTCGAGGGCTAGCGCCGTCGCGGCCTCGATGGCGGCCGACGAGGAGAGCCCGGAGCCGAGCGGCACGTCACCGGCGAAGGCGGCCTCGAATGCCTCGATCTCATGCCCGACCTCTCCCATCGCCCAGGCGACGCCGCGCGGGTAGTCAGCCCACGAATCGTCCTTCTCCCCCACCCCGCGCATCTCATCAAAGTCGGCGGAATAGAAGCGGGTTCGACCGTAGGGGCGGGTTTCAAACCCGCCCAACCCGCCCCCACCGCCGGTTCCCATCGCGACCGCGATGCGGCGATCGATGGCGCAGGGGAGGACGAAGCCGGCGTTGTAGTCCGTGTGCTCGCCTATCAGGTTTATGCGGCCGGGGGCGCTGGCTATGAGATCCGGCTCCCCTTCGAACTGTTTTGTGTAAGCCTCTCGTGCCCTCTGTTCGGTCTCTCGCAAATCGGGCTCCTACTCGGCGTAGCCTTCCGGGTGGTCCTGCATCCAGGCCCAGGCGTCGGAGATCATGGCTTCGAGCTCCGGCTTCTGGGGCTTCCAACCGAGATCGGCCCGGATGTTGTCACTGGAGGCCACGAGCGCGGGCGGGTCCCCTGGCCTCCGCGGTGATTCGACCGCCTCTATCTCCTTGCCTGTGACTCGGCGCGCCGCCTCCACGACTTCCCTGACCGAGAAACCGGCACCGTTGCCCAGGTTGTAGACGCAGTGCTCCCCTGCTTCGGCTGCTTCCAGCGCGAGCAGGTGGGCGCGGCCGAGGTCCTCGACGTGGATATAGTCGCGCACGGCCGTGCCGTCTCGCGTCGGGTAGTCGGTGCCGAAGATCTTGACGGACGAGTTTTCGGAAGCGGCCCTGAGAACGAGGGGGATCAGGTGCGTCTCGGGATGGTGGTCCTCCCCGAAGTGCCCTCCCGCCCCCGCGACGTTGAAGTAGCGCAGGCTCGTCGCAGCCAGCCCCCTGGCCCCGGCCACGGCGCTTATCAGCCTGTCCACCGCGAGCTTGGAGCTTCCGTAGGGGTTGATCGGCAGCGCCGGGGCCGTTTCGCGGATCGGGACCTCCTCCGGCTCCCCATACACGGCCGCCGTGGACGAGAAGACGAGCTTTGCTACACCAGAATCGCGCATTGCCTCAAGCAGATTGAGCGTCCCGCAAACGTTGTTGCGGTAGTAGAGCTCGGGTTCCTCCATCGACTGGCCAACGAGGGAGAGCGCCGCGAAGTGGAGAACCCCGTCGAAGCCCCCGGAGAGCGTCTCGCGTACAAATGCCGTGTCGAGCAGGTCCCCCTGGGCCAACCGTGCCCTTTCGGGTATGGCCCCTGCGTGTCCCCTGGAGAGATCGTCGAGCACGACCGTCTCGTGACCGGCTTCGACTAGCTGGGCGGCCACCACGCTCCCGATGTAGCCCGCCCCCCCTGTGACGAGGACTTTCATGGACCTCCGATCTTGGCGCGCAGGGTCTCGGCGCTCTGCTCCGGCAACACGTCCATGATGAACGCACCGGCACCCGTCTCGCTACCCGCCTGGTACTTGAGCTTGTCCGCGGTGCGGTTCGGCGGGTAGAACTCGATGTGGAAGTGGGCGATGCCATCATGGTCCTCGCCGTCCGTCGGGGCCTGGTGCATGACCATCATGTAGGGGAGCGAAAAGCCGAAGAGGGCATCAAAACCGGCGAGCAGGCGCTTCAGGACGGAGGCGAGGTCCTGGATCTCCTCGGTGTCGAGGTCGGCTATAGAGGGCGTGCAGCGTCGGGCGTAGACGTGCGCCTCGAAGGGGAAGTGGGCGTAGAACGGGATAAAGGCCGTGAAGTGCTCGCCCTTCACGACCACCCTGCGGCCGTCTTCGGTCTCCTGGGCGAGCACGTCGCAGTGGAGACAGGCACCGCCTTTGTGTTCGCCGTACTCCTTTGCCGCCCGTAGTTCCTTTGCCGGACGCGGGGGGACGAAGGGGAAGGCGTAGATCTGGCCGTGCGGGTGGTGAAGCGTGACGCCTATAGGCTCGCCCTTGTTCTCGAAGATAAAGACGTACTCGACCTTCTCGCGGGCGCCCAGCTCCCTGTAGCGGTCGGCCCACACCTCGATGAGGTTCCCGATGCGACGCTCGCTCAGGCTGGCGAGCGTCGCGTTGTGGTCGTCCGAGTACACCACGACCTCGCATACACCCCGTCCCGGCGCGGTCGGCGTGAGATCGCTGCCGGGCTCGTCGGGCACCCCGACGTCGGGGGCGAACGAAGGGAACTTGTTCTCGAAGACGACTATGTCGTAGTGCTCGCGCTCTATCTCCGTAGGGAAGCCGCCGGGTTTCGTGGGACATAGGGGGCAATACTCCGCCGGCGGCAAGAAAGTGCGGTCCTGACGGCGGGTGGCGTAGGCGACCCACTCGCGCAACGTCGGATCCCAGCGGAGCTCGTTCAATCTTACTCCCCTTCGTCCTCGAAGGTGTAGAAGACTATGTAGCGGCCGTCGTCTTTGTGCTCGGTCTCTTTGTTCAACGCTGTAGCGTCCTCCCGATCGCGGACCGGAACGCCCCTACCACGGGCGTCTTGATCCTGACGAAGTTGCCATTGCCATCAGGCTCTAGATCGTACATTCCCATGTGCCACAGGTAGGCCTCCGGTGGCTCTTCTCCCTCGCGGTAGGCCCAGTCTAGCAGGCTATAGAGGGGCCACCACGTGTAGCCGACGAGCGGCAATCCCTCCGAACGCAGGCGGCGGACCAGGTCCAGGGAATCACCCAGCCAACGCAGCCTCTCTTCGACCGTCCCGGGCACGCTCGTCTCCGTCCAGAAGATGGGCTTGCCGTAGCGGTCGTGGAAGCCGCGGACTAGCTCGTCCATGCCCTCCGTCCCGCTACACACGCTGCGACGCTCTCCGTCGGAGAGAAACTCCGTCGTGCTCATGTGGGGATAGTAGTTGATGCCGAGGATGTCAGGCTCCGTCGGATGCTCCCGAAAATACGCGAAATCGTCTTCGGTGAACCCGTTCTTTGCGAGATAATCGTGGAGGGGGTGGTCTTCGTGCACGCGGCCCAAGAGGAGATCGAAGATCAGCCAGCACCGCTGCCGCAGAAAGCGAATGCGTTCGGCGTGATCGCCCCTGTAGCGGAAGGTCGCCTCTACATGGACGAAGACAGGGTCGTCTGCCGCGTCCCCCGCTGCCCTCTGGGTCTGTACTATGCCGCGGGTCAGTTGCTTCACCATCGTTGTGAAGCCTTCATCACCTGTAAGAGCAGGGGGCCAGCGGCCGTCCTCGCCGCAGTAGATGGCGTTCAGGAGAGGCTCGTTCATGGGTGTGTAGAAGCGCGCCGTCGCGCGGTAGCGTTCGGCGAAGCGCGCGGCGTACTCGGCGACGCGGTGTGGGTAGTCGGGGTTGGCGAACTCGTCCCGCAGCCAGAGCGGGCAGCCGTAGTGCATAAGGTCCACTATCGGGACGAGTTCCAGGGAGAGGAGGTGCTCGAGCACGCGGTCGATCCAGGCCCAGTCCCATCTGTCGGGGGCGGGGTTCACCCGGTACCAGGGGATACCGTACCGGATCATGGAGGCTCCACTGAAGGCCGCGAGGTCGAGGTCCTCGCGCCACTCTTCGTAGTGGCCGGTCAGCTCGTACTCGTCCAGGGCCCGGAGGCCGGGAGAGGCCTGGGGGACGAAGGTGTCTTCGATCCCTACGGCGAACTTCAGGCCGTATGGCCTCTCCCAGAAACGGTCCACTAGGGGCGGTACACGCGGAAGTAGTCGAACCTGGCCGTGGCGCCCGAGCCGCCCATCGAGACCAGCCCGACGCGGAACTCGGCGTCGGCGGGGAAGGTCCAGACGCCGCCCCAGATCCAATGTTCCCCATCCCTGCTGGTGGCCGTCCGGTACTCCTGTTCGTCATCGACTACGCGGTGCGAGAGCCTGAGCCAGGTGGTGCCCGCCGGCGGCCCGACCATCATCCCGCCGTAGCCTCCGTCAGCCTCTCTGGCAAACTCGGTGCGGCGACCCGTTCCGACGGCCACGTGCGTGAGCTTGGCGTACAGGTCATCGTTTGCATAAGCCACGAGCCCCGCCTGCTGGAAGCTGCGATCCGTGTCGGTGCCGAGGTCGATGGACAGCTTCGTCTCGACGGTGTAATTCCCCTCGGGCGCGTCGCGCACCAGCACCGAGGCGTCGTTACTGTCCCCGTAGAGGTCGGCGCTCTGCGTCGGCCATTCGTAAATGCCCCTGCTCTGCCGACCTGATGGCGTACGCACCCAGGACCACGCGTCGTCCAGTTTCCCGACGCTGAACTCGTCGCCGTACGAGGAATCCGCGGGACCTACAGAGGGGTCGGGTACCTTCTGCGTCACGGGCGTGTAAAGGGGGGCTGCGCCCACGTTGTCGGGTGGGAAGCCACCTGCGCGCCGTTCACCCAGACCGTCGCCCGATAGCCCACCGCGCCGAAGTGGAGCAGGAGGCGCTCGCCAGGCGCGTATTCGAATGTGCGGGCGTACCAGACCACATCGTGGAAGGCCGTCTCCCCGATGCCGGAAAGCTTCGACTGGTAGCAGAAAGGGACGACGATCCCGCGGTCGAAAGGCGACCCTTCCGAACGAAGGACT
>JBKPSF010000147.1:0-9326 GCA_046734875.1 Actinomycetota bacterium | reverse complement strand
GGTCCAGGTCGCTCGTCGTTACCGAGTCCATTACGGGGGCGTTCCTGAGGCCGAGGGAGGGGATGGTGAGGGACATGATGGCGTCCGGTGGGAGACGGTAGCGGCGGGGCTGATTGGCGGAATCGATCTGCTCTTGTGTCGGGAGGGGATACCCAGCCTCCTGCAACGGAAGGCAACGGCCCCAACGGTGACCAGGCAACTTTTGCGGGCACGGGAGCAGGCCAACCCGGCGAACCACGCCCGCCATTACCATCTACCGCCGGGCGCGATCATGGCCCTCACAATCCCCTCACTCGGTATCAGGAACGCCCCCGTCCTCGACTCGGCCTCGAGGAGCGCCCTCGACAGCGGCGTGATCCACCTCCCAGACACCTCGCTGCCCTGGTCCGACACCCCGGAGAGGAACGTCTACCTGGCCGGCCACCGCCTGGGCTGGCCAGGCACGGGCAGCCACCTCATCTTCTACCGTCTCAACGAGCTAACGGGCGGAGAGAAAGTCACCCTCCGCAGCGAAAACGGCAAGAGGTACGACTACAGGGTACTGGAGAGCTTCGTCGTAGGAGCCAAAGACGACTGGGTAACGGGCAGGGTAAAGGGCCGCGACCTCCTGACGCTGCAGACGTGCACCCCGATCCCCACGTTCCAGTACCGTCTCATAGTACGCGCAGAACGAATCTAGCACGCTCCGGCCTGCGGCCTACGCTTGTCAGCACGCCGTCTCGCTCCGCTCAGCGGCTTGTCAGCTTTTGCAGCTACGGCCTCGCTTTGCCGCGCTCGACGTGCCGCCGCCCGAGGCGGTCTCGTCCTACGCTCGAAGCGACGCCCCAAGACGACTTCCTGAAAGCGAGGCGAAGCCGAAGCGTGCTGACAAGCGAGGGCGCCAGCCCGAGCGTGCTGACAAGCGACCGTAGGGAGCGTGCTGAAAGCGTAGGCCCGAAGGGCCGGAGCGTGCTGCTTAGGCGGCCTGGTCCTCCATGTCCTCCGAGTAATCGCCTCCGCGTGCGGCGCTGTTCATCTTTGCCCTGTGGCGGAAGGCCTTCTGGGCCGCTTCGACCTTGTCCGTGTCTCCGCCCCAGATCTGCATGGGCTGGCCCTGTAGCGCCCTGGCGTAGGAGAAGGAGAGCTCCCACGGCAGGCCCTCGTACATGGAGTTCATGGCGTTCAGGTGGGCCGTCGCCTGCAGATCAGTCTGGCCGCCGGAGAGGAAGACGATGCCAGGCACGGCCGCCGGCACGTTCCTGAGGAGGCATTCGACCGTGGCGCTCGCCACCTCTTCGACGCCCGCCTGATCCGGGGCGTCCTTGCCGGAGATCACCATGTTCGGCTTGAGGAGCATCCCCGAGAGCTCGACGCCGTGGTCGTGGATCTCCTCGAAGGTTCTGTGCAGCATCAAGTCCGTGGCGTCGTAGCACTGCTCGATGGAATGGTCGCCGTCGATTAGGACCTCGGGCTCGACTATGGGCACGAGATCGTACTCCTGGGCGAACGCGGCGTAGAGCGCGAGCGCCTCGGCGTTGGCGTCTATGCAGCTCTCTGTGGGGATGCCTTCCCCTATGGTGATGACCGCCCGCCACTTGGTGAAGCGCGCCCCTAGCTCCTTGTACTCGGCAAGCCTCTCGCCGAGGCCGTCGAGGCCCTGGGTGAACTTCTCGCCTTCGGAGAGTGGTAGATCGACCGTGCTCTTGTCCACCTTGATGCCAGGTATGATGCCGGCGTTCTGGAGCACCTGCGGCATCGGGGTCCCGTCCGAGGTCTCCTGGCGGATGGTCTCGTCGAAGAGGATCACACCCGAGAGAAACGCCCCGATGCCTTCCGTAGTAAAGAGCATCTCCCTGTAGGCGCGGCGACTGTCCTCGCTCGACTCAATGCCTAAACCCTCAAACCGCTTTCCTATGGTCCCGAAGCTCTCGTCCGCGGCGAGAATGCCCTTCCCCGGGGCCACCAGCTCGTGGGCCGTCTCCTCCAATACCCGAACGTCCATCCTGATTCTCCTCTCATCGAACCTTACGACAAAGGCCCCGAACCACAGTCCGAGGCCCCGTCATCCTTGCATTTTGAAAGGCCTTCCTTCTTCAGGCCCTCACAAGCTCGCGTTCCTTCTCGGGTGCGCTGCCCTTCTCGTCCTTATTCGCCCGCTCTTCGCGACGCTTGCGGTCTTCCCTATCCCGCATCATCCTGCGGGCCTCTTCCTGCGCCTGGCGATCCCGATAGGAGTAGCACACGACAACCGCCTCCTAACTAGCGTTCCCTATCCGTACATTTTCTCTACCCGCACACCGGTGGGCTAAACATGCCCACGCCCATCGAGATAGGTAACCCCCGCCACGGGTAAGAACCCGAATACAACACCAAAAACCCAGCCTGAAATGCTGAAATGCTGAAGTGCTGACAAGCTAACTTGTGGTACGTTAGGGGTCCGCGACGACGAGCCCTCTGCGGGGCGTGGGGAGATAGCATGGCCAACAGGCTGGCGAACGAGACGAGCCCTTACCTGCTCCAGCACAAGGAAAATCCTGTGGACTGGTACCCGTGGGGCGAGGAGGCGCTCCTGAGGGCGCGCGAGGAGGACAAACCCGTTCTGCTCTCCGTCGGCTACAGCGCTTGCCACTGGTGCCACGTTATGGAGCGCGAGTCCTTCGAGGACGAGGAGACCGCGCGCATGATGAACGAGCACTTCGTGAACATCAAGGTGGACCGCGAGGAGAGGCCGGACATAGACTCCATCTACATGGCCGCCGTCCAGGCCCTCACCCGCCACGGTGGCTGGCCGATGACGGTCTTCCTCACCCCCGACGGGGCCCCCTTCTACGGCGGCACCTACTTCCCGCCCGTCCCCTCGCGCGGCATGCCCTCCTTCCAACAACTGCTCCTCGGCATCGCCGAAGCCTACGAGAACCGCCGCGAGGAGGTCCTGCAAAGCGCCACCTCCGTCCGCGACTTCCTCCGCGCCTCGACCGCCGCCGCCATGCCGCAGGCCGAGGCTACGGGTGCGGAGTTGCTGGACCGCGCGGCCTCGGCCCTCCTCTCGCAGTTGGACCGGCGCTTCGGCGGTTTCGGCGCCGCCCCCAAGTTTCCCCAGGCCATGAACCTGGAGGTCTTGCTCCGCCACCACCACCGAACCGGCGACCGTTCCGCGCTCGACGGCGTACAGCTGACGCTGCGCTCGATGGCGAACGGCGGCATCTACGACCAGTTGGGCGGCGGCTTCGCCCGCTACTCCGTGGACGCGTACTGGCTCGTCCCGCACTTCGAGAAGATGCTATACGACAACGCCCTCCTCTCCCGCCTCTACCTGGAGACTTACCAGGCCACCAAAGACGCCTTCTACCGCCGCATCGCAGAGGAGACGCTCGACTACGTCCTGCGCGACATGACGAGCGAGGAGGGCGGATTCTACTCCGCCGAGGACGCCGACTCAGAAGGTGTGGAGGGCAAGTTCTACGTCTGGACGCCTGGGGAGTTGCAGACCCTCCTCGACCCGGACGAAGCAGACCTCGCGGTGCGCTACTGGGACGTGACACAGCGCGGCAACTTCGAGGGGAAAAACATACTGCACGTACCCCTCCCTCCGGAGGCCGTCGCAGAAGAGTTCGGGCTCTCGCCCGAGGGGTTGCGCAAGCGAATCACGGAGATAAGAAACAAGCTCTTCGTCGCCAGGGAACGGCGCGTCAGGCCCGGGCGTGACGAGAAGATCCTCGCCGCCTGGAACGGCCTGATGCTCCGCTCCCTCGCCCTGGCCGCGCGCGTCACGGGGCGCGAGGACTACCTCGAGGCCGCCGTGAGGAACGCCACCTTTATAGTGGAGAAGATGAAGGAGGGCGGCCGCATCCACCGCTCCTACAAGGACGGGAGGGCGAGGTTCAACGGCTACCTCGAGGACTACGCGATGGTCGCCCATGGGCTCATCGCCCTCTACGAGGCCACCTTCGAGGCGCGCTGGCTCGTCGAGGCTGACGCTTTGATGGAGGCCGTCTCCGAGCTCTTCTGGGACGAAGAGGTGCGCGCCTTCTTTGACACCCCCGCCGACCACGAAGAGCTCGTCACCCGCCCGCGCGACGTCTACGACAACGCCGCCCCCTCGGGCACCTCGGTGGCCACCGACGTTCTCCTCGGGCTCTCCCTCTTCCTCGACAGGGCCGACTACCGCCAGCGAGCGGAGGACATCCTCGGGGAGCTGGCCGGAGGCATGGAGAAGATCCCCGGCGCCTTCGGCCGTCTCCTCTGCGCCCTCGACTTCGCGACCGCACAACCACGCGAGATCGCCATAGTCGGTGACCAGGCAGCAGCGGACACGGGAGCCCTCCTGGACACCGTCTTCTCCGCCTACCTGCCAAACAAGGTAGTCGCGGGCCGCGACCCCGACGACGACGAGGCGGGGGGCCTGATACCACTACTCGAAGGCCGCACCGCACGCGAAAACAAAGCGACGGCCTACGTCTGCGTAGGGTACTCCTGCCAAACTCCCACCGCGGACCCCGAGGAGCTCACACGACAGCTCGGTGCCCACAACGGGCAAGGCGACTTCGAAGCTGGAGGCTGAAGGACGGCCTCCTGCGGGCGACCGTCCACGCCTGATGTACGGCGGAGGGGGCAGGGGAAGGAACCCCGGCCCCAAGCGTTGGGCGCTACTTGAACCTGAAGTTGGCCACGCCCTTTGTGCCGTCCTTGAACTTCACCACGAGCTGGCGGCTGGTGCCAGCCCAGCTCCTGCTGGTCTTCCAACCGTAGGTATAGTGGCCGGTCCCCCGGCGTAGGAGAGGCCGCTGGAGCCGGCGGTCACCGTCTCCTCGATGTTGTCCAGCGTGGCGGTCGGGTCGGTGGGTATCTTCCCCGACCACGGCGAGTCAGACACGAGGACGTCGAGTCCGTAGTCGCCGCCAAGTGAGAACCCAACCGGGACGCTGCTTCCCGCCTTGACGACGTTGAGGGTGGGAAGGTTGTCCACGGGGCTGAAGAAGCCGCCGAAGCTGTAGAGGGGCCTGACGGTGTCCACGTGGATAGCCAGCGCGTAGTGGAAGACGTAGCGGCGTGCGTTGATCCCGTTGTTACCGTCCGGGTTGGTGACCAGGGCGTTCCTGAACGCCTCGACTACGCTCCTCATATCGTTCACTACCTCCTCGTGCCTGGATGTGGCCGTGATTTCGGCCCCTCCCGTCACACCATCCTGTCGCAGACGTAGTCGCGGGAGGGGTCGTAGTCGCGGCCGTCTACATCCTCCAGGCGGGGTCCGTAGAGGTGGACCGAGATGGCAGGGCTCTCGCCGGGGTTGCCGACCCTGTGGATGCCCCCTTCTGCTGGCAGCACGGTCGATGACCCGTCCTCCTGGCTCCAGGAGAGTTGCCAGGCCTTGCGCAAGCGGGCGTACTCGGGGCGTGATCCGTCGTCTGTGCGGTCGAAGCGCTCTTCGAGGACCGATCCGACGGCGCAGGCGTAGGCTCCCCAGGAGGAGTGGTCGTGGATGTTGGTCCCAGTTCCGGCGGGCCAGACGAAGACCTGCAGCGAGTAAGCTCCGTCGTGGGCGTCGTAGCGGCGGGCCACGTACCAGCCTTCGGCGTACCTCGCCTCTTCGAGGAGGGGAAGGATCTGGGAGCCCAGAAAGGCCGGTTCTTTGACCAGGTCTGACAGGAAACGGGCGGCCCGCGGAAGCGCCGACCCCGTGGGAAGCTCGCAGATGCTCCTCAGCTCGTTCGGGCTGTTGGCGAGTGACGTCTTCATCGGGTTCTCCTTCTGTCGCAGGCGACGTTTCTAGAACGTGACGAGGGAGCCGGCGCTTACTCCGACTCCCTCGACCTCCCTTCCCTGGGCGCTACCAACTAGTGGGGGTTGTTCTGGTGATACCTTGCGACCACCTCGGCGTGGCGGTCGATAAGGGTTTCCCTCGTGGCGCTTGGGTCATCAGGGATGACCCCACGGTAGGTGGCAACCACTTCGGCGTGGCGCTCGATGTAGGGATCTTCGGCGACGCCAGGACTGCCGGTACTGGTCGCATGGGCGCCGGAGGGCACGGCACGGCCGCCCACGCCCGTCGTCACGGCCGGCTGCAGCATGGATGCCAGCACTATCACCAGCAGGGCCAACACCGCGAGCAGCATCATGGTCGCCGTCTTCCAGGGGTTGCGGGTACGGATCGCCTCGTTCATCTTCTCTCCCTTCGCTCGAACCGACGTTACGCACACAACTATGCCGTCCGAGTACCAACGGAAGATCGGCCAAACCGCCCATTCAAGATACACCTGAACGAATGGGCCGTTATGCCCAAGCGAGGCCCGAAAGCCGACAAGCGAGGCCCGAAGGGCCGAGCGTGCTGAAATGCTGAAAGCGGAGGCCGAAGGCCGTAGCGTGCTGGCAAGCCGGCACAGCCGGCTTGCCTCAGGCCAGGTGGTGTTCCAGGGCGAAGCGGGTGGCGGCGGTCCGGGAGCCGACCCCGATCTTGTGGTAGATGGAGTTGAGGTGCCTCTGGACGGTGCGTGGGCTCAGGAAGAGCCTCTCGGCGACCTGGGCGTTGGTCATCCCGGTGGCGACCAGTTTCAGTACCTCGACCTCCCGCGGCGTGAGCCCGGCCGGTGGCCCGGATGCGATGGGCGGCTGCTCCGGGGTCGTCGCGGGGGGCTCCTCGGGCGAGAGGGCGTACGCGATCGCTTCTCTCAAGCCCATGGTCCGCCCCTGTGCCAGTGCCACCTCCCATGCCTCCTCTCCCAGCAACGAGCGGGCCCTGAGGCGGTAAGGCTCGCGCCAGGCGATCTCCTCCGGCTTGAGCTGGAACGGCACCGCCTCGCTGAGCGTCTCGCGCATGGCTTCGGCCGCCCCGAAGAGGGTGGCCGCCCTTACGGTTTCCCCCGCGGCCCCGGCGCTGCACGCCAGCCCGTCGAGGCTCTCGGAGGCGCAAGCCCTGTCGCCCAGCTCTTTGCTAACCGCGAGGCTCTCCTCGTAGAAGGGCCTGGCCCGTTCGTGGTCGCCCCTGAGCAGCGTCGCCCACCCCAGGTTGTCCAGGGACAGGTTCAGGCTCCTCGCGTACCCGTGCTCCCGGCACAGGGCCGCGGCCTCCTCGTTCAACTCCGCCCCCCGCCCGTAGTCGCCTTCCAGGAGCAGCTGGTATCCCAGGCTGAGCAAGAAATCGGGGAGACGAAAGGCGTAGCCTGCCTCCCGGCACAGGGCTGCGCCCTCCTCGTAGATCTCCTTCCCCCGCTCGACGTCTCCCATCCCCCAGGCCGTGATCGCGAGCTGGATGAGCGCCTCCGCGATCATGACCCTGTCGCCGGCCTTGCGGCTGATCTCGAGGCTCTCTTCGAGGAGCACTTTCCCCCGCCGATAATCTCCCCGCATCCACGCCGGTCCCGCCGACATTATCCGCAAAGAGGCGGCAAGACTACTGTCTATCTCTGCCTCGGCGCTCAGCTCCGCCGCCTCCCTGGCTATCGTTTCCGCCCGATCGCGGTCCCACTGGTCGTGGGCCAACCAGAACAGCGCCTGTAGGGCTTTGATTCTGGCGACCACCGAGGCTCCATCGTCCCTTGCAAGCGCCGCCTCCAGCCACTTTCTGCCTTCTTCGGAGTGGCTGTGTATGTGCCAGAAGGTCCCGAGAGCCCCCGCCAGCCGCAAGGCCAGCCCGGTATCGCCCGTCTCCAGCGCGAAGGAGAGCGCCGCCCGCATGTTGTCGTGCTCCCTTTCGAGCCGCTCGAGCGACTTCTTGTCCTCGGGCCCCCGCAACTCCGGCCTGGCTCTCTCGGCCAGCGCGAGGAAGAAGTCGGCGTGCCGGCGCCGGACCGCTTCGCCTTCGCCTGCAGCCTCGAGCTTCTCCCTGGCGTACTGCTTTACCGGCTCGAGCATCCTATAGCGGAGCCCGCCTCCCTCGTGCTCCTCGGCCAGCGCCAGGGATTTCTCCACGAGACCGGAGAGCAGGTCCACTATCTCGCCTTCCCCGACCCCGTCGCCGGAGGCCACCGTCTCCGCCGTTTTCAAGGTCCAGCCGCCCGCGAAGACCGAGAGCCTTCGGAACAAGATCTTCTCCGGCTCCGAAAGCAACTCGTGGCTCCAGTCGAGGGCGCCCTTGAGCGTCCGCTGTCTCGGCTCCGCCGTCCGGCCCCCGCGCGTCAGGAGGTCCAGGGAGTTTCCGAGCCTCTCGGAGATCTGCTCCAGGGAGAGCGTGCCCACCCTGGCGGCGGCCAATTCTATGGCCAGCGGTATGCCTTCTAGCCTGCCGCAGATCTCACTCACCGCGCGGGCAATCTGTGGGCTCAATGAGAAGGAGGAATCCCGCCCCCTCGCTCGCTCGACGAAAAGCCTCACCGACTCGTAGCCTCCGAGTTCCTCCGTCGAGGACCCATCCTCGGGCACCGAGAGCGGGGGCACGAGCCACCTCGCCTCCCCTTCTACCCCTATGGCCTCCCGGCTCGTGGCAAGGATGCTAAGGCGCGGGCAAGAGTCGAGCAGAGCGTCCACGAGGTGCGCGACGGCCTCCAAAAGGTGCTCGCAGTTGTCGACGAGAAGGAGCAGCTCCCTGTCCCTCAAGACCTCGGCCAGCGTCTCGGCGAGCGGCTGGGCGGGACGCTCCGATACCCCGAGGGCCTGGGCCACCTCCTTGGGCACGAGCGCCCCTTCGGAGAGCGGAGCAAGCTCCACGAGCCACACCCCCTCAGGGAAGGCATCGACGAGGTCTCTGGCCGCCTCCAGGGCGAGGCGGGTCTTGCCCGAGCCGCCCGCGCCCGTGAGGGTGAGGAGCCGGGTCGAGGCCAGCCCTCGCTCGATCTCGGCCACCTCGCGCTCGCGGCCCACGAAGCTGCTCCTCGGGGCGGGCAGGTTGGTGATCGGGGGCTCGTCGCGTGTTCTGCCGGTGCTCAAAATACCCTGTTCGGTCGTCCGGACGTACGCCTCGTGGGAGGTCGGCCTTCCGCTTCGGAGCAAGACGCCGATCCCGCATCATTGTAGCAATCGCTCCGTTGCGTTGTCTTCCCGCGGCGCCCGAACAGCAGCGTGCGGGGCTACCGGTTCGCCCGCCTGTCCTTCGGGCGCCTGTCGGGGCGCAACCACAGGGAGACGTGGGCGGGCTGGAGGGTCTCTTCGATCACCCCCGCGAGATCCCTGTTCAGCGTCTCCAGGTCCGTCTCGTCGCGCAGTTTGCCGGCGAAAGATTCTAGGGTCTTCCTGGCGTAGTACTTGCTGCGATAGAAGCGGCGGTCGATGAACCGTTGGATGCGACCTCTCAGGGGGTTGAACAGGGCCGCTATAACGAGCGTGGAGACGACCACGGCAAGCTGCGGTTGCTCCGTCTGGCCCGTGAGGGCACGCAAGGCCACCTGCATCGTCGCGACGCCCCCGAAGTAGACGGC
>JBKPSF010000146.1:0-4313 GCA_046734875.1 Actinomycetota bacterium | reverse complement strand
CCAACGGCCGCCTCGTCGCCCAGTGCGGCGGCGAGGGCAACATCTCCCGCGTCACACAGGCGGTTGGCGAGACGCTGCGACAAGAGCGTTTCCGTGGCTACTTCGAGGGTTGGGAAGACGACAAGTACTATGCTGACCCGCAGACGACCGCGAGACGCCTCGAAGCCGCGGGGTTCGAGGAGGTCGAGACGTGGCTGCACGACGAGGTAGCAGCGTTCGATTCGGTGGATGAGCTCGCCCGCTTTCTCGGGGTGGTCGTGCTCGGCGGGCACCTGGAGAGGTTGCCGGAGGAGAAGCGTGATCCCTTCGTGGCCGAGGTCGCGGAGAGGGTGGCCGCGATAGAGGGCGCGCCGGCCCTAGACTACGTACGACTCAACATCGTGGCCAGGAGGGCGGCGTGACGGTCGGGGCGTTGTTTGGCGAGGCGGCCCGAGATTACGACAGGGCACGCAGGCAGCTCGTTCCTGGCTTCGACCGCTTCTACGGGGCTGTAGTAGAGAGCATTCCTTTCACAGAAGAACAGGAGATTCGGGTGCTCGACCTCGGGGCAGGGACTGGGCTCCTTAGCGCGATGGTCGCAGAGAGGTTTCCGAGGTCGCGGGTGACGCTCGTCGACCTCTCGGTCGAGATGCTGAGGGTGGCACGCCGGCGCCTCGCGGGGGGACCGGGCCGCTTCGAGTTTCGGACCATGGACTACGCCCGCAAACCCCTGCCCCGGAAAGAATGTGGTTACGACCTCGTCGTGTCGGCGCTTTCGGTCCACCACCTTACGCACGGTGACAAGAAAGTGCTGTTCGAGAAAGTGCGCCGGACGCTCGCGGTGGGCGGGTATTTCGTCAACGCGGATCAGATCTCCGGAGATACGCCTGAGGAGGAGGCGCACCTGGGGGATTGGTGGCTACGGCAGGTGCGCGAGGCGGGCGTCTCGGAACAAGACCTGGCCGCCGCGCTCCTCCGCATGAGGGCCGACAGGAACGTGACGTTGGGTGCACAGCTAGGCTGGCTCGGAGCGGCTGGTTTTGAGGATGTCGGTTGTAGATACAAGGATCACAGGTTCGCGGTCTACGGTGGTAAAAAGGGACATGAGATTTCCAAAGGCGGGAAGGACGATAATGGATAAGCCGAAGACGCTGGTAGAGAAAGTGTGGGAGAAGCACGTCGTGCGGAGCGCCGAGGCGGAGCCTGACCTCCTCTACGTCGACCTGCACCTGGTTCATGAAGTAACGAGCCCGCAGGCGTTCGAGGGTCTCAGGCTCGCAGGTAGGGAGGTACGGCGTCCGGATCTCACGCTCGCGACGATGGACCACAATGTCCCGACGTCGGAGTTTGGCATGCCCATCAAGGACAAGGTTTCCGCCAAGCAGATGGAGGCTTTGCGGAACAACTGCGAGGAGTTTGGCATAACGTTGAACGAGTGGGGCTCCATCGGGCAGGGTATCGTTCACATCATCGGGCCTGAGACAGGGCTCACGCAGCCTGGGCTCGTGATCGTGTGCGGCGACTCCCACACGGCCACCCACGGCGCTTTCGGCGCGCTGGCTTTTGGTATCGGAACGAGCGAGGTCGAGCACGTCCTCGCCACCCAGACGCTCACGCAGAACCGCCCGAAGGCCATGGCCGTCACCGTCGAGGGCGAGCTTCCGGCCGACGTTACGGCCAAGGACCTCATGCTCGGCATCCTCAAGCGCATCGGAACCGGCGGCGGGGTGGGGCATGTGATCGAATACCGCGGCGAGGCCGTAAGGCAACTCACTATGGAAGGCCGCATGACCGTGTGCAACATGTCTATCGAGGGCGGCGCAAGGGCCGGCCTCGTAGCCCCCGATGAGACGACCTTCGAATATCTGGAGGGGCGAGAGTTTGCCCCGAAGGGCGAGCAGTGGGACGCCGCGGTCGAGGAGTGGAAGAAACTTCGCACCGACGAGGGCGCCGAGTTCGACAAAGAGGTCGTCATACAGGCGGAGGACCTGGTTCCTTACGTCTCGTGGGGCACGACCCCGGCCCAGACCGTGCCGCTCGACGGCGAGGTACCTGAGCCCGAGAACGAGGGCCACGAGAGGGCGCTCAAGTACATGGCGCTCGAGCCTGGGACAGCGATCCGCGACATAGAAGTGGACACCGTCTTCCTTGGTTCTTGCACCAACGCCCGCATAGAGGACCTGCGCGCCGCCGCCAGCGTTCTCGAAGGCCACAAGGTCAAGGAAGGTATACGGGCGATGGTCGTGCCTGGTTCGATGCGCGTCAAGAAGCAGGCCGAGGAGGAGGGTCTGGCTGAGATCTTCACCGAGGCCGGCTTCGACTGGCGCAACGCGGGCTGTTCGATGTGCCTCGGCATGAACCCGGACATATTGCAGCCAGGCGAGCGGTGCGCCTCGACCAGCAACCGCAACTTCGAGGGACGCCAGGGCAAGGGCGGCAGGACTCACCTCGTTAGTCCCGTAGTGGCCGCCGCTACGGCTGTGATGGGCAGGTTCGCCTCGCCAAGTGAGCTTGGTGTACCTCTGGAGGTGGGATAGATGGAGCCTGTCGAGCGTGTATCAGGGACGGCGCTTCCGCTCGGGTACTCGGACGTGGACACCGACCAGATCGTGCCAAGCGACGCCCTCAAGCGTATCGAGCGCACCGGCTTCGGGCAGTTCCTGTTCTCCAGCTGGCGTGAGGACGAGGACTTCATCATGCACAGGGAAGAGCACAAAGACGCCGTCATCCTGATCGCGGGCGAGAACTTCGGTTCCGGTTCCAGCCGCGAGCACGCGGTCTGGGCGATAAAAGATCACGGCTTCGACGCGGTGATAGCCCCTTCCTTCGCCGACATCTTCAAGAACAACTCGACCAAGAACGGTCTCCTCGCAATCGACCTGCCCCAAGAGACGGTCGAGGACCTGTTGGAAGCTGTCAGGGAAGACCCCGAAACCGTCATCACAATAGAAATGGACGAGCTCACCGTCACGGCCCCCAACGTCCACGAGACCTTCGAGATGGACGACTTCACCCGCCAGCGCATCATGCAGGGCCTCGACGACATTAGCCTCACACTCACGCACGAAGAAGACCTCGAAACGTTCGAGAGCTCCCGGCCAGACCATCTACCAAGCGTGCAGTAGCCGTGCCACTAGACGACAGGCGGTAACGACGATGGCCAAGAAAAAGGACAAAGCACTAAAGAGCCTGCAGAAAGACGTGGCCAGGCTAAAGAAACGGAACGATAAGCTCGCCGAAGCGATAGAGCAGACACGCGAGGATCAGGCCGCGGCCCACAAAGAACTCCGCAACCTCATCGAAAAGCGGCTACCCGTTCAAGATACAAATTCCGGCGAACAGGAAGCCAGCTCACGCGACAGTGGAGAGAGACCCGAGGTTACGGAAGCGGCCGAGCGGCGGGCCGGGGAACTGGGTATCGATCTCTCCGAGCTAAAGGGCACAGGCTCAAGAGGACGCATTCTTATCACGGACGTGGAAGCCGCGGCAGACGCTAAATAACAAACGTTACAAAACTGCGGCCACGCTAGGGCACGTGTCCGAAGAGTCGTTGCGCCATGCTGGTGCCTAATGGATCATGGATGCCGAGGGACGATGGTTGGGCGCCTTTCGCGGCCTCGCGATTCGCCTGACATGATCTCTAGCCCTTCTCGCCAAGCAGCTCCTCCAGATAGCCTGTGTGGTACTCGCCGGAACGGAAGGCGTCATCTTCGAGGAGCCGCAGGTGGAGTGGGATCGTGGTCTTGATACCTTCCAGGCGGTATTCGCGAAGCGCGCGGCCCGAGCGGTTGATCGCCTCCTCCCGGCCCAGGCCCCAGACGACGAGCTTGCCGACCATCGAGTCGTAGAACGGTGGGATCGTATATCCCTGGTAGATTGCCGAATCTACCCGGATGCCAGGGCCACCGGGCACCTCCAGAGACGTTATCTCGCCGGGTGAGGGCATGAAGTCCTGGTCAGGGTCCTCCGCGTTGATGCGGAACTCCATCGCGTGCCCGACGAACGGTACGTTTTCCTGCTTCAGGCTCAACGTCTCGCCCGACGCCACCAGGATTTGCTCTTTAACCAGGTCAACACCGGTGAGCATCTCCGTTACCGGGTGCTCGACCTGTATCCTGGTGTTCATCTCCATGAAGTAGAAGTCGTTTCCTTCGACCAGAAACTCCACCGTCCCGGCGTTGGCATACCCTGCCTCCCGCGCCAGCCTGACGGCGGCGTCGCACATCCTCTCGCGGACTTCGTTGCTGATGCCAGGCGAGGGCGCTTCTTCCAGAACCTTCTGCCTGCGGCGCTGCATGGAGCACTCCCGCTCGTAGAGGTGGATAACGTTGCCC
>JBKPSF010000145.1:0-4640 GCA_046734875.1 Actinomycetota bacterium | reverse complement strand
GACTTGAAGATGCCCCCTCCGTCGGTGACGATAGTCTCGGGGGAGCCGGGGCGTTCTACGGCGGCATGCAGCACGGAGAGGTAGGCGCGTTCATGTCCTGGGCGAGCGTCACGGCGCTTGCGAGGATGGCCCTCGAGTGATTGTCCAATACGGAGATCACGTACGCCTTGCCGCCGAGCTTGTGGCCCTTCAGGTAGCGGACGTCGACGGTCCAATACTGGTGGCGCCTGGCGGCGGCGAAGGGCATCTCCCTCTTCTCCTTGACGAGACCTTTCGGTTTCTTAAGGCCGTAGAGCGCGCGGTTCAGGGCCAGGATCCTGCCTCAGGTGCGGGGGCTCAGGTGGATGCCGACCTGGGCGAGGGCGGCGTGGACCCGAAACTCGCCAAGGCCTGGGTTCCGCTGCAGGCGCCTCACGCACTCCATCGCCCTCAGCGTCACCTTGCGCACGCCGGGAGGCCGGCCCAGGCGCCGGTACTCCAGGCAATCGGGCCGTTCGGGTATTGAGCGCCACCCTCATTTCGGGGGCAAGCGATCGGGTCAGTGAGTGGCGCGCTTGTCGGGGAGCTCGTCCGCCGCGGCGGGAAGCCGCGCACGATGTGCGGACGGAGCAGTGGGCCGAGGGGCTCGCCCAGCAACCGTGGGCCACTTCGTCGTCCCCTCCTCGGATGCAGTAGAAGCCGACGGGCTTCCTTGACCCGCGGCGGGCGGCTCCGCCGGCTTCGTGTTCTCCTGTTAGAAGAGCGCCACGAGCGTGATGACGACCAGCGTCAGTAAGATCGCGGGCCATAATATGACCTCGGCCCACATGTTGTCGTAGTCGCGAAACAGTTTGAGGTTCGGCTGCGCAACCAGCAGCACCGAGTTGATGGCGACGGCGAGGATGACGAAGTACGTGAGGATGTACAGGCTTTCCAGGTAGACCAAGCCGCTCGCTTGGACCTCGCCACGCAGCGAGTTTTGCGCGAAGAGGACGGCAAAAAAGAACGCCGCGCAAGTGAAAATGACCCCGCCCGGGCGCACGCCGAATTTCTCCAGCCGTTCGCTATCCGGTCCGATCACCGCCACGAGGACGAAGAGCTGGATGAGGATCACGAGCGGTGTGATGGTCCGCGAGATCAGGGTGCTCAAGAGGTGCCGTTTGATAGAGATGTTGTAGTACAGTTCGGGCTGCTTCTTATCCTCATCGTAGCCCTTGACACCGAAATTCGTGTTGTAGGCGTTGGCGCGATAACTGAAGAAGCTCTGTTGAACGTCCCAGTCTTCGAGCACGACGCCCTTATGTAGCCCGGGCAGCGTATCAGGGTCGCCGGGTGAGGTATACGCTGCCAAGTCGGGCGCGAGGTAGACGTTGCGGTTGAAGTCAGGGTGCCACAACAGGAGCCAAATCTGCTGGCGGTCAAGCGGGTACCTGTCGTAATCGAATTGCTCGCGCAGCGTCGCCTTGAACGATCAGGTGATCAGTTCTTCGTTGCCCTGCCGCGCCCGGTCCACCTCTTCGAACCGCAAGTAATTGGCTTCGGGCATTTCAAAGCCTTTTTGAATGCCTTGAGGCAGATCGTTCGCGTAGCGTTGCCAGATGTACCCGGACACTTGCACGTCGTAGGATCCCCTGAATTGCATGGAGTCGATGTACACGCCGGTGGTGATAAAGACGGGCGCCTCGCCGCCGTTCTCGCGGGCCGGGAAGTACGCCGCCAGGTAACGTTCGACTCCGTCGGGGGTGCTCACCACCGTGTCGGTGGGCTCTCTGGCGCGGGCGGCGCGGTGTACACGCGAACCCAAGCGCCGACCAGTACCATCACGCACGCGAGCGAAACGAGCACGGACGCGAACCAAAGCCGTCGCTTCAGCCGCGAAATGTGTTCGGAGCGTTCCTTGTCGTCTGTAGGCGTTTGATCGTCCATCACCGCTAACACTTATACCAAACGGTAAGGGGCGTGAGCGAGCCCCTGCCGTTCGAATCCCGGATTGCGTAAAGGCGTGTCCTCCTGATGTACCGGACGCTTGACCGTACGCGGCTGCCACTGCTCGGGAGAGCCCATCCCGCCGTCCAAGGACAAGAACTTCCGGCCCCAACGCTCTAGATACCCTTCTCTGTGTAGGTGGATGGACTCCTAAGGGTAGGATAGAGCCGGGCTCCTCGCCTGCGCTCAGTGCCCGGCGCGTAACTTCTTCATCTCTTTCGCGAAGACTTTGTATTCAGCTTTGAGCTGCTCGCTGGCCTGCTT
Source organism: Actinomycetota bacterium (assembly GCA_046734875.1). GTDB lineage: Bacteria > Actinomycetota > Rubrobacteria > Rubrobacterales > Rubrobacteraceae > Rubrobacter_D. The sequence continues at coordinate 2,411 of JBKPSF010000145.1, read as the reverse complement.
TTGGGCGTCGGTGCCCTGCTCCCTGTATGCCCCGGTGAAGTGCGGTTCGAGGACCGTCCACCAGCCGTGGTTCAGCTGCGCCCACTCCATCGGACAGAGGAAGGCGCGGCTCTCCGGCAGGTACCCTTCGTCGACCAGGGACCCTGCCACTTCTCTGGGTCGCTCCCCTCCAGCAGGCAAATGAAGTTGTAGACCCGCTGTTGGATGACAGGATGATCGCTGGCGTAGAGATGGTCTACGTGACGGGGTGCACCTTCTCCTCCGACTACCCCACCACCCTCGGTGCCTTCGACACCTCCTTCAACGGCGGCGAGGTTGACGGCTAGACTCTTACGGTGAACCGACCGTGGCACAGGATGCCCGGACATCGGGGAAGTTACCCCTAATTCGCCGCAGCGGGCGAAAGATCCGTATTCCGAGGTTCGTAGGCACGGAGGTCTCCGAAGGTGGTCTCGAACCTACTTGGGTGCCATTATTGGCGGTGCTGTGCAGCCCGTCGGGGAAAGCGGGTCGAGAAGGAGGAGAGCAGATGCCAGTAGCAAACCTCAACGACACGGAGCTGTACTACGTGGAGGTCGGCGAGGGGTTGCCCTGCCTGGTGATGCACGGCGGCCTGGGAGGAGACCACACCTCCCTTCACCCCTGGCTCGACTCTCTGGGCGACGTGATGCGCCTGGTCTACTACGACCACCGCGGCAACGGCCGCTCGGGCAGGCCACCTTCCGAGACCATCACCTTCAGCAAGTTGTGCTCAGACGCGGATGCCCTGCGCGATTACCTGGGCTTCGAGGAGATCGCCGTCCTTGGCTACTCCTTCGGAGGATTTATCGCCTTGGAGTACGCCCTGCGCTACCCCGAGCACCTCAGCCACCTCATCCTGCTCGACACCGCTCCCACCCTCGACTACGCCGAAGAGATCGAGGCCAACGCTCGTCGCAAAGGAGCAACCCAAGAGCAGCTTGAGGCGCTCGATGCTTCGGCGGAGGACGAGGCCGAGTCCTTGCGCCTGTGGAAGCTGATAGAGCCTTTGTACTTCCACACCTACGATGCGGATCTGGCCGAGCGCGTGATGGGCAAGACGGTCATCAGCGTAGAGGCCGGCGAGGCGGGCGATGCCATCCTGGAGGATTGGAACCTCACCCCCCGACTGGGCGAGATCCCCGCGCCCACGCTCATCGTCGTGGGAGAAGACGACTTCATCTGTCCTCCCTCCCAAGCGAAGATTATGCACGAGGGCATCCCGAACTCGGAGTTGGTCGTCTTCGAGAACAGCGGCCACTTTACGCACGTCGAGGAACCGGAGGCCTTCTTCGATACGGTCCGAGGATGGCTAGGACTCTCCTGAGGAGCGCTGTTCACCGGAGTGCGTGGAAGATGGGCTATCTCTCGGACGCTCGCTTGCAGGATCTCGCATAAACGAGCTCTTGGAGGCGCGAGGATGGCGTGAGAGAACCAGTCGCCGATGAGCGAAGAGCACATGCTCGCGAGCCATACACGCCCCGGCTTCCGATGTTGTATAGTATTTTATACAACAGTATAGTATTATCGACGAGAGCCGTATATAGAGAGAACGCTCCAGGCTGAGACGGGGATGTGGCAGTGGCATTCGAGGACCATCGCTGAGATGAGCATGTGCCGGGCGAGGAGCTTGAGCCTGTTCGGGATCGACGCGCTGCCGGTGGAGGTGGAGGTGGACGTGAGCTCTGGATTGCCTGGGTTTTCCATCGTCGGGCTGCCTGATGCGGCGGTTCAGGAGGCACGGGAGAGGGTGAGGGTGGCGATCTCCAACAGCGGCTTCAAGTTCCCTACCAAGCGCGTCATCGTCAACCTCGCCCCCGCCAACCTCAGGAAGGAGGGGCCCGCATTCGATTTGCCGATAGCGCTCGGCATCCTCGCAGCCTCGGGGGCGCTCGCTCCTGGTGGGTTGGAGCGGGCAGGCGTGGTGGGCGAGCTCTCGCTAGATGGCGGGGTAAGGGGCATCAAGGGGGCACTCTCCATGGCCGAGGGCGCCAGGAAGGAGGGCCTGCAGAGGCTCGTGCTGCCAGAGCGGGACGCGCCGGAGGCGGCGGTGATAGGGGGCGTGGACGTGTACGGGATGCGCACGCTGAGGGAGGCTGCGGACTTCCTGGGCGACGGCCTGCGGATGGTGCCCGCCGAACCAGCGCCAGAGGAGGAGGACGAGGGGGCCGGTACGGAAGATCTAGCTGACGTGGCGGGGCAGAGGTACGCAAAGCGCGCCCTGGAGGTGGCCGCCGCTGGATCTCACAACGTGGTCATGAGCGGGCCGCCCGGTTCCGGCAAGACCATGCTCGCGCGTCGGATGCCAGGTATCTTGCCCCCGCTAACGATGGAGGAGCGCATCGAAGTAACGAAGGTGCACAGCGCCAGCGGCGAGGGAAACGGGACGCTCG
>JBKPSF010000144.1:0-5272 GCA_046734875.1 Actinomycetota bacterium | reverse complement strand
CTCCGTTCCCACGACGAGGAGGTTTGCCTTCGCCGGCGCACTGACACGCATCCGGAGCGTCCGCACCCCGCCGCGAGCGTCGTCGCCGAGGAGATCCACGTCCGGAGCTTCCAGGGCGACCGCGGGTGCTTTACTGTAGAGCAGCGAGTCTGACAAGCCGAGATAATCGGCCATGGACCCCTTCTTGGCGTCGTCTCCGAGGAACTGGGCGGTCCAGGCGTCCGGCGCCTCATCACCGCTCTCCCAGATGGCTTTATGGTTATCGGCGTTTAGCGCGTAGAGGATGCTGTCCGGCCTGGGATGACGCGCGTCGAAGCCCGCCGTGAGGCTGCCGAACAGCAAGAACCCCAGGCCGAGGGCGGTGGCCGCGCCGGGCAAGGCCCACCGGTTGGGTTTCGCGATGAGGTCGAGGTGGGGGATCAACAGCCCCATCGTCAGCGCGATCGCGAGGGCGAACGCCGGCACCGCCGACGACGAGAGGCCCTGGGTAAGGGTTATCCCGTAGATGCCGAGCGCGGGGAGGATCACCGCCGGAACCACGCTGAGCATGAGCGCGACGAAGGCGTTCCAGGAATCGGCCGCCCGCGCTTCGAGGGCGAACATAGCGCCCAGCCCCAGGCTGCTGAAGAGCAAGGGCCAGGCAAACAGGTAGCTACCGGGGGCAAAGTACACGCCGGTCGCCACTGCCAACAGCAGCCACCAGAGCAGGGCCCCCACGGCCAGGTTGGCGACCGGGATCTTTTTGCCGATGCCGGCGTAGAGCGCGGCGGTGATGGCGACGCTCAGGCCGGCGAAACCTAGCCAGAAGAGAGTAGCCTCGTACTCCAGGGCCCAAATACCGCCAGGGTGGAGAGTGAGGATCAGGGTCCAGACGAGATAGGCAACGAGCGCGGCGACGATCATGCTCCCGGGCAACGCGAGGAACCCCAGCGCGATGCCGCCGGGGGCCAATCGTCTCCTCTTGAGCCCGAAGGCGACAACCCCTGCGAAGACCAGGACGACGAGCGTCATCAAGGGGATCGCCCACGTCTCGGGGTAGTGGACCAGGAACCTGGAGAGATTGAAATAGACCTCATCGGGGGCTTTCGTATGATCCAGGCTCACGTTACCGAAATGGCGCGCAAGCGGGAGGGCGTAGGAGCCCATGTGCTGCAAACTCCGCTCGTCGAGTGCCTCTGGGGTATCCAGCGGGGTGTGGTAGTTCGTGAGCCCTCCCGTGTAGGCAACGTGCAGGCCCGTCAGCCCGGCGTTGAAGAAGACCCTCAGGTCGGAGTCGGCGCCGGAACGCTCGTAGAAGGCGACGCTGTCCGAGGTCGTCATGGGGTAGGGGGCGGCTTTTGCGAACTCCCGGATGGCCCAGCCGGCCTCGTCGCTGGTGTCGGGCACGAGCGCGGGACCCGTGTTGCCCCTGGTTTCGAGGTTTAGCACCACCCCGACATCCCTGGCCCAGCGGTGGCTATCCACGAAGGCGCGCGCGCCGAGCAAGCCGCGTTCTTCGCCCTCGGTGAAGAGGAAGATCACATCGTTCTTCAAGGGCGGCCCGGCCTTCAGGGCGCGCAAGGTCTCGAGCATCGTCGCCACACCCGCTCCGTCGTCGCTGGCCCCGGGAGCGTCCTGAACGGTATCGTAGTGGGCCATGATCACGAAGGCCTTGCCGCCGTCGTTCGTGCCTTCGAGACGGGCGACCACGTTCTGCGGGCTACCCGCGAGAAGCGCGTTATGGAACCAGTAGTGCGACGCGGTCGCTCTCTGCACCTCGGGTTCGAGGCCCATCGCTCTGAGTTCTTTGACAAGGTAGTCTCGTACCGCCGCGTTTTCGGGGGAACCCATAGGGTGCGGCTCCTTTGCGATGGCCCGGACGTGCCCCAGCGCGCGCTCCGAAGAGAACTGCGTGGGCGGAGCCGACGCGGGGACGGGATCAGGGACCGCGCCGTAGAGCGTGACGCTGCTAACGACCGCATACAGAGCGGCCCCAGCGATGATGAGAAACATCACCAGGGCCATCAATGTGTTCCGACCCCACCACGAGCGAATCGATTTGCCCTTTTTCATGACGCTCTCCTTACTACGGCTAGCGTGCCCTGTATCCGAGTGACTTGCCCACGAAGGCGAGAGCGAACAGGGGAGCGAGGAGCGCTTTCTCCACCGGCCCGAGCACCACCCAGCTTGCGATCTCGCGTGCCAGCACCGCGGCCTGCAACGGGTTCTTTGGTAACGGCCCGATGGTCTTTCCTTCCTGCATGAGTCCGAGCAGTGTCTCGAACATGGTCTCGACCTCGATCCCTGGACGGATGCCCGCCACGAAGCGCAACCTTTCTTCTTCGCTGGGGTTCCACCAGGCGTGGGGAACTCTCGGCGGGCCTATGGCGCTCTGGCCCGGCTTCAGGATCAACTCTTGTCCTCCTACGCGGAGGCCCAGCTTCCCCGAGACGACCTCGAAACTCTCCTGCTGGAAGTGATGGGTGTGCTCGGAGACGTTGGCCTGCGGTGGGGCCGAGTAGTCGAGCCGCAGCGACCCGTCATCCGTGTCCCGGCTCGATTCGAGGACGTGGAAGACGTGCCCCATGAAGCTGAACTCATGTCCGATGAGTGCCCTGGATGTGCCCGCTCTCTCAGCCGTGTCAGGTGTCACCGGGGTCTCGGAACCAAACCGCCGTGCGATGGCAAACCCTGCAGTGGCCGCGCCTACGAGTCCCAAGGCTACGAGAAGCTCGGTGTTCTCGACTCTACGAAGCGCTCTTACCCGTTTCATCCGTGACTCCTTTGCTTTCCACTGACTCTGAAGCGATGGAACGCAGCCAGATTGCCGCGAGTACCAGCCACAGCAATATCGTGCCGATGAAGGCCCGCTGGTATAACCCGGTCCATCGGCCATCGCCGTTCAGGAAGAACGTCATGAGCGCCGTGAACGCCAGCACCAGGGAATAGGGCCAGAATGACCGCCACGGTGCATCCCGCTTGAAGGTCCTGGAGAGCACGAACATACAGGATATGACCGACGCGAAGGCAAGCAACGACACCACGATGTGAATGGAGCCCGCCGTCGACGGCGAATGCGTTCTTCCTGCGGCGTCTATGGCGTCGGTGGGGAAGATCCCCGCGAGGAGCAGGCTGACGCCGAAGATGCCGAGCAGAACGGCGCCTACACGCGAGCCCCACGAGCCCCTCGTCGCCTCTCGGACGCCAAGGCTCAGGGCCAGAGCACCGAGCCCGAGGGTAAAGAACGCGACCGTCTGGACGTAGCCGAACCTGCCGATGGCGAGCTCGCTGATGTAATCCCCCGCGAAGCTGTACTCCGAGACAAGTGGCAACAGTGTGGCGGATGCGGTGAAGAACACGACGCCGACGATCGCGATCGTGGTCAGACGGTTCATACGCTTGGATACATCCACGTGCATCATCGCCCGACCGGCGCCGCATGCCCGGTTGGTGCTTCTTCCGTTGCGACCGGGTCTGGCTCTCCAGCGTGGCGGATCAGGACGACGCTCGTTGCGATGACCCAGATCGGATACACGAGCATCGGCGCTTGCGCCAACTCGGACGCAAGGTCGAAGGTTCCGACCAGTCCGCCGGCGAGAAACGCCGCGGACAACGCCGCTCCCACCCAACCGAGCCATCCCGGCAGCGGGCCTGGCCGGATCGCGACGATGGCGAACGCCGCGAGCAGGACGGCCAGCGGCAGGAAGCCGAGGAAGAAGGACGCTTCTTCGATGTCGTGGAGGGATCCGGCAAGTTGTGGGTCCAGCCCGCCGGCTCTGTACCGGGCGACGAGAAGTGGAGCTGCGCTTCCCAGGTCGAGCGTGATCCACATCAAGCCCGCTCCGAACGCGGTGGCCGAAAGCCACCCGTTGCCACCCTCGGCGCGGCGCATCGCACTCCACACGCTTGATAGGAAGATCAGCAAGGCGAGGAAGCCGACCAACACCAGTGTGGTCCCGACCGCGGACCCGGGGACGCCGAGGCCGCTCCCGATGTAGGCCAGCACCACGTACACGATCCCGCACGCCGCCCCGCTCCGTTCTAGTGATCTATCGCTCACGATCTTCTCCCTTTGTCGAGGGTAGCCGGCCTGTAGGAGAGGCGGCCCCTGGTAAACACGACGATCAGCGTGGCGATGACGGCGACCACGGCGCTGGGTATGGCGAATCCGGAGAGGAAGGAGTTGCCGGGTACGACGAAGGTGCGGCCAAACGTCGCGGTCGTCGCGTCGAAGCTGGAGTGGAAGAGCCCCACAAGTAGCACGCTGTATCCGGTGTTGTTGTAGAGCCACATGATGACGATCCGGCCGAACATCTGGAGCACCGCGAGGATGCCAAGGAACGCGAGTGCGATATGAAGCCGGGCGAGGCCCAACCCGTTCTCGACCATCAGGGAGGGGAGGTGGTAGATGGCAAAGGGGATAGTGACGAGGACGCTTGCCTTCAAAGGTCCGTACCTTTCCTGCCACCTCGCCTGCAAGAACCCCGTAAAGCCGACCTCCTCGGCGACGATGAAGAACAGGATCAGGAGCACCAGTTGCGGAAGCACCTCTGTGAACAGTAGAGACCACCTGTCCACCAGCACGTCGAGCAGTGCGAGACGAAAAACCGCGCCGGTGCACAACAGGACCCCAAAGGGAACGCCGAAGAAGGCGAAGAGGTACCAGCGGACACCGACGCGCCACCTGAGACACCGGCCCGTCAGATCCCTCACGCCTGATTTGCCATGCATGGCCGCAACCACCAGGAAGGCCGGCAGCGCCACCCCGAAGACCGGAGCCAGCGAATCGTAGATGGCGAGATCGTACGGCAAGATGTCACGCCGCGTGAGTACGGGTACCAGCGCGACAGCGGAGCTGACCACGAAGACCATGACTAGGAAGGCTGCCACCGGATGGCCGGCCACCAGGCGCCTGGGCGCCGAATGGGGGGCGGGTTGCCTTGTTGCGGTGGGTACGGCCATGACGCTACGCTTCTTCCTCAGGCTTCGCCCGAGTCTTGCCCCACCTGTCGGGGCTTGTATGGCTAGCTTACGCCGACTGGCGTCCCACTGTCATGAGCGAGTGTCCCGATCTTTGTACCATTTTGACTGGGACATTCGATGGGACGTTGCACTGAGCATTTCAGCAAGAACAAAAAGCTGACAAACTGAAGTGCTGACTTGCTGAGAGCTTGCAAAGAGGTGAATCCATGTACGTTACGAGAAGTTTGATGCGTTACTCTTCCAAAGAGTAAGCCAAGTAGAGGTCCAGTGGTATAGCCACCGGCCCGGCAACGAAGGTCGCCAACCGTGC
>JBKPSF010000143.1:0-2793 GCA_046734875.1 Actinomycetota bacterium | reverse complement strand
CTACCGAGCTCCCCAAGAACGACTTCACCTTCACGGACCCGGCCGAGTTGATCCTGTTCACCCCCCACTTCGGCACGACCACCGAGACCGCCGACGGAGCCGACCCCGTGCTCGACGCTTCGGGCCGCGACATCGAGCTGCGCAAGTCGCGAGGCGGGGCCATACCCGAAAACGGTTCCGTCCTCTCCGGCACGGGCGACGGCGCAAAGTGGCTGCGTGCCCACGCACGACCAGGTGCGACCGTTGCCGTGAAGATCAGGATCTCGGCGGACGGCGCAACCCTCGTGGGGAAGACGGGTGTCGTCAACGGCGGGCCGCGTCTGCTAAGCAACGGCTCTCCCGACATAACTGCTTACGCTGAGGGGTTCGTCTGGCCGGAGGACCCGGAGTTCTACTACCGCTTCGGGATCAAGCGCAACCCGCGCACGATCGCGGGAATAACGTCCAGGGGCGACCTGCTCCTCGTCGCGGTCGACGGCCACAGGCCCGGCTACAGCCTCGGAGCAAGCTTCGAAGAGGAAGCTGCCACCATGGACGCGCTCGGGGCCGAGGAGGCCGTCAACCTGGACGGCGGCGGCTCTACCACCATGACCCTCGGCACAGAGCTTGTTAACCGCCCCTCCGACGCAACCGGCGAACGACCCATCGGCGACGCGGTGGTGCTGCTGCGTTAGCCGTAGGTAGTCGAAGGTAAGCGACCCTCGAAGCCCCGTGCCGCAAAAAGCTGTAAGCTGACGAGTTGACAGCCGGCAGACAGGAGGTGCGAGATGCAGAGGACCAAGTTTCTCCTCGACGAGAGGGCAATTCCCGAGAACTGGTACAACCTGGTGCCCGACTTGCCCTTCCAGCTCGAGCCACCGCTCAACCCGGCCACGATGGAGCCCGTGGGGCCCGAGGCTTTCGCCCCGATCTTCCCACAGGCCATCATCGAGCAGGAGGTGACGCAGGACTCGTACGTGCCCATCCCCGAAGAGGTGCGGGAGATCTACAGCCTCTGGCGCCCGACCCCGCTCTTCCGCGCCCGCCGCCTGGAGAAGGCGCTCGACACCCCGGCACACATCTACTACAAGTACGAGGGCGTCAGCCCGTCGGGCAGCCACAAGCCGAACACCGCCGTCCCGCAGGCCTACTACAACCGCGAGGAAGGCGTGAGGCGCCTGACTACCGAGACCGGCGCGGGCCAGTGGGGCTCGTCCCTCGCCTTCGCCTGCGGCGTTATGGGCCTCGACTGCACGGTCTACATGGTCCGCGTCAGCTACGACCAGAAGCCGTACAGGCGCATCATGATGGAGACCTACGGCGCGGAGGTCCACGCCAGCCCCACGGACCTCACGCAGGCAGGCCGCAACATCCTGCAGGAGCATCCCGACTCGCCTGGCTCCCTAGGCATCGCTATCAGCGAGGCCATCGAGGACGCGGTTGGAAACGACGACGCGAAGTACTCGCTCGGGAGCGTCCTCAACCACGTGCTCTTGCACCAGACGGTGATCGGGCAGGAAGCGTTACAACAAATGGAGCTTGCCGGCGAGTATCCGGACGTGGTCGTCGGCTGCGTGGGCGGGGGTTCGAACTTCGGCGGCGTCGCCTTCCCCTTCATCCGGGAAAACCTGAAAAATGGCAAGAACACCCGCATCGTGGCCGTCGAGCCGGCCTCGTGCCCGACGCTCACCAAAGGCCGCTACACCTACGACTTCGGCGACACCGCTGGGACGACGCCGATGATGAAGATGTACACCCTGGGGCACTCGTTCGTGCCTAGCGGCATCCACGCCGGGGGCCTACGCTACCACGGCGACTCCCCCATAGTCTCGGCGCTCGTGCACGAGGGGCTCGTCGAGGCCCGCGCCTACGCCCAGAACCCAACCTTCGAGGCCGGGGTTACGTTCGCCCGCACGGAAGGCATCGTGCCCGCGCCCGAGGTGACCCACGCGATCAAAGCCACCATAGACTTGGCACTCGAGGCGAAAGAGGCAGGAGAAGAGAAGTCCATCCTCTTCAACCTCTGCGGCCACGGCCACTTCGACTTCTCGGCCTACCAGCAGTACCTCGCCGGAGGACTGGTCAACCTGGAGCACTCCGACGAGGAGATAGAGGCCGCCGTCGCTGGCATTCCGGGGGAGTAGGGGATGGTGAAGGTCCGGACCGACACACTACCGTCAGGCGAGCGGGAGCGGAAAGAGGCGTCCGAGTTCATTGCGGGAGGTAATAGGTGACGGCGAGGCTCCCTCCCCTACTCCCTATTTCCCCACCCCCAAGGCACAGCGGTTGCCTGAGAGGGGGGCCAGCTCGGAGATCTTGAAGTCGTTTACGAAGTGTTCGAGGCGTGGATCTTCTGCGCTTTTCGTTTTTAGTTGGACCTCCAGGAGGTGGCGATTACGGGTGCGTCCTGGCCTGGGTATGGGCTGACTATGACGTAGTTTTCGTTACCGTAGGGGCGCAGGGTTTCGAGTTGCTCCTGCGGCAGGTCGGGGCGGTAGGTGATCCAGACGACGCCGTGGTCCATGCTGTGCCGCGGCGGTTCTGCCACGCCAGGCTGCAGCCATAGGCTGGGCTATTCGCGCACTCGAGAGCGTGCGCGCTATCGGCATCTCGTTGTTCGTTGTTTCCCCGGAGACCCTTTGTCAGGAGCGGGACCGAATTTGGCTCTTTGGCGGTACGGATTCGCCTTTGAGTGCCTCTTCTGGGGTGTCGACGGGAAGCTGGCGAATCTTTTCCAGGCCCCTTGCGTTCTTCTCGTCTGAGGGCATGAGGTCGTCCCAGGTCTCGATTTCTGCGAGGGTGCGTTCGGCCCAG
>JBKPSF010000142.1:0-29903 GCA_046734875.1 Actinomycetota bacterium | reverse complement strand
CGAGGCGTAGATGGTCTCGGGGTACTCCGCGGAGAGGTTTTTGACGACCATCTCGGCCAGGCGCTTGGTAGCGCCCATCACGTTCACGGGGTTGACGGCCTTGTCGGTAGAGACGTTGATGAACTTGCTCGTCCCGTAGGCACCGGCAGCGCGGGCGACGTTGAGGGTCCCAAGGACGTTGTTGACAACGGCCTCGGTGGCCTGCAGCTCCATCATGGGCACGTGCTTGTAAGCGGCAGCGTGGAACACGAGCTGGGGTCTGAAGGTCTCGAAGACGAAGCTGACGCGCTCCGCGTGGGTTACGTCGCCGACAGAGACTTCGGCGTCAAAGAAGTCCTCGCGCCTGAGCTCCGTGTTCAGGTAATAGAGGCCGCTCTCGTCGCGGTCGAGCAGGACCAGCTTCGCCGGACCAAGGCGTGAGATCTGGCGCGAAAGCTCCTTGCCGATCGAGCCCCCGGCCCCGGTCACGAGCACCCTCTTGCCGTTTATGTAGCCGGAGAGGGCTTCGAGGTCGATGTCTACGGGCTCGCGCCCTAGGAGGTCTTCGATCTGGAGCTCGCGCAACTTGATGGCACCCTCCGCCAGAAACTCCCCCAGGTCGGGCATCACCTTCACCTCGGCCGAAGCCCGGATGGAGGTGCGCCAGATCCAATCCATCTCCTCCCTGCTGGCCTGCGGTTTGGCTATGATGACCTGGTCGACGCCGTGCTGAGAGATGATGTCTTGCAGGTCCTCGACGACCCCGAGAACCGGCGCGCTCTCCACGCGCCTGCCGACCTCCACGTGCGAATCGCTGACGAAACCCACGACCTGGGTCTCGGCGGCTGCCGTCCGCCAGATGTGCCCGGCGAGCGCCACGCCAGGCTCCCCCGTGCCCACGATGGCCACCCGGGTCCGGCGCCCAACCTCCCTCAGAGACAACTCGTAGAAAACCCTCGGATACAACCGCACGGCGACGAGCTGCACGTAGGCGAGCACCGAGCCGACCAGCGGCACCGAGAGCGGAACGGCGTTTGCCTCCGTGATACCGAACCCGTACGGCCCCACGCAGAACACCGCCAGAAAAAGCCCACCGGCCGCTATGGCCGTGGCGCTCAACACCTGCACACCCTGGTATATACCGGTATATCTGAGGATGCTTCTGTACACACCGCTCTCGTTCAACAGCAGCACGAAAGCCAGCGCCGAGAACAGCGCGAAAGGCCAGAAGAAGGGCCATTGTGGCCCTTGGGCATTTTGAGCGTCACCGGTCATCCTGACGATGAGCACAACCGCGAACGACTCGATGACTATTAGCGCGTCGACGAGCATCGCCGCCCCGCGCCTGAAAGCGGGCGGCGAGCGATGGAATGCTATCTGCAACCGGTTCAAAATAGCAAGAAGTCTCTGACCCATGCTCTGCAAAAGCCACATAAGCCTGTATATTAGCAGCACGCCGCCTGCGGCGGCTTGTCAGCACGCCGCTTCGCGGCTTGTCGGCACGCTCCCTACGGTCGCTTGTCAGCACGCCCGCTTCGCGGGCTTGTCAGCTTTTCCAGCTACGGCCTCGCCCGACCGGGCACGACGAACCGCCGCCCGAGGCGGTCGGGGCTCACGCTCAAAGCGACGCTCCGAGACGACTTCCTGAAAGCGGAGCCCGAAGGGAGTAGCGTGCTGACAAGCGAGGGCGCTAGCCCGAGCATGCTGACAAGCCGCCGTCAGGCGGCGTGCTCGCCTACCAGGCGGGGCAGTGCCCAGAGCAGGGCGCAGCAGGCTAGTGCGAGGGCGATGCCGGCTATGGAGGATGGACCGCCCCGGATGATGAGGAGCGCGGCGAGGCCGGCGATGATGTTCAGGCCGTAGTAGAGGTTGCTGGTGCGCCGGTGCATCTGGGTGGTTGGTGTGATGCGTTGGTAGATGTGTTCCCTGTGGGCCAGGAAGATGTTCTTTCCGGCCCCGCTCTTGAGGCGTCGGACGAGGGTGTACCCGGTGTCGAAGAGGTAAGGGGTGAAGACGACGGCGCAGGCCAGGAAGCCTAAAGGTGTCCATTGCTGGCCCGAGAGCGCCGGTGCGTAGAGGGCGGCCGCGGAGAGGCCGAAGCCGAGGAAGTAGGCCCCGGAGTCCCCGACAAAGATAGATGCCGGGCTGATGTTCCAGACCAGAAACCCCGCCGTGGCGCCGATCAGCGCGGGAAAAAAACCGCCCATCGTGCCGACGAGGGGCGCCAGAAAGAGCGCGTTCACGAGCGCCACGCCCCCCGTGAAACCATCTATGCCGTCCATAAAGTTGAAGGCGTTGCAGAGGGACACGATCCAGAGTACCGCGACGACGAAGACCAGGATGCCGAAAACCCCCGGTGCGGCCGAGAGGATCGTCGGGGGGTAAAGGATCAAAAGTCCGGTGGCGGCGAGAGCCTGGAAAGCTGCTTTGACGCCGAAGTGGAGGCTGGAGAGGTCGTCAACGAGCCCCACGGCCCAGACCAGCGCCGCCGCGAGTAGCAGGGGCACCATACCCTCTGACCTCAGGAGCGCCGCGCCCGCGAGCGTGCCCAGGAAGATCGCCACCCCCCCGAGCCTCGGGGTCGGGACCTCGTGCGAGCTTCGCAGGTTCGGTACGTCGAGCAAATTCCGTCCGACGGCAAACCTTACGAGCAAAGGCACGAGCGCCCCCGCAACCAGGAACGCCACGCTACCAGCGACCAACTCAATCATCTGGATGCCCGCATCCTACAGGGCGACCCCGGTGCCCACTAGATCCTGTCTCGGTCCAGCCAAACGCTCTCCACACTTGCTTTGCGGCGTCAGTGTAGCAACCTACGAACGCAGCATCCCGAGCTCGCGCAGGCGGGCGACCTCGAGCACCACGCCTTCGCGAAAGGGACGTGGTCTGTAGCCGAGATCCCGCCTCGCGTCCTCGTAGGGGTAGGCTTTGTCCTCCCTGAGCCTCGTCACCTGGCCAGAGTCTATCGGCAAGGGGAGATGCAACCTCTCGGCCACGACGAGGGCCCGGCGGACGGGTTCGATGGGTATCCGGGCGATGCGCGGCCTTCTTCCGAGGGCCGCTGCTGCCGTTTGCACCAGATCCCTGTACATGAGGGCCCTCGCCCCAGGCAGGTCGTAGCTGCGGTGGACGGTTTCGGGGCGCTTCAGGGTTTCGAGGATGCCCTTCGCACAGTCCGTGTGGTAGACGGGTTGCCAGAGGTTCGTGCCAGGGCCGAACATCGGGAAGACGGGCCAGCGGTCCAGAAAGCGGAGCAGACGGTGGATGTTCTTGTCCCGCTCGGAGCCGTAGATCATGGTCGGGCGCACTGTCGTCCAGGAGAGCCCGCTGGAGCGCACCACCCCCTCCATCTCCAGCTTGGGACCGGAGCGGAAGTCGTAGGCCGAGTGGGCGCTCGTGCTCCCCACCACCACCAGCCTTTCGACGCCGGCCCGGTGGGCCGCCTCGACGACGGCAAGAGCGTGCTCGATGCCAGCGACGTGCAGGAGAGCATCGGCACCGACGAGCGCCCCGTAGAGGTTACCCTCGTCCCCGGCATCGCCGCGGAAGACCTCCACCCGCGCCCCGTCGAGCCGCGAGGCGTTGGGGCTGTCCGGACGGACGAGGCAGCGTACCTCGTACCCTTCGGCCAGCAGCAGCTCCAGAAGCGCGCCCCCGAGGAGGCCCGTGGCGCCCGTCAGGAGGATTCTCATACCGGAGGAACCGTCGGCGCGCCGTTCCTAGCCGGTCTTTTCGTCGTTCCCGGAGGGTTGTTTTTTCCCGTTCCCGCCTGAGGGCTGCTTCTCGTTTTTGTCTTTAGAGGGAGGTTGCCTGGAGAACAGTTGCACGATGGTGGCCCGGTTGACATCGTTCTTTACGACGTACCTGACCTGGGCCTGTTGGCCCTCTACTATATCTCCCAGCTCGGCCTTCTCTCCGTCGAGCGTGACCTGGGCGTTCTTCCTCACCTTGAAACCGAGGGGTTTGTCGCCCTGTTTCTTGTTCGCCGGACGCAGGGAGAGCCTCCTTTTGTCGTCCTTGTAGGCCCTTACCGTTCCGATGGCTATCTTCCCCGAAAGTCGCTTCTGTTTTGCGGTTTCGCCCCCGGCCTTGCCCCCCTGTTTCTGACCTGTGCCGGACTGGTCGGCCGACTGGTCGCCACCGCTGCAGCCGGCCAGAACCCCCGCCAGCAAGAGCGAGAGCACGAGCGGAAGGATCAGGGACACGGCCGGGATTTCTCTGAGACGCACGCGAAGGCCTCCTCTAAACTGTGGATCGGGGGACAATCGGGTCAAGCTACCAGAAGGATTGAGGGGTTATCAACCGCTCCGAGGCGGGTCACGGCCCTTCGGTCGCCCTGCACGCGGAACCTCGGCAGACACTTAGCATCTTTATCCGCGTCTTGAGACGGGCGAGGGTGATGGGGTCGGCCTCGTCTTCGATGTTATCCAGCTCGTAGGGATCTTTTTGCAGGTCGTAGAGCTCCCGCTCCCCGGTCTTCCACCGCACGTAGGCGTGGGTCCTGGTTCTGACGGCCTCGTAGTCGGGGATGTGGAACCTCTGCCTCTGCTCCTGTTCGTTCAGGATGGCCGTTCGCCAGTCGGAGTCGGCCGGCGGGTCTTTCTCCAGGAGCGGCGCGAAGCTCCGGCCGTCGACGAAGCCAGGGACGCCCGTGTCGGCAAGGTCGGCGAAGGTTGGCGCGAAATCGTTGTTGATGACCAGCTGGTTTCGCACCACCCCCGCGGGGACGCCAGGTCCCCTGACGACGAGCGGCACCGAGGCCGCCTCCTCGTAGGGCGTTGATTTCTTTGTCAGCCGGTGCTGGCCCGTTTGCAGCCCGTTGTCCGTGGTGAAGACCACGTAGGTGTTCGAAAGCTCGCCCCTGTTCTCGAGCAGATCCAGGATGTCGCCGACCATCTCGTCCACGTCCCTGAGCGAGCGCAACCGGTCGCGGTGTTGCCGCCTGAGGTGCCGGATCCGGCCCTGTCCCAACCTGGGCGTGTCGCGGACCCACTCCGGTTTGTCCGAGACGTCGGCCTCGTTGAAGTTGGGGGGCTGAGGCAGCGGCGTGTCCTCGAAGAGGTCGTCGTCGCGCTCGGCGTGATCGGCCGGCAGGTGGGGCGCGAAGGTGCCGGTCCAGAGCATGAAAGGGGGATCCGAGGCCTCGTCGGTCGCCCGCCGCAAGAAGTCGAGGGATTTCTTTGTGTACACCTCGGTCATGAGGGTCTGTTGCGAGTACCTGTGGAGGTGGCCGTTCTCGTTGATGAGGTGGTCCGAATCCATGCCGACCATACCGTTCCACTCGTTCCATCCAGGGGGCATGTAGCGCTTCTCGGTGTTGTTTAGGTACTTGCCGACCAGGCCGGTGTGATAACCGGAGTCCTGAAGCCACGTGGCGAACGTGGATTCGTCGAGCCCGCGCCTGCGAAAGCGCACCGCGCCGCCGTCGGGCACGTCGTTTGTAGATATGTGGTGGTTGTGGGGGTACTGGCCCCGCAAGGCCGTCGCCCGCGAGGGACAGCACAGAGACTGGGTTACGAAGGCGTTGTCGAAGGTGACGCCCTCGTCCATCACGCGCGAGCGGACGACGGGCATCCGCGCCAGCATCCTCTCTTCCATATCGTCGGTCATCACGAAAACGATGTTCGGCCTGTCGTCCGCGGACCGCTCCCTTGCCGCCTCCCCCGAACGCACGGAAGCGTTATGGTCCCCGTCGCCCGCGCCGCAGCCGGCGGCGAGAAACAGCATCAAGGCAAGGGTTACGATCGCCGCCCGCAACGCCCTCATCCAATACCCCAGGCCATGGCATCATATCTTACAGCCCTCAGCGGTCGGCTTTCAGCCTTGGGCCAGAAAATGCCGTCGTTCGGCGCCAAAACTCTGTTGCGGCCTACTTGCGTTGGGGGCATAGACGAATTACGCTTGCCCGGTTCCGGGTTCGATGGCAGGAGATAGAAGAGCTTGAGGTCTAGGCACACGCGAAGGGAATTTATCGGGGTTGTTGGCGCCGTGCTGTTGGGCGCGGCGGGCTGCCGGCCTGGGGATTGGATCTCGACGATAGCCTCCTCAAGGCAGTCGGGGACGACGCAGAGCTTTCGCTCGCGCCCCGACCTCCAGCCGCCCACCGTCTCGGTAAACGTACCGGCCTCGGGCGGCGTGGCCCCCGGGTACATCTTCGTCGCCGTCAAGAAGGGCGAGGGGCAGGACGGGCCCATGATCCTGGACAACGAAGGGCGTCTCGTGTGGTTTTCCAAGGACAGGTACGCCACGGACTTCAAGGTGCAGGCCTATAACGGGGAGCCCGTGCTCACCTGGTGGCAGGGCGGTATCGTCGCCGGCCACGGCGAGGGGGAGTACGTGATCTTCGACTCCTCCTACCGCGAGGTGCGCCGGGTAAAGGCTGGCAACGGCTACAAAGGCGACCTGCACGAGTTCTCCATCACCCCGCACGACACCGCGCTCCTTACCATCTACAACGAGGCGCGGACCGACCTCTCCCCCATCGGCGGCCGGAAAGACGGTCCGGTGTGGGATGGTGTCGCCCAGGAGCTCGACCTGGAGACCGGGGAGGTGCTCTTCGAGTGGCGCAGCCTCGATCACGTCGGCGTCGGGGAGTCTTACCGGGGGCCGGGGGAAGATCCCGAGGAGCCCGTTGACTACTTCCACATCAACTCCATAGAGGTGGAACCCGACGGCAACTTCCTCATCGACGCCAAGGGAACCTACGCAGTCTACAAGGTAGACCGCGAGAGCGGCGAGATCATCTGGCGCCTGGGCGGCAAGAAGAGCGACTTCGAAATGGGAGAAGGCACCAGAACCGTCTCCCAGCACGACGCCCGTCGCCAGAGAGACGGCACCATCACCATCTTCGACAACGGCGCCCCGCCCGAGGTGCACGACCAGTCGCGGGGTATCGTAGTAGAGCTCGACGAGGACGCGATGAAGGCCACCCTGGTGCGGGAGTACACCCATCCCGAAAAGCCGCTATCCACGTCCCAGGGCAACATGCAGGTGCTCCCTGGCGGCAACGTGTTTATCGGTTGGGGGACCGAACCGTACAGCTCCGAGTACAGCAACGACGGCAGGTTGATCTTCGACCTCCAGTTCTCGGGCGAGACCCAGTCTTACCGGGCCTTCCGCCAGGAGTGGAGCGGGCGACCGGCCGAAGACCCTGCCATTGCGGCCGAGAAGGGCAAGGGAGACAAGGTAAACGTCTACGCCAGTTGGAACGGGGCCACGGAGGCGACCACCTGGCGGGTGCTCGCCGGGCCCGACCCCAAAAAACTCGAGCCGGTAGGGTCCGTCCCGTGGGAGGGCTTCGAGACGGCCATGGCGATCCGCACCGAAGAACCGTACGTCGCCGTGAGGGCCGAGGACGACTCGGGAAGGGTGCTAGGCACCAGCGAAGCCGTCAAGCCGAAGGCCTGATAGCGGTCAGCTTTCAGCCGTCAGCCTTCGGCCGTCAGCTTTTTGGGTTTGCGCCATGGTTATGCGATCTGCGCGATGAGCTTTTGGACGCTCTCGCGGGTGTAGAAGCGCCAGTAGTCGCCCTCGCTCTCCAGCAAAGTTCTGCCGAGCTTGCGCATCTCTTCGCGGTCGTAGAGGGGGTTGAGGTTCTGGCTCGAGAGGGGTTCGTGCAACGTCTTGGCGGCCGGGGTTATGGCGGAGAGCGCCCCACCGCCGGAGCTGACGATGTCCTCGTAGCGGATGATGTGGTGCTCGTCTAGCGTCGTGTAGAACCGCTCGTACCACCAGGACAGCAGGATCGACTGCCGGTCGAAGCGGTCTTTCGTGGAGGCCAGCTCGCGTCTCAGCCCTTCGTCGTAGAGCTCCGCCCCTCTCGAGTGCCCCTCACGCACCTTGTGGTCCACGCTGTTCCAGGAGGCCAGCACGGAGAGCGGGTTGCGGACGATGGCGTAGCAAGGAAACCGCTGCGCCAGCACCGGCAGGAGCGCGCTGAAGAGAGCCGGTTGTTTGACGATAAGGAGGAAGTCCTTCTTTAACCCTTCGCCGACAACGACCTTCCCCTTCTCCATCCCCTTCCCGCCGCTCGGGGCGCGCAACCCTTGCTCCGACCTCACCTGCTCGTAGGCGTTGTCGGTTATATCGCCGCCGACGTTCTTCGAGACGGCGGTTCCTTCCCTGCGGATCATACGCCGCGTCCTGCGGAAGAACCGCTCCATCCCTTCGAGCACGGCACCCTCGTCCTCAGCGTCGACGAACCGGCCGGGCGCGAGGGGCTCGTGAAGGGCGACCGTGTCCGGCAACGTGTTCAACAGGCGGCACGCCATAGTGGTGCCCGATCTCGGCAGCCCGGTCAACACTATGTTCCGTTTCCTCATCCGGCGTCTGCTCAGGCCTTCTGTCTTCGAGGGGGGATCTCCGCCCTTGTCAGCGGGCCGCTCTGGTAAGCTGGCCTCCCCGCGCCTTCCTTGATCCACTCTTCCCACATCACCGATTCCCACAAAGGGTAGGGCAGATACTCTTCCTCGGGGGCGTCCGCGGCGAGCTTCTCGGCGCCGTAGCGCCAGAACGAGGCGTAACCGCCGAAACGATCGTCCAGGCGCGAGAGCTCCTCCAGATAGAGCCGCGACAGGTAGGCCGCCGATCTGGTGAGCATGCGTCCGGTCGACCTGGCGTGGACCCTCACACCTGCTCCCCGCGGCTCGAAGGAAGGGTCTACACCAAGAAACGCGTAAACGCTGCCGAGGAGCCTCTCCGGGAAGAAATGGATGTCTTCGAGGAAGCCCACGAAAATCTGCTCCCGAGGGTAGAAGCTGCTCCAGTTCCCGAGCGTGCGCAGGTAGTCCGTCCTTTGCTTCGACCCCTCACGCTCGAAGTTTCGGCGCAGCTCCTTCCTGGTTACGGTCCCCACGTCCCTCTTCTTGCTCCTCGCGAAGCGCATCGCGAGCTGCGACCAGGCGCGCTCTACGGGGTTGCGCATCAGGAAGATTATCTTCGCCTCTGGCATCCTATCGTAGACGCGGGCTACCATCTCCGGCTCCAGCGTCGCGTAGGCCGGGGTGACCTCACCGGCAACCTTGCCCCCGCCAGGCCCGAAGAGCGAAGCGTACCAGCCGTCCCCGGCC
This sequence comes from Actinomycetota bacterium, assembly GCA_046734875.1. GTDB lineage: Bacteria > Actinomycetota > Rubrobacteria > Rubrobacterales > Rubrobacteraceae > Rubrobacter_D. The sequence goes on along the minus strand of JBKPSF010000142.1, from coordinate 20,856 downwards.
GCGCCGGCGTAGTACTTTAGGTCCCAGAGGAACTCCTCCCTGGAAAAGTGCTCCCGATGGTGGCGGAGGCGGCCCTTCAACTGGCGGCGCCAGCGCCGGTCCGTGTTGCCCTCACCCTTTATCTTGCCGTAGAGCCGAAAGAAGGGGTTCCTCGGGTCGTCTATCCGCTCGTCGAAGTAGTGAAGCTCTTTTAGCCTGGGCATCCAGATCCCGGGATGGAGCTGCAGGTTGTGACTCAACCAGGTCGTCCCCGACTTCTGGGCGCCTATGCCCAGGAAATCGGGGTACCTCCCCCCCGAAGGCGCCAATCGTCTCTTGAGGCCGGCAGGCACCCTGCCCACGAAGTCCCTCACCGCGCCGCCAGGACAGAGGGCAAACGGCCGCTCTGGGGGGAGGCCTCTTTGGAGCCCGGCTCCGGGCTCAGCCCCGACTCCTTCAACCAGTCTCCCCACAGAGAAGATCCCCATAGGGGGTAGGAGATCCTCTCCCCGTCGGGCGGGTCCTCGACGAGCCTCCTCGCCGAGTAGCGCCAGAACGAAGCGTAGCCCCCGAAGCGCTCCTCCAGGCGAGAGGCGTCTTCGAGGTGGGCCTCCGCCAGGCCCGCGGCCAGGTGGGTCGGCATCGTCTCCACGTCGCGGGAGTGGATCTTGCGCCTTATCACCTTGCGGGTCCCGGAGGGGTTGACCCCCAGGAACCTGTAGAGGCGGGCGAGCAGGCGGTTGGGGTAGAAGTGGATGTCTTCCAGGAAGCCCACGAAGATCTGCTCCGGTGCGAAGAAGGCGCCCCAGTTCTGAAGCGTCCTCAGGTAATCGGTGTGCAGCGAGGATTGGCTGTGGGCGAAGTCGAGAAGCTCTTCCTCACTTACCTCCTCAGCCCGCCGGCCCTCTCTCTTGTCGAAGTACATGACGGTCTGGGACCAGGCGCGCTCTACGGGGTTGCGCATCAGGAAGATTATCTTCGCCTCTGGCATTATGTCGTGCACGTGGGCTATCTGCTCCCGGTCAAGCACCGAGTAGTTCGGTGTGATCTCGCCGACTATCTTGCCTGCTCCCGTCCCGAACAACGCGGCGTACCACCGGTCGTTCGGCGGCCTCATGTAGTACCTGTAGACCCATGCGAGGCCGTTGAGGGAGAACTTCCTCAGGTGTACCCCGGTCCAGTACTTGACCTGCTGGCGCCAGGCAATATCCTCGGGCCCCCCGCCGAAAAGCCTGACGCTCAGCCTGAAGGAGGTGTCGTTGATCTTCTGGTCGAAGTAGTGGACCTCTTTCTTGGGCATCCAGACCTGGGGGTGGTCCCGCAGGTTTCGATAGAGCCATGTGGTGCCGGCTTTCTGCGCGCCTATGCCCACGAAATCGGGATACCTTCCCCCCGAAGGCAACAACGGCGCGAGTCGCCGTCTGACACCGGAAGGCAGATTGCCGGCGACGCTCCTCACCGCACCAACCGCACCGTCGGCAATGGTCCGCTCTGGGGGGAGGCCTCCCTGGAGCCCGGCTCCGGGCTCAGCCCCGACTCCTTTATCCACTCCTCCCACAGGGGAGACTCCCACAGGGGGTAGGCAAGCCTCTCTTCGCCCGGCGGGTCCTCGACGAGCCTCCTCGCCGAATAGCGCCAGAACGAGGCGTAGCCCCCGAAGCGCTCCTCCAGGGCCGTCGCGTCCTCCAGGTAAGACCCAGCCAGGCCCGCGGCCAGGCGGGTCGGCATCGTCTCCACGTCGCGGGAGTGGATCTTGCGCCTTATCACCCTGTAGTCGGCCGACGGATCTACACCCAGGAACCTGTAGGCGCGGGCGAGCAGGCGGTTGGGGTAGAAGTGGATGTCTTCCAGGAAGCCCACGAAGATCTGCTCCGGTGCGAAGAAGGCGCCCCAGTTTTCCAGGGTCCTCGCATAATCTGTAAACATGCGCGACCGCTTGCTCTCGAAATGCCCCCGGAACTCCTCTTCTGATACGTCTTCGAGGTTTCGTTCCCTGACGTCCATCAGGCTCTGGGACCAGGCGCGCTCTATGGGGTTGCGCATCAGGAAGATTATCTTCGCCTCTGGCATTATGTCGTGCACGTGGGCTATCTGCACCCGGCCCAGCACCGAGTAGTCCGGCGTCGTCTCGCCGACGGTCTTGCCAGCACCCTGGGTGAAGAGTGAGGCGTACCAGCGGTCGTTCCAGGAACCGAGAAAGTACTTCAGGTCCCAGGCAATATCCGAAGCGGAGAATTTAGAGTACCTGCCCATCTGCCGCCTGACCTGCCGGCGCCAGCGCTCGTCCATGGCACGCTCACCCCAGAGCTTGGACCTGAGCGAGGTTTTGGCCCCAAGCTTCTCGTCGAAGTAGTGGAGCTCCTTCTCCTTGGGCATCCAGATCTGGGGGTGCGCCTGCAGGTTGCGGTGCAGCCACGTGGTGCCGGCCTTCTGGGCGCCGATGATGAGGAAGTCAGGGAACTTCGTCCTGCTCGTCAGCGGCCTGAGGTAACCCTTGACGCCCTTGGGCACCTTTCGCGCGACGCTCTTCACCGCACGGCCTGAAGGGAGGAGAGCGGTCCGCTCCTGAGCCGGACTTCCCCGGCGCCGTGCTCGGAGGTCTTCCACTCCTCCCAGAGGGACGAGTCCCACAAGGGGTAGGGGATCTTGTCTTCTCCCGTGGTCTCCTCGGCCAGCCTCGTGCCACAGTAGCGCCAGAAAGAGGTGTACCCGCCGAACATCTCCTCGAGTTTCGCCAGCTCGTCCTTGTAGGTGCGGGCCAGGTGGGCGGCCACGCGGGTGGACATCGTGTCAGCCGACCTGGAGTGGACCTTCTTCTCCGGTGCAGGGGGCCGGAAGGAGGTATCCACCCCCAGGAAGCCGAACACGCTCTCCAGGAGTCCTCCGGGGTTGAAGTGCACGTCTTCGGTGAAACCGACGAAGATCTGCTCTTCGGGGTAGAAGCGCTGCCAGATCTCCAGAGTCCTCAGGTAATCCGTCAAAGATCGCGACCCCTTGCGCTCGAACTCCTTGAGCATCCTCTCCTCGGAGACGGACTCGGCGGAGCCCTTCTCGGCCTTGTCGAAGCTCATCACGGTCTGCGACCAGTCGCGCTCTATGGGGTTGCGCATCAGAAAGATAATCTTGGCCTCGGGTACCGTGTCGTGTACGTGGGAAACCATATCCGCCCCGAGGGCTGAGTAGGCCGGTGTGATCTCCCCCGCCACCTTTCCCTTTTTCCCTTCGAAGATGGAGCCGTACCACCCGTCGTTGTAGGGCCTCATGTAGAACCTGTAGACGAACCTGAGGCCTTCGAGATCCAGCTGCTTCAGGTGCGTCGAGCCCCACCGCCTGACCTGTTTGCGCCAGCGTTCGTCCTCCAGGCTCTTGCCGAAGAGCCTGCTCACGGCGTTCGAGCGGTCGTTGATCTTTTTATCGAAGTAGTGGACCTCTTTTCTGGGGATCCAGATCTGAGGGTGATCAACGATGTTGCGGTGCAACCAGGTCGTGCCCGCCTTCTGGGCTCCTATGCCGATGAAATCAGGGTACATTAGCGTCCTCTCGCTGCTGATCTTGTAGTCTTCGGGCGACCGGATCTAGGACGGACCGGGCACGAATCCGCCAAGTTTACCGCCCTGAGGCAGCCATGCCAGCACCCGTCACGCAGGGCCACCTGACCCCACCCTTGGCCCGAGCCGCCGCAGATGCTCCGTGAGCCGCTTCATAAAGTCCCCGAAAAGCTCCCGCTCGCGCCCGAGGGTGTGCCGCCCGACCGTCTCGTAGCCGTTCCTCCGCAACCGCTCTATCTCTGCCGTCTCCGCAACGCCGAGGCCCTCCAGCGCATCGACGTAGCTTCCGGCATCGTCCATGCCGACCTCTATGCAGTTCTCGCCGAAGCGGCAGTAGGCGCGGTTCCCGCCGGCGTCGGAGGAGACCACCACCGCGCCCGCGGCCATCGCCTCCAGCCCCGGCATGTAGAAACCCTCCTCCACGAGCGGCGTGGCGAGGAACACGTCAGACCAGTGGTATAGCTCGCGCAGCTCGGCCCAGCCGACCGGGTTCCGGATCGCCCGAAACTCGAAGTGCGGCGAGCCGGAGAGTATCGAGGCAACCTCGTCACCGACGTCGGACTTCCACGTTGTGTACCCGACCTTGATCGGGGTGCCGAAGCTGCCGCTCCTCTCCTTGGCAAAGAAGCCCGAGTCGTTGCCGAGGTCTATCACCTCTGTCATGGAGGAAGGATTCAGGTAAGGCCTTACCGCTTCCAGGACCACATCGTTCGTCATAATGCGGGCCATCGGGCGCGAGAGCAGGCGCACGGCATAGCCGCCCGTGAAGGCCGGGTTGGCCCAGCGAACGTTCTGCACTATAAAGATCACCTGCTCGTGGCGGGTCCACCGGCTGAGGCGCGGCTCCAGTATCTCGTAGTGCGTCGGCCAGGAGAGGAAGGCAAGCTCGTGCGGCGCGACCGAGACCTTCTCCAGGTCGGTGAACTTGATTCCATTATCCGGCGAGATATCGGAGAAGCGCGGTATCCGGAAGACGGGCAGATCCGGCTTGTACTGCTCGGGGCAGGCTATGACGGGCTCGTAGCCCAGAGACCTGGCGTGGGTGATGTAGTCCATGATCTTGACCACCCCTCCGACCGGACGAAACGTCGGCGTCATGAAGTACATGCGTCGCTTCACCTACCAGGCCTCCATCATGCGCACCAGCGGCTTGACCGCCACGTCGGGTTCTATGACGGCGGCGGCTAGCTTTCTGGCGTTCTCTTTCTTCCGGCGCAGCCCGTCGGGGTCCTCGATAATATTGGAGATCACGGCCTCCAGCGCCGCCGTGTCCTCAGGGTCGACGAGCCAGCCGGCGTCGTACTCGGAGATCATGGGCGAGACCTCGGTGAAGGGCGGGTGGAGCACGGGGACCCCGCACGCCAGGGCGATGATGGAACGCGTCACCATGGCGTACTCCCTCTCCAGGTTGTGCTGAAAGAGGTCTATGGCGACGTCGATGCCGGAGAGGAACGTCTGGAAGTTGGAGAAGGTCATGGGACCGTGCGTGTGGACGGAGCGGTAGCCCGCGAGCCGGTCGAGGTCGCCCTTCGAGGTGTGCTCGTACTCCATGACGCTCCAGTGCCAGGGCACCATCAGATCCAGGCTGACGTTAGACTGGTCGAGGTGGCGCTCCATAACCTTGACCCAGCTTCCGAGCGTGCTCCAGGAGTGGAGGTAGCCGGCGACGGCGAACTTTACGGGGCCGCCGGAGTCGGGCCCGACTTTGGGAGGGCCCGACCACGCCAGCGGGGCGCACATGTTGACGACCTCGAAGGGCAGGTCCCTTATGTCCCTGTCGGCCTGGAGCAGCCAGGCCAGGAAGTACGGTAACTTTTTCGCCCCGTTCACGATAAAGCCGTCGGCCAGCTTTATGGCCCGGATCTTGCGCTGCCTGAGCTCGCTGATCTCCTTCTCCGGATACTCGCCGCTGTGGTGGTAGTGCATCTCCAGCATCTTGGGCGCGAAGAAGTCGAGCACGTACTTGATGCCGGGTATGGGCCCGAGATTGTCCACCTGGTTGCTGTTGATGATGATGACGGTGGCGGGCGCGTGCGTCTTCAAGTATCTGGCCAGCCTGTAGCCGCCGATGACCTCGGTGTCGGGGCCCATGGGGTGCGGCACGGATTTGCCGAACCGCATCCACTGCCTGTCCACGAACCCCTTGACCACGAGCGTCTTGACCCTGGCGCCGTTGGCGCGGAGCCCCTCAGCGAGGCCGAAAGCCCTGAGGCCAGGGGCCGCGACGGGCATCCCGAGACCAGGGACGATGTCGTTGGAGATGATGAATACCCTGCCTCTTACCAAGTCTTCGCAACCCCCAGCTTGGAGACGCCGAGCAAGCCGCCCCTGGTGAAGTCGTCATGCCGGTAACGGACGGACTCGACGTGCTCGAGCACCACCTGCCCGGCCGTAGCCTCGACGAGAAGCTCGACGAACCGGTTCACCGACATCGGATATACCGTGGACATCGTGGACCACCCCCCGCTCACGAAGTCCTCCAAAAACAGCAGGCGTCCACCAGGCCTCGTCACCCGCCACATCTCGGAGATCAAAGCCCGCTTGGTCGAAGTCGGGTTGTGGTGCATAACGGTAACGCTAAATGAGAGGTCGAAGCTCTCGTCTCCGTAAGGGAGGACAGGCCCCTTCCCGAGCAGATCGAAGCGGCACCCGGGGAAGTTCTTACGGGCCGCCTCGACCATGCCCTCGCTGATATCCACCCCGGTGAACCGGGTCTTTGCTGGGTCGAAGCTTGCCGCCCAGCGTCCGACACCGGCGCCTACCTCGAGTACGTCGAAGGGGACCTCTTCGGCCTGGGTCCCGCGCGCGGCTAAGAACTGGGGACGGAGCACCTCCGCCTGGACTTTATGGATGGCCTTGTTGAACCTCGGGCTGTGGTTGATGCTGCAGATAGCGCGGTGCGGCGCGCTGCCTGCGAGGGCGTCGCCACGCTCGCTCCAGTAACGGTCAGCCTCGTAGTCGCCCTCCCCGAAGGGCCCGTGGAATGCCGCCTCCGCCTCCAGCGCTGCCAGTATCTCGGGGGCGGCGTGCCCAGGGTTGCCATCTTCTATCTCGACGCGCTGCCCCTCTGCCAGGCCGTACCTGTCGCGCAGCTCGTCCCACGCGTTGTCGTCGGGGGCCGCGATCCTGTCGAAGAACCCGAGTCGCGAGAAGGCGGCCTTCCCGAACACGGTCGAGAGAAAATTCGCGTCGAATCCCGTGGGGAGGAGCAGGATCAGGGGCACATCCTCCAGGTCGCCCGTCAATGATTCGAAGGGGAACGAGAACATATCGAGGACGACGAGGATGCTCGCCCGCTCCAGCGCCGCAGAGAGCTGCGGGGGGAGCACGTCCCAGTCGCTGAGGACGGTGTGATCTCCGGGTAGGCCGGCGTCGGCGACATCTTCGGAGAACCTGCCCGCGTAGAAGACGGGATGTTCCACTCTGTCCGTAGGGGCCCCTTCCATCCTCGCCTAGAGGTAGCGCTCCTGCAGGGTGCGGAAGCTCTTCCTGCGCCGGAACAGCAAGCCCAGAGGCCCCCTGCCAAGCCTTCCGAGCAACAGGATGAGGTCCTTCTCGGCCCCTTCGAGGTAGGCGATCCGCTGCGGCGGGGACATGGACATGGCCTTGTCGGGCTGCTTCAGGTAACGCTCGTCCAGGGTCCTGAAGTTCCTGTTGGTCCTCGCTATTGGACCTAGGGGGCTGTTCTGGATCCGGCGCAGGAGCAGCTTCAGGTCCGTCTCCGCCTCCTCGAGGTGCGTCATCCTGCTCAGGGATACCGGGGAGCCAGGGATCTCCATTTGACCGCCCGCCCTGGCTTTCAGGAAACGTACCTCGAAGGCGAGAAGCTCGTTCTCCATCCTCAGCCGGTCCAGATCGGTCGGCGTGTAGAAGTCTGTATCAGACAACCGGGACTTCCTTTCCTAACATCAGCTCGGTCTGGCCGGACAGTCGTTCGAGTTCGCGCCAGGTCTCACTGGCCTTCCCGATCAGGGTACGATCGGAGACCGGCTGCCGGCGGACCCGGCGCATGCTAATGCTCTGGTCGAAAGCCTCCGCGACAGGCACGTCCTCCAGGCCCACGTTCCACCGGCGGTTCAGGGCCCAGACGAGCGGGAAACCGTCCCGGATCATGTCCAGCGAGACGGTCATGGTGTCCTCGGGGAAGGTGCGGGCGAAGGCGAGCAGCGCGTTGTTGTGCACGAGCCACATCTTGAGCGCGAAGTCCTGCTCCTCCCAGAACCGGTGGTGCACTTGCTTGGAGCCCCTCCCCAGAAACATGTCGCTGGAGTGACGCTGCCCAAGCGAGTAGGTGGAGCCCGAGAAGTGACGGTAGACTATGAGGACCCTGGCGCCAGGAAGCAGGTGCTTCCAGAGCATCATGAACAGGCAGGCCCTAGGATCCTTGAACCCCCAGAGCCTGTGCTCCGAGTTGCGCCGGTCGATGATCCGGCTCATCAACTGCCAGCGATCCTGCCCGACGACGGGCAAGAGGGGTTCGGCGACGGCCCAGGTCTGGTCGTTGTCGGCGAGGATGCGAGTGTGCAGGTTTACGATCTCCCTGTCCTCGAAGTGGCCGTAAGGGTTGGAGGGCAACGCCTCGAGCAACTCGTAGCCCAGAAATAGCCCGGCGCGATGCAATAGCCGGGCCGTCGCCGAAGTCCCGCTCCGGTGAAAACCCGCGATGATCAACTGATCACTCAAAGTCCTGATACCTCTTAAGAATTCGCCCGCCGCGCACTATACAATATTTCCTGCCTGTCGCTAGTAGACCACGAAAGAACCGCGCCATCAGCACTTCAGCTTTTTGGTGGCTGAAGTGCTGAAAGCGAGCCCGAAGGGCCAAGCGTGCTGACAAGCGGAGGCGAAGCCGAAGCGTGCTACCTAGTATCCGAGCCTGGCGAGAAGGTCGCCGGCTTCGCGGTCGAAGATGTCCGTTTCCTCCCTGGTGAAGGCGTATCTCCAGTCGCCTGCGACGCCCTTTCTGAAGAACGAGGAAGGGTCTTCTTCGCCCCTCTTTCTGCCCCTGGAGAGCTTCTCGAAGCTGGCGGCTTGGATGCACCGCGTCGTGGTTTTGTCGTCGGAGTCGACCGCTAGGAAGGCCAGGAGCCGCCGGACTTCGGGCGCGGGCTCTTGCAGCAGTTCTTCGTAGCGGACCTCTGTGTAGTTGTTGCCAAGGAGCTCCGGGCCGTCTTCTACGGTCTTGCCTACCCTGGAGGCCCATTCCGCGGCGAGTTTCTCGAGCTGGCCTTGTGTGAAGACGCTGCCTTCGGTTTCGTTCGGCCCGTTTCGTCTGCGGGCCTGGCCGAAGTTGCGGGCGTGGTGGGCTGCGGAGACGGCCACGTCGCGGCCGTCCCTGATGATGTGGATCACCTTCGCCTCGGGGTAGATGGCGGAGATCTCGCATATCGTCTCCGGGGTGAGGAGCGGCGACTTGTCGCCCACGATCCTCTTCCCGCTCTTCAGGAGCTCGCCCCCGAGAAAGTAGTCGATGGCCATGCGGGTGAGGTTGTCCAGGTGCTCGCCTGTGCTGTCATTCCTGCTCCAGACCGACCGCTGTACCCAGAGCCTCAGGTACTCGGCGTCCAGAAAAGCGTAGCGGAGGGAGCTTGCCGGCCTCATGGTGTCCCTCTGCTTCAGGCTCCTCTGCCTCCAGCTTCCACCGAAGAAACGTCCCTCGCCCTTGCAAAGTATTTCGGGGTGCGCGTCGAGCATCCGCATAAGCCATGTGGTGCCAGATTTCTGGTTGCCCACCACGAAGAACACGGGCACGCCGCCGGCAGATGGGATAGACACGTTCTCCTCCCCGCCCAGCCTCGCCAGTTCCCTCCTCAGTGCGGAGATCTCCGCGTCCTTGAGCGCGAGCTTCCTGCGGGACCGCTTGCTGATCTTCGAGATCAGGGCTCCCGTCGTGCGGTCCAGGGTCGCCTTCGCCCCCCTGAGCATCTCGACGGGCTTGCGATTCGAAGAGCTCAGGAGTCCACCCGCACGCTATCGGATGCTACCCCTTCTCGGGCGAGGTATTCGGCGAGCGCCTCGCTCCAGTGCCTGAGCTCCGGGCTGCCCACGGAGGAGAGGAGCCCGTTGGCCGGGCGTGCGGCGGGCAGGGGGTACTCGGAGCCGGGGATGGGTAAGACCTCGGTCTCGACGCCGGTGAGGCGGAAGATCTCGCGCGTAAACTCGTACCAGGAGCAGGACCCTGCGTTGGTCAGGTGGTAGAGGCCATAGCGACCTTCCTCGATTATCCCGGCGATGCCCAGAGCCAGGTCGCGGGCGTAGGTCGGCGAGATGAACTCGTCGTCCTTGACCTTCAGCTGGTCTCGCTCTCCGGCAACGCGCAGCATGGTGCGCACGAAATTGTTGCCGCGCCCGTAGACGCCGGCGGAGCGCACGACGTACCAGCGGTTCGCCAGCCGCGTGACGAGCTCCTCCCCGGCGAGCTTGGTGCGGCCGTAGGCGCTTATGGGGTTCGGGGTATCGAAAGTCTCGTATGGCCTCTCGCCTTTACCGTCGAAGACGTAGTTGGTGCTCACGTGCAAGAGCTCCGAGCCCCGCCGCTCGCAGGCCTGGGCCAGGTTGCGCGGCCCCAGGGCGTTCACGGCGTACGCGAGATCCAACGCCTCCTCGCACCCGTCCACGTTGGTGTAGGCCGCAGCGTTGACGACCAGCCCGGGCTCATGCTCTCCGATGGCACTCTCTACGGCCCCGGCGTCGGCCACGTCGAGTCGCTGACGGTCGAGGGCAACGACCTCGTGACCCCTGTGGGGAAGGACCTCGGCCAGCTCCAGACCAAGCTGTCCACCGGCGCCGGTCAAAAGTACCCTCACCGGGGCATCCCACGGGGTCGAGGATCATGGTTTCTAAAGGCGTTGCGTTGCACGCGGAACTCCTCTGCGTCTTCTTCAATTTGTGTCCGACGTACGTGCGAGCGTACCATAGAGTTCTATCAGCTCGCCCGCGTACTCGCTGACGGTCTTGACCGGTGTGATCCCGGCGCGCAGGCGCCCGAGAAGGCCCCTGTCTCTGATGAGGATGCTTAGCTGCCTGGCGAGGTCTTCCGCGTCGTCGAGGGCGAAGAGCAGGCCGTTCTTGCCTGGCTTCACGAACTCGGACATGCCTCCGAGGTCCGTGGCGATCACCGGCATCCTCGCGGTAAAGGCCTCGAAGATGACACCGGGAGCGTTCTCGTACCAGCGAGATGGAACAACGAGCACGTCGAGGCCGGCCAGCACGCTCCCCAACTCCTCCTGCGAGAAAGGACCGGGAAAAGAGACCCGTCCGTCGCCGGCGGCGAGGCCGCGCAGTCCAGCGGCGTAGGCCTCGTAGCCCTTCTCGCTCCCGTAAACGGAGAGCGTCGCGTCCGCTCCGGGCGGCAGCATCCCGAACGCCCGGACGAGAACGTCCGGTCCTTTGTGCGGCGCCAGGGTCCCGACGAACCCGACCCGCAGCGTCGCCGACGGGCGACGTTCCGAGGAGGCGTGGGCGACATGGGAGGTGTCAATCCCGTAGGGGGAGACCCGTATCTTTCCCCTTCCGATGCCGTTTTTGACGAGCAGGTCCCGCGTGAGGCGGGTGTAGGCGAGGATCTGGTCCACCGACCCCATCCTGTCCCTGATGCAGGCTGGCCGCTCCCGCACGGCCCCGACCTGGCGCAGGGGAAACGAGAGGCGCGAGAGGGGCGTCCGCGCTGCCAGGCCGGCGGCGCGGGCGACGGCGCCGGGCACGAGGTGCGCCGCCTTCTGCAGGCGAGGGTCCGTGCTCCTGCTCGCGATGCACCTGACGCAGTGGGATACGTCGGGCCCCTCGCACATCACGCCGTCGTGCCTCCTCAGGTCTACGACCGGGCACACCGTCCAGAAATCTGCCGCCGTGAAAACTACCGGCAACCCGAACGCACCGAAGACCGGCAGGACGCTCGCCGAGAGCCCCTGGAGGTGCATGGCGTGGACTAGGTCGGGGCCGACCTCCCGCAGGTACTCCTCCGTCTTCCGTGCCATAACGTCGTTGCGGTAGTTCAGCTCGTAGGGGCGAGTAAGTCCCTCTTCGGGGCGGCCTATCCTGCGGACGGGAATGCCCTCGAACTCGTAGTCCTCCGTCTCGCCGGGCAGGAGGTCGCTGTGGGGCACGGAGCGCCTGGCCGCGAGGACGTAAGGCTCGTGCCCACGGGCCTTCAGCTCCTGCGCCAGGCCGAGCGTCACGATCTCCACGCCGGCACGGCTCTCGGGGAAGAACTGGTGGGCGGTGAAGAGGATTCTCAACGTCGGGGGGCGAGGGGTTTTGCGTGGCGTTCGTGCACGATCGTGGATTATACGGAAAACGAAGTATCAGGTGAGCGGAAGCAGGAATCCACGGTCCGGCGAGGGAGCCGGGTTAGATGCCCTCGAGCAAGAACCGGTCGATCCTGGTGAAGAGTCGGGAGTTACCCCATTTGCGGCGTCTGAGTGTTGCCAGGTAGACGCCGGTCTGGGAGCAGAGGGCGTGTCGGATGGAGAGCAGGAGGAAACGGGGGGCTATCGCCGGCGTCGTGTCGTCCTTGTTGAGGTAGAGGTGGGCGGAGGTGAGGGCAGTGTCGAGCAGCAGTCGCGCCGGGTTCGGGGTGAAGCCGAAGAGTTCCTGGAGGAGGAGGCCATCGACGTAGTGTCGCCTGAGGTCGTAGAGGGCGCCGCGCTCGTGCGAGTGGTAGACGGCGGAGCGCGGTTCGTAGATGAGCTTGTGGCCTGCCTGGACTACGGCCTTGCCCCATCTGAGGTCTTCCCCGAAGCGTGCCCTTTCTAGTGGGATGCGCTCCCACACCGGGCGGCGGATGCAGGAGCTTACGTTGTCGAAGGTGGAGAGCGAGCGTCGCGTGTCAGGGGGGAGGGCCGCGTAGGGCTCGGGACCGGCGTCGAACTGTTCGCGGCGTTCCAGGGATGAGGTGGGCCAGTCTCGCATCAGGGCGCGGGTCAGCGGGCTGCTGTCGGGGCGTGGGATCTGGCGCCCGTACACCCCCGCGACCGTCTCGTCGGCGTCGAGGTTCTCGACCATCGCTGCCAGCCACTTGTCGTCCGTCGGGAGGGCGTCCTGAACCAGGAAGGCGATGTAGTGTCCGGCGGAGAGCGAGGCGCCCAGGTTGCGCGTGGCGCCGTGGTCGAACTCGTTCGGGTCTATCCGGTAGACGGAGGCTCCGTGGCGTCCGGCGAGCTCGGCCGTGCCGTCCGTGGAGCCGGAGTCGATCACGAGCACCTCATAGCCGAAGTCCGTCTTCTGGGAGAAGATCCTTCCCAGGAGCTCGTCGAAGCCGGGACCCGCCTGGAAGGTGGGGATAACGACCGATGCCGCGGGAGATCTCAAGCCTCGGGGTAGAACCTTTCCAGCAGGGAAGCCGTTGCCTTCTCCACCACCTCTACCTGCCTCAGGGTCAGGTCCTCCTTCCAGCCGCCCGACGTCCCCCTGCGGTAGAACTTGCCCCTGCCCTTCTCCCTATCTGGCACGTTCTCCCACGAATGCTTCTCGACAGCCCGCCGCAGGTCCTCGTCCTCCACCACAATGTTGAGGGTCGCGTAGATGCGCCGCATCTCGTCCAGCGTGTTTGCCCCGAGATCCTCATAGCGGACGAGGACCTTCGGTCCGTCGTGGGCGTCGTAGGCCTGCCAGGCGCTCTCGACGCCCCGCCGGTAGACGTTCGCCCGCTCCCTGACGAAAGCGTTCGGCCTCCTTTCGGTCCCTCTCGTGCCGGTCTTTCCTTCCCTGCTCTCGTAGAGCCAGCCGCCTTCCGTGGCGGCGTCGAGGACGGAAGCGACCACGTCCCTGGGGTCGCGGACGAGCAGGATCATGCGGCTCTCCGGCAGGGACTCCATGAGGAGCGGGGCCCCGACGGAACCGTTGGGCTCTTTGATCACCAGGTAGTCTTCGGGCCCGAGACGGGGATTCGAGTACCTGGCCCCGTCAAGGACGAAGTTTCTTATCGAGCGGACCCAACCCCTCCTGATGGGGTCTCCCATGACGAAGTCTGCGGAGCGCCGGTTGTCCTTCGGCGCCCTCGAGTAGAACTCGCCGAAGAGGCGTCCGACCATCGGCTCCTCCCATACTCCTGTGCCTTCCAGCTCTCCCATCATGCTGCGCAGCCACGTGCTCCCGCTGCGCCCGGAGCCGAAGATCCAGACCATCCTGTTCGGGTCGATGGTTTCCCTGGATCTCAACCGCCCCAACTCCAGGTAGGCCCTCTCGCGCTGGCCGATAAGAACGCTGTAGATCAGGGTTAGCGTCGGCCTACTCTTCGCCGCGCTGCGCACGCTCCGCCCGAGCCTCCTGACGCGCGCCTTCAGCCCCTCAAGCATCGCCCGCACCTAGAGCAGCGGTAGGTAGGATCTTGGATACGCGGCCAGAAGCCAATCTCTTGCGACCTCCGTCATGGACACTTCCCGAAAAGTGTGACATAGAGTCCTTAACTTTTCTCCAAGCCTGAAGCATAATGGTGGCCGTCTCGAAGGGCACCTTCCCTGGAGGGGGAACTTGCGTTACAGAATTATGCTGAGAGGCTCGCGAACGCGCCGGGGTGAAGACCCTGCGCTGATAGGTTCGGACAGGAGGCGGGATAAGGAGGATCCGTCGGAGTTCGAAGGGGGGATGAGCAGGCAGGCGTTCCTTAGGAAGGCAGGGGCGGCTGCTGTGGGCGCCGTGGTGGCGGGGACGATGCTCGATCAGCGCGAAGCTGAAGCGGCACAGGCGACTGACCTGGAACGCTTTTACGCGGGTATCAAGAGCAATACGGAGGTAGAGTACGAGTTTGGCGGGATGGAAGCGGGCATCCTTACGCCCGAGGAGTTTGCTGAGGCGAATGCGGAGCCCGGCTATGCGGCTACGCAGCGCAAACTGCTCGATGTTGTGTTTGGCATCGACGTATCCAAGTGGCAGGGCGAGCTTGACTGGCTGAGGATCTGGAACGAGGGCTTTCGCTTCTCCGGGATAAAGGCCACGGAGGGACCATATCCCAACGGCAAGAAGTACACGGACCCTCTGTACGCCGGGAACGCCAGGCGCGCCAGGGCCAGGGGGTTCGTGCGCTTCCCGTACCACTTCCTCGTGAACGCCCCGGTTCGCCGGCAGGTGGCGCATTTCCTACGCGTGGCTGGCGGCGACTGGCAGCGCGGAAAGTGCCCGCTCATAGACTTCGAGGCTTATCCCAACTACCCGTCTTTGAGCCCGAAAAAGGAACACCTGTTCGCCTTCATCCGCGAGCTCAGGCGCAGGATAGGCCGCGAGCCGCTCATATTCGTCTACACAGGCAAGGGCTACACGGACTCCATAGGCGGCATAGATCTAAGCACGTTTAACAACGTGCGCCTCTGGGATGCCGCCTACTACCTTGGCTTCGAGCGCGGCTACGCCTCCGGAATCTGGCGCGAGATCGTCAACGCCGGCTATCATCCGTTTGCCAAAACCCGCTGGGGCAACCGCCCAAAGATGGTCAGCCAGTTTACAAGCACGGCCAGGGTAGCGGGCCAGCTAATGGACGCCGATGCGTGGCGTGGTAATCTGCGCGATTTGCGCCACGCTACGGGTTGGCAGGCGGCTTAAGTGGCCGGCTTGCGGGCTTGGGTTGCTCGGCTAGATTTTTGGGGTCCAGGGTTTACACTACCGTTCGTTATCGGCTAGGCGAGGGACCTGTTTGGCAACCTACACTTCTAGCGAAAAGCGGGGCCTCGGGGGTGAGTTCTTCGAGGCTCTAGCCACCTTCTACAGACGACGGTGGCTGCTCGGGTATTTTATCCACCGGCAGGTTACCCGCTCCTACAGGAGATCCTACCTGGGGCTGGTGTGGGCGGTGCTGGGACCGTTGGTCTGGGTGTTCTTCCTGGCGCTGATCTTCTCTCACGTGATCGGGATAAAGAACCGGGCGGTGGAGGGAGATCCCACGCTCAACTTCGGCCTCTACCTGTACTGCGGGCTGCTTCCTTTCCTGACCTTCTCCGAGGCTCTGAACAAAGGGATCAACAGCATCAGGAGCAACGCGGGGCTAGTACAGAAGGTCGTGTTCCCGCTGGAGATACTTCCCTTTACCAACGCCATGGCGTCCATGGTGGACAAGGTCTTCGGCTTCGGGGCGCTCCTCGTTATGCTTCTCGCTTTCGGCAGGACGCTGCACCCGACACTCCTGTACATGCCCGTCATCGTGGTGCTGCAGATAATCTTTATCCTCGGGCTCACCTACATCATGGCGGTCCTTGGGACGTTCCTACCCGACGTGGCCGAGGTGATGCGGCCGGTCATCAGGGGGATGTTCTTCGTCACGCCCATCCTGTGGCCGCCTGACCGGTTGCCCGAGTCCCTGAGCTGGATCGAGGACTATAACCCGCTGGCGTACCTGGTGAACGCCTACAGGGACATCGTCCTGTACGGCACCCTGCCAGGCGCCCAATCGACCATCTACTTCGCGCTCTTCTCCGTCGCCCTGTTTATTTTCGGCTTCGCGCTGTTCGTCCATCTCAGGCCAAAGTTCGCTGATCACCTGTGACGCCAGCCATCACCCTCAAGGGAATAGGGAAAAAGTACAGGATCGCGTCCAGCAAGTCTTTGCGCCTGAGGGAGATCCTGAGCCCCGGCAAAAAGCGGCACACCCAGGACTTTTGGGCGCTGCAGGACATAGACCTGGAGATCGAGGCAGGCACCACTTTAGGCATCCTGGGGCGCAACGGGGCCGGGAAGAGCACGATGCTCCAGATCATCTCCGGCGTGTTGCAGCCGACGACGGGAACGGTCGAGGTAAACGGACGGCTGACCGCCATCTTCGGGCTCGGCTCGGGCTTCAACCCCGAGTTCACGGGCCGCGAGAACGCCATGATGAACGGCCTGATCCTGGGCATGGACCGCCACGAGATGCTGGAGAGGTTCGAAGAGATCGAAGCCTTCGCCGATATCGGGGACTTTATGGACCACCCCGTAAAGACCTACTCCAGCGGCATGAAGTCCCGCCTGGGCTTCGCCGTCGCCGTGAACGTCGACCCCGACATCCTGGTCATAGACGAGGCCCTCTCGGCCGGCGACGCGGCCTTCAAAAAGAGGGCCCTGCAGCGGATGTACGACCTCAGGGACTCGGGGACCACGGTCCTCTTCGTCTCGCACAGCATGGGCATGGTCAACCGCTTCTGCACCGACGCCGTGCTGCTGCACAGGGGGCATATGATCTCCAGGGGCACCCCGGAAGAGGTCGTCGGCCAGTACCGCGAAGTGATCGAAAAGTCCCAGAACAAAAGGGCCACCAAAAACGCCGAAAGGGACAGGCAACTCGACTACACCATCGCCCACGAGGACGAAGACGACATGCCAGACCCTCCGAAGGGCAGGCAGCGCCCCCCCACGGGGGAGGCCGAGATCCTTGGCCTGGAACTACTCGGCGAGAACGGTCAGCCGGCGGACCGCGTGCCCCCAGGAAGCAACCTGACCGTCAGAATCCACGCACGTTACGCGCGGGACATGGCGGAGAGTGCCCTCGGCGCCGTCCTGCGCGACCGTTCGGGGACGCTTCTGTTCGCGACCTCGACGGACATGGAGGAGACCCCGCTCGGCGCGAAGTCGAACGGCGAGACCGTAACCGTGGACTTCAAGTTCAAGGTACCGTTTCGCCCCGGCGACTACGGTGTCGAGGTCTCGGGGGAGGCGGGAAGGCTTCTGGCAAGGACAGACGAGGCGGCGGCCTTCGAGGTGGTCGCGGAAGGGCGCCCGGCTGAGGATGTAACCAAACTGCCCGCAAGGGTCGAGGTCCACGACCGCGAAGAACAGGGCCGGGCCACCTGAGACCCGTGCCAGCCAGCGTCACGGTCGTCATCCCCAACTGGAACGGCGAACGGTTCCTCGAGATGTGTCTGGGCTCTTTGCGTGGCCAGTCTTCCCATGGCTTCGAAACGATCGTCGTGGACAACGGCTCGACCGACGGATCGATCGACTTTATAGTGAGACGGTTTCCCGAGGTAGAAGTGGTCTCGCTCGCCGAGAACAAAGGCTTCGCGGCGGCCGTCAACGCCGGCATCGAGGCCTCGGCGACCAGGTTCGTGGCGCTGCTCAACAACGATACCGAGCAAGACCGGCGCTGGCTGGAGGCGCTCGTTGGCGCGGCCGACGCCCATCCCGAATGTGCCTTCTTCGCGAGCAAGCTCGTGGACTTCCACGACCGCCGGGTGCTCGACGGGGCCGGGGACGCCATGCGACTGAGCGGCCTCCCCTACCGCCTCGGGCACGGAGAGATCGACAGGGGACAGTTCGATGAGCCCTGCTACGTCTTCGGGGCTTGCGCTGCGGCGGCGCTCTACCGCAAGTCGCTCTTCGAGGAGGTCGGGCTCTTCGACGAAGACTTCGTCTCTTACTGCGAAGACGGTGACCTCAGCTTCCGTGCCCGGCTTGCGGGCCACCGCTGCCTCTACGTCCCCGGCGCCGTCGTCTACCACATGGGGAGCGCCTCGACAGGCGGCAAGCGAAGCCCGACCGCGACCCGGCTAGGCACAAGGAACTCCCTCAGCCTGCTCGTCAAGGACCTGCCCCTCTCCGCGGCGGTGCACGTACTGCCCTTCTTCCTCCTCGGACAGCTCGCGCGCCTCGCTACCGCGGCGGCAACGGGCACCTTGCGGGCGCATCTGGAGGGCATCGTTGGGGCGTGGAGGCTCCTACCGACGATGCGCGAGAAGCGGGCCGAGATCCAGAAGCGCAAGCTCGTCTCCGACGCCGAAGTCCGAAGAATGCTCAGGAGATCCTCCCTCGCCGCGACAGCGAGCATCGCCCGCCGGCTGCGGGATAGGGTGCTGTCGCGATGAAGTTCTCCGTGCTCATCGTCAACTACGCCTCGTGGCCCCTGACGCTGCGCTGCCTCCAGTCTCTCGACGGGACCGGCTACAGCGACTTCGAGGCCATCGTCGTGGACAACGACAGCAAGGAGCCGCCGGAGCTGCCGTCCCGGGTGCGTCTCATCAGGAACCGGGAAAACGTCGGCTTCGCCCGCGCCCACAACAGGGGCATCGCCGCCTCGACGGGAGACATCGTCGTCATCATAAACCCGGACACGGTCGTCGAGAGGGACTTCTTCGCCGGCCTTGAGAGGTTCTTCCAGGACAACCCGAAAGCCGGCATAGCCGGGCCGAGGATCCTCGACTCCGATGGGGAGCTCCAGCTTTCGGCGCGGCGGGAGATCAGTGCTCTCTCGGGGTTTCTCGGGCGCACCTCCCTCCTGACCCGCCTCTTTCCCAAGAGCTCGCTCGTAAAGAGCCAGTTCCCCGCCGTCACCGGAGGGTCATACCCGGCATCCGTAGATTGGGTCTCGGGAGCCTGCATGGCCATCCGCAGGGAGGCCATAAAGGAGATCGGGCCCCTCGACGAGCGTTTCTTCATGTACTTCGAGGATGCCGACCTGTGCCGCCGCGCCCGAATGGCGGGCTGGCTCGTCTACTACCTGCCCCACGTCGAGATCGTGCACCAGACAGGCGCGAGCAGCCGCAGCAAACCCAGGGCGGTCTGGCTCCTGCACAAGAGCGCCTTCCTCTACCACCGTAAACACGGCGCCCACGGACCTCTGAGCATCTTCAGCGCAGCGGTCCTCGCCGGGCTTATCCTGCGCGCCCTGGCGAAGCTTGGGACCTCGCTGTTGCAGAGCCGTCAGCGGTCAGCCATCAGCCAAAAAGCTGACGGCTGACCGCCTTATCACGATGCGCGTCCGGTTGCCTCTTCGAGAGCCCGGAGCGCTGCACCGCGGTCCATGCCGGTGCTTCCGAGGAGGTCTACGGCGGAAGAGTGGATCTGGTCTACCAGCGCGTTGACGGCGAGGTTGCTGGCGAGGTCTTCGCGTTCGTTGAGGAGGGCACTGGACTCTCTGGAAGCTTCCAGGGCAAGCCGGCGCGTGTCTTCGGGGTCGCCGGAGGTATCCAGGTAGACGGCGAGGGCCCCGGTGGCCGTTGCCAGGGTGCGGACCGCCCCTGATAGCGGTTCTGGCGCGGGGTCTTCCGGCTGCACCACGCTGAGGGCGGCGCGGGCGAGGGCGCGCACGTCGCGGACGGTCAGGTCTATCTGGTCGGCGGCCGCTGCGTAGAGGTCGAGGTGCCTGAGGCTCCTGCGGCGGGGTGGGGCCAGGCGCGCGGTCTCCCGACCCGCCGCTACGGCCTCCTTCAGCCCGCTCACCCTGGCGTCGATCTCACGCGCCTTCAGGTAGGCGTTCTGGGCGCGTTCGGCGTCGCCGCTCTCCAGGGCGCTCGCCACCTCCCCGAGCACGGCGGCCGAATCGTCGAATAGGGGGTGGGCGGCCTCCTCCACCATACGTTCGGGGTTTACGGGGAGCAGGGCGTTTATCAGGAGGGCCGTGGAGCCCCCTATCAGGGCCTCCAGGAAGCGCTCCAGCGGGAGGCCGGAGTCTTGCGAGTGGAAGGTTATGAGGATGATCATAGCCGAGATGGCGGCCTCTTTGACCCCGGTCTCTTCGCGTCCCAGAAAAACGGCCAGCGCCATCGCCAGGGCCACGACAAGCCCGGCCTGCAGGGCGCCGACCCCGACGGCAGAGACGAGCAGGTCGGCTATAGCGACCCCGAAGGCCACCCCGAACGTGAGTTCTATCGCCCGCCGGGCGCGCTCCCCTACCGCGAGCCCCAAACAGATGACCGCCGCTATGGGTGCAAACGTCGGCCGGTCTACGTCGAGGAGCAAGACCGAAAGAAACCAGGCCGCGCAGGCGGCCACCGCGGACTGGAGGATCTGCAGCCACGCGCCCCTCACGAGAAGCATGCCCGAGCGCAGCCGGGTGCGCGCGCGGACCCGTGGCCCGATCCTCTCCCGCCACGAAGAACCCTCACGAAGCTTCACCTTTGGCCCCTTCATACTCTCCGAAAGGCGACCGGATTATCCCGGGCCTGCGGTGGTGCGCAAGTCCAGGAAGACGTGCTCTGGTGGGTTTCCGGGTAGCCCCATCTCAGCCCCCCTCGTAACGCGGCAACCTCTCTTCGGGCATGCCTTCGAGCGGAGGGGCGGCGCGGTCCTTGTCCGAGAGAGACGGGGCTTCGAGGGGCCATTCTATGCCTATCTCAGGATCGTTCCACAGGACGGACCCGTCGTACTCGGGAGCGTAGTAGTCGGTGCATTTGTAGGAGAAGAGCGCGTTCTCACCGGTCACGAGGAAGCCGTGGGCGAAGCCGGGCGGCACCCAGAACTGGCGTTTGTTTTCGGCTGAGAGGGTAACGCCCGTCCAGTGGCCGAAGGTCGGGGAGCCGAGGCGGATGTCCACGGCCACGTCGAAGACCTCGCCCCGCAGGACGGAGACTAGCTTCCCCTGCGCCTGCGGGTTCTGGAAGTGGAGGCCGCGCAGGACGCCGTGGGCCGAAAAGGAGAGGTTGTCCTGCACGAA
>JBKPSF010000141.1:0-2488 GCA_046734875.1 Actinomycetota bacterium | reverse complement strand
AGGTGACCCAGAAGAGGTGCGCTTCGAGTTGACACTCTGAATGCTAGAGCATCATCCACGAGATCGCATGTCTATTCGGCGGCCCGATATCTTGTGGTTACCGTTCAGGAGTCTAGAGTGCGAATCCTGACCACTCGAAGGGCCGAGCTACACGTTTATGCAGGAACCTGTATACCGACATCCGAGAACACCTACCTGAAACTGTCTGAAAAGTCCCGAATATGGGCCGAAACGTGGCCTCAGAAGGCACCGAAGGGGCACATTTCGGCCCATGTTCGCCCTTGAACAGCGGCCAAATCCACGTTAGAGCGTTCTCGAACCCCTTTGCAGTCAGTTTCTTTACGGAGTTCTCTAAGAAGTTCGTATCCACGGTCGTGCATAGGAGCAGGTCTTATTTAGGTCCCTCCGAAACTGCCCAGCACCTCTTTGAAGGCCTCAGGCCGGATCTCGGCGACCCCGGAGAACGGGTAGTCGAACTCGCCGATGGTGAAGAGTATGCCGCAGATGACCAGCGTCAGGGCCGCCACCATAAGCGCGTGCGCCAGGTTGCTTTTGAGCCCGAATAGGTAGGTGAAGGACACCGTGATCACCCCGCCGACCACGAGGACCACCCACAGCAGATCGGGTATGCCCTCCCTGACCTCTAGCAGTCGTGACCTCCTGGCGTCGGCCGCATCGCGGAGCTGCCTCAGCCCACTTTCGTAGAGCACCTGCTGGCCTTCGGTGCGGGGATCGAATTCCAGGAGCTTCAAGGTGAGCTGGCGAAGGAGGGAGTCCGCCCGCGGGCTCGTCTGTCCCCGCTCCATCATCGGCCACTCCTCCTCCACCACGACCCTGGCGTACGTCCGGGCGAGGTCCTGGACGTTGGTGCGCTCGGGCTCGGGTAATTGGGAAGCGAGGAAGTAGATTCCGGCCAGCTCGTGCGCCTCACTCTCCACGTTGGTCTGAGCCGTTTCGTAGTCCTGCCACACGGCGATGACCACGAACGCGAGCAGCACGGCGTAGGCGACGCCCAAGACCGCGAAGATGAAGCCGGCGACATCGTTTTGCTCCTCTCGACGTTCCGGTGGCACCAGGCGTTGCACCAGTACCAGCCCCGCGACCGCCACGAGCACGGGCACGAAGACCGTCAGGATGAGGTAGAGTGCGGTTGCTAAGGCAGACCAGCCTCACTCTCACTACATATTGGTTCACTATCTCGGCCCAAGATACCTCCTCTATAACCGGCGCGCCAACACATCAGGAGTTCATTCAACCAAAAGCGTGGAAGGGTTGTTCTGCGACTTCGCCCTGAAACCGTCTGAAAAGTCTCATCTGCGGACCAAACGCCTTACCATGAGGCGGCTCATCGCCGCGTAGATGAAGGCTTCTCCGGTCTCCGGCAGACGCTCGTAGTCCTTGCTCATCCTTCGGTTCTGTCCCAGCCAAGAGAAGGTCCGCTCCACAACCCAGCGCCGCGGCAAGAATGGCCTTGGGCCTACCGGAGGTAAGAGCTTCCTCGGGTCCAGCTCCATCCCTCCCTTGGCCCACTCCCTGGCCCACCTCATCATCACGTCCTCCGGAGCCGGCTTGGGCGAGTGGCGCACGATCTCGGCCGTCCATCCCAGTACGTTTTGCACCCAGCCCGCGCCCTTGTCTTGGCCGGTGTATCCGGCGTCCAGCCACAGGTGCGATAGGCGTGGCAGGCCGCTAGTTGCGCGTTCGAGCAGGAGCTTGATGCCCTCGCGGTCTTGGATGTTAGCGCTGTGGACCTTGGCCTTGAGCACCAATCCCTGCGTGTCCACCAGTAGATGGCGCTTTCGGCCTTTGACCTTCTTTCCACCGTCGTATCCACGCTCTTTTCCTCCTACACCTGTTGTCTTGATCGACTGGCTATCCACTATCACTGCGCTAGGCTGAGGGTTTCTCTTGAGGCGCACCCGTACTCGCTGGCGCAGTGCGGCGTGCATCCTTTCCCAGGTTCTATCCACTCCCCAGAGACGGAAGTAGTGGTAGACCGTCTTCCAGGGAGGGAAGTCATGTGGTAAGAGACGCCAGGCACAGCCACTGCGCTCTACGTAGAAGATAGCGTTAAGGATCTCGCGTAGAGGATAGACGCGGGGCCGCCCATTAGCTTTCGGAGCGGGAAGGTGGGGTTCCAAGCAAGCCCACTCGGCATCGGAGAGGTCGGTTAGATATCTAGTTCTCATGCATGCTAGAGTAGCGGTGCTGACCCTGGACTACCCCTTTTTAGACAGTTTCAGTGGTGAATTCTCGGAAGTCCGCATAGCCCCGGTCCAATGCCATATGCCCCTCTAGGCCCGGAGCGCTGGCTGCGATCATTAACCACCACTTTGTGCACCCACAAGCCGCCCATAATGCCCCGCTATAGGTACTAGCTCTGCGGCGGTCCTGGCCGGACTGGACCGGTGGTTAGTAGTGCCACTCAGCGAAGGCAGAGGCTTCACTGGCCGAACGGAAGGGGAGGAGTGCTTAAAACTCGGAAAGG
>JBKPSF010000140.1:0-2419 GCA_046734875.1 Actinomycetota bacterium | reverse complement strand
GCAGCAGACAACAGGCATCTCGCTGGCACCCCCCTCACACCTTTTAGGTCACTTGACTTTCACCCCTCCAGCACTTATCATAGTTGTAGCAAATGTTTCTTTTTGGCCTCGCCTTACCGGCGGCTATCAGGAAGGAACTGTTGGCCGCTACCCAACCGTAGGAGAAGCTTGAGCGTTTACACCATCTACAAAGAAACCCACTCTTCGGACGGTTCGGCAACGCCCGAAAGGCGCTACGCAGGATGGGCTGCCAACCAGGACAACGCGGTACTTCGTGCCAACGAACTCTTCGAAGGAAGGGACAGCAAAGAAGCGGTAGTGGTGATCGGTAACGGCCCGACGGAGGTCGAAGTCGTATACCGGGTAGACCGCGAGAACTAGGGCATCGCGAGGCCATCTGTCCGAGCCGAGGAGCTCGGCAATGCGGTTAGCTTTTAGGCGCCGCTGATGGGACTGGCATTGTAGCCGTCGAAATCTCTCAGCTGGGCGGAGACGTTCTCGCGGACCCTCTCGCGTGGCATTTCCAGGGCGTGCTCTTCGTAGAGGTGCTCCTGTAGGACGCTCACGAGGCCGCTTTCGTCGGCGGCTGCGAGGATCTGGTCGCATGATGGGCACTTCACGTTTATGGGCTCGGCCATGGCGCCACCTTTCCGGTCCTCCTCATTTTACCCGGCCGGGCCAGCCGCCATGGACGTACTGAGGGAAAGGTAGTACAGGGGCGTTCGCCTCCAGCTACACGGTAGCCACAACGGCCCTGTCTGCGCCTCCGCTCTGCGCACTTCAAGTTAAATTACTGGATCTCGGCTCGCCCTTTGCTAGTAAGGCGAACGTCGTCGCCTATGACCGTCATATTCTCCTCGCGTCCGACGATCCGACTGGTGCTGCCCGGCATCGCGCCCCCGGCCCGATAAGCACGACCCGGATCGAGGGAGCCTTCGTCCACGAGATGCCCGAACAGCTCGTAGGATTGGTCTTCGCTCAAGCCGATCTCGTTGCCTATGCGTGCAAGAGAGTATGGGCTCCACCTCGCGCCGGGAAATGAGCTCGCTCACGAGGATGTCAGGTGTGATACAATAAGCATCAATAAGCATATGTGATACAATGAGCATCAATAGGAAAGCCGGACGTCTTTCACTGGAGCCGAAGCCGCCTTTCCTAACCCTGCAAACAAGAGCTCGGGCGCGCTCCTCTTTCGTGGCCAGAGCAAGGTGAGAGAAGGTTGTTTCTGGTGCTGAATGGCCATACAGAGGAAGGTGCGCATAAGGAGCGGGAGGATCGCGCGCGAGGGCATGAGCGTGAGAGAGCCAGGGCAAGAGGCCGTTTAAGGCTCGCTGCCGCCTGGGTCGCCGCCGCCAGGCAGGAGGAACTCGCGCTGAAGCGCGAGCGGAACAGGAAGAGAAAGGCAGCCGAAGAGGCAGCCGCCTGGAAGCACTTCGTGCAGGCTGAGCAGCGTCAGCTCCGACTGCGCAAGGACGGCCAGCTCGCCAAGCAGCTTGGCGAACCGCTGCCGGGAGAGCTCCCTGCGATTTTGCAGAAACTGGCCTCCGAGGATCGGATACAGGCCGAACGCGGTCTAGTGGCGCTGACGAGCGGCGGAAAGACATTCTACAAAGCGATAGACGACCTCGAACCGGAGGACATGCCAGCCAGGATCGCGGCAAACAGATTGCGAACAACCTGGCTTAAGGAGCGCAGAGATGGATGGCTCGGCAGAGGGGAGATTCAGCATTAGAGCGATTTGCAATGAGGGTTCGAACCTTCCTTGCAAACGCTGCCAGCAATCGCCTTTGTTTTGAAGGGTCTCACTGGTGGACGCTAACCCCGCCGTGGGTTCTCGATGATGCGCGCCCTCATCACAGCTATCGTGAGACCATAGGGCCGGGGTCCCCTCTACGGGGCTCCGGCCCTTCATAGTGCTACGTTAAATTCCGCAGACTCCGCTTCACGAATAACCGCTCGGAATTTCACCCGTGGCGTTGTCCTAACTTGCGTTGGCCCACTCGAAGACGGTAGAAGTGACCGCGCCTGCGCCTCCTCGCGGGTCTCGCAGTCGAGGCAGCCTATTAGGCTTCGCTGATAGGTCGAGCGTTGTACCACCAACGCAGCCTCTGCCGCCGCGTGCGCGTCCTCCAGGCAGTGTCGCAGGGCGGCGTACTCTGCGCCGGTGAGCCAGTGGTGGGTATCTGCTTTTAGGATGGCGAGTTCCCCTACTAGCCCTGAGAGGTCGCGGGCTGTGTCTCTGATTACGTCCTTCGGGTCTTGCGTGTCGATCTACCTACCGAACATCCTACCGCGGACCGTTGCCATACCGTTACCCGGGCGTTGCCAGCGTGTAACCCGCGCCGCGTAGAAAAAGGACGACGCCCGATTAGGAGGTTACTCGAGATGCCGAACACGTGGAAGATCGTGCTCCTGGCGT
>JBKPSF010000139.1:0-9016 GCA_046734875.1 Actinomycetota bacterium | reverse complement strand
AGCCAACGCGACGCCTTGAGTGGGGATCGACCCCTATGAGCACCTTCATCATGAGCGCACGCACCTCCGTTTCGGTGGGACCTCTGCCATTAGCAGGCGAAGGGCATTCCTACTACTTCGGGCCTTGCTACCACACCTCTTCCTTGAGCCACTCCGCACGCCTCGGGCACCGGCGGGAGGCAAGCCTAGAACAAGCCAACCCATCTCTGATGGGCGACAGGAAGTTCGCGAGCGATCCCTGTATAACCGGTACCCTAGGAGCTTAGCGGCTCTAGAGACCACCGGGCTCCTGCCCGGAGTTAAACAAGTCGGAAGTTTGGGCAAAAACTTGCGCCACCAGTTATGTAGGATTCATTATCAATCCATCTGTCCTTGCTTTAATATGGACGCGAGGAGCAACTCATCGGGGACGCGATGAATTGTATAACGGAAGCATAGAGGACAGGTCGGATGCCGGATTTCGACACCCGCAGGCCGCAAGAACAAAACGTACCGAACGAGCCCCGCATCGGGTTGATTGCGAACAAACTTCGTAGTGCGTTTGTGGCAACCAGGCTCCGTGTTTTTTTGATTGGCGGTGGGATTCTGTTGTTCGTAGCGGTAGCGGTCCCCGTTGGGCTGCTCATCTACTCGCCGACCTTCCAAAATTCGTCTGTGGCAGCGAACGGCAACTCGAGCTCGGATGTGGGCGTGCAAAAGGGGTCCGGAGACATAGCCCTCGTTTTGCAATCCGAAATCTATACCATGAACTTCGATGGGTCAGACCTAAGAACGCTTACCGCCACCGACGAGTTCGAGGGAGACACGAGCGAAGAACACGACCCGGCTTGGTCACCCGACCACGAGAAGATAGCATTCTCTAGGACCCACTACGAGCATTCGGGATCGTCGGCTAGTCCCGAAGCGGTGTCCGGCATCTACGTGATGAACGCCGACGGCTCCGGCGAACGTAAGCTTGCGAGCTCGAACGCTGCGTACCCTACCTGGTCGCCGGACGGCAAAGAGATAGCTTTCTCGAGGGAGCGGGACGATGGAAGCGGCTCGTCGCTCTACGTCATGGACGCCGACGGCTCGGGCGAGCCCACGATGCTGACGTCCGAAACGCCCGGAGCTAGGGACACGAATCCTGCGTGGTCGCCGGACGGCACCAAGATAGCCTTCGAGAGCAATCGACTGGATGGGCGTAGGCTCAACAATTACAACGTCATCTACGTCATGAAAGCCTGTTGCCCGGAGAGCTCGGCCAATCGGCCGCAGCGGCTCACCGATACACACGGGTGGAACCGCGACCCCGCGTGGTCGCCGGACGGTACCGAGCTGGCTTTTACCTTTGTCGATTTCGGCTCTGTACCTCTCTACGGCAACAGCATCGTGAGGAACACGGATATTCACACGATGAAATCCGATGGCTCTGGGGAGACTCGCCTCACGCACACCTACTCCAACAAACATCCCGAGCACAACCCGGCTTGGTCGCCTTCGGGCAGCGAAATAGCCCTCGTACGCTCGCAAGGATATTATCCGGGCACACCCGGTACACCCCAAGGGACTTCTGCTGCGGTCTACGTCACGAAATCCAACGGCTCCGGCTTGACGGCCGAAAGGGAGTTTCGAGATGCAGTCGTGGGAGACCTCGCCTGGCGATAGCTGGCTTCGGACGGAGTTCTTGCTGTAGCAAGGCACGACGGCTCACGAATCCGTCGCCGGAAAAGTGGGACGATCAAGCTACCGATGTTCTACTCACCTTGTTTCGCTGGTTGCTTAGAATGCACGGCATGCGCTCGTGTTGCGCGAGCGTGGACGAGGCGTGGAGCCGACCCTACCACGCACCCACCAGCACGGGAGCGGGCGGAAGGGGCGGGGACCGCTGCGCGACCGGGGGTTCGGGTGACTGCGACCCCCGCCGCCAAATTCCTGGGGGTTGCCAAACCCGCTAGGACTCGCATACGATGCAAAGCCGGGCCGACGGGGCAAGCCGCTTCCCTCGGATGATGGAGCAGTACCGTTCGCGGGCCCGGTCATCCTGGATACCCCGCCTGAGGGCCCGTCAGCCAGCGCGCATGGGGGCTACTATTCCGCCGCATGTGCTTTTCTACTTGCGGGTGCTTCCTCCTGTCGGGCATCAGGACCGTCAACTCGGAAACTTACAATCCCTTTTGGCTAGATCCTCATGGTTTTGGCTAGATCCTCATAGGTATCGACAGCAACGTGATAATCGACGACAGGCTCTTCGATCTCTCTGTGCTTGATGGCGGTCAAGGCCGGCAGCACGGATTGCAACGATGCCTTCCCGATCATGAAGAAGTTCTACGAGACAAAGTAGAAGTGAGCGCTGCGGTGGCGAACGCAATGTGTAGCCGGAGATCCGTAGATAACGGTTCGGGACGCAGAACACGATTGAGCTCAGATGGGCTCGGTTCGGGGTGCCTGCAACCTCCTCCGCAGGCGTGTGCCGTCTTCTCCGGCTCCTGTATACTGCGCCGGAAATCTTGCGGAAAGCGGGGTCCACCTCGCAGTCTGCTCTGACGAGAGGAGGACGTTTGTGAGGTTTAGGACTACGCTCCTGTTTGTGCCCGTTTGCGCAGCCTTTCTGGTCCTCGCCCTGACCGCGTGCAGCTTCAGCGCCAGTTCGGCCAACATCAGCAGCGCCAAGATGGCCAGGGATCAGGACGGCAAGCAGCCTACCAAGACTTTCTCCCCCGACGAGCCGTTCTACTGCATCGTCGAGCTCTCCAACGCCCCCAACGACACCAAAGTAAGGGCGGCGTGGGTCGCGGTCAAAGCCCAGGACGCGAAACCCAACACCAAGATAGACACGGCCAAGACCACCAGCGGCAGCGGCCAGCTCCAGTTCAACTTGAGCAACGAGGGCCCCTGGCCAACGGGTGACTACAAGGTAGACCTCTACCTGAACGACGCCGAGAAGCCCACGAAAACGCTCACCTTCCAGGTCGAGTAGCACGCCTGCTGCGCAGGCTTGTCAGCTTTCTTGGTTGGGACGACGCCCTGCCGCGCACGACGAACCGCCGTTCGCTGCGGTCGGGTCAAACGCTCGAAGGGACGCCCCGGGACGACTTCCTGAAAGCGAGCCAGGCGGAGCCGGGCGAAGCGTGCTGAAAGCGAGGCGAAGCCGAAGCGTGCTGACGAGCGACCGGAGGGAGCGTGCTGACAAGCGTAGGCCGCAGGCCGGAGCGTGCTAGAGTGCTTCTTGCCACGCTATTATGGCAAGGATCAGGACGGGGAGGAGTACTAACGCGACTATCGTGGTCAGAGCCAGGTCTTCGTGGCGCCAGGTGGTTATGAGGAGGATGGCTACGACGGCGGCGCATACGGAGACGGCCAGGGCGAAGAGGACGGCCGCACTCACAGGATTCGCCTGAAGTACACGGCCACTAGCAGGCTGAAAACGAAAAAGGCGAGGGCGGCGGACCTGGACAGCGCCCGATGCTCGTCTAGCACCGCCACGACGTAGTAGTAGGCGCATCCCACCGCAGCGAGGATGGCGACAGCCAGGAGGATGTAATCCTTCACCGTGGCTCCACTCCGGCCCTAGCTCGGTCCGTCGGTGAAGGCCGCGACGACGGCGGCGCTGTCTTCGTAACCCTCGAAGGTCGAGACCCTACCACCGGCGAGCCCGAACGCGTGGACAAAGTCGTTGTCTACTACCCTGCCCGTCTTGACTACGTTGAAGGTGTAGTGCCCTAGCACGACGACCATGTTGTCTTCGGCGAAGAACTTTTGCGGCTCGAACGCCGTGGTCTCCGTCGCCGCGCCGAACGCTTCGAAGTAGCCCCTTACCTCGTCGTGGCCCTTTTTCTCACCGGCGTAGGGGATCACGTCGGGTGGACCCGAGGTGGTCCAGGTCACGTCGTCGGCGAGCATGGAGATCACACCCTCCACGTCGCCCCGTCCGAAGGCCTCGTAGACCTTGTGTATGGTCTTGAGGTTGTCCTGCTCGCCCACGTAAAATCTCCCTTTCGAGACTCCGTCTGTGCTACTCGGGCTATAGACTAACGCCTGACGCCGCCGGGAGAAAGCCGGTCGGGACCGTGGACTCCACCGTTACCTATCAGGGAAGGTGAGGTCGTGCTCCCTGCACAGGCGCTCCACGCTTTCGTGGTCGAACTCTATCCCGTAGCGGACGTCGAGGGGCGGTGATGTGTTCTCGTGGGGCTCCGCGGCCTCCTCGAAGAGGTGCTCGAACCCGCCGGGGGAGATGATCTCCAGGATGCGGCACTGCCCGTCGCCAGCGTTCCAGAAGGTGTGCCACTGGTCGCGGGGCTTGAAGACGAGGTCGCCCTCTTCAGCGAAGACGACCGCGTCGCCGAGCTGCGCGCCCATGCGGCCCTCCAGGACGTAGCTGTACTCGTCCTCTTTCACGTGACGATGAAGCGGGGCGGCAAGCGTCCGTGGGGGAATGGGATGCTCAACCAGGGAGAAACCCCCGCCGGACTCCTCGCTCCAGACCATGAACCGCACGCCGAGAGACCCGAGATCCACGACCTTCCCGTCGCTAGGCCCAACCACCCGAGGACCATCCTCTGAAGGCGGTACGTGTTCCATAGTTTTCTCCTTTGTGTAGAGCATGAGCCGCTTCCGATCCGCCATCGCGCGGGGCCTCAAGGCAGCGCGACGTAGACGCGTCGCCACGGCTGATCGTCGACGGGGCGCCAGCGATGCCCGCCTCCCAACGTGTCCTCGGCCAGCAAGATATCGCCCGCCTATCCTCCGTGCCCTTCGTCGAACCATTTGCGGCGTAGCGCGGCGAACGCTCCACGCTCCTTGATAGCCGCCAAACTCTCGTTTACCGCCGCGCACAGTTCTGTGTTGCTCCTGGCGAACGCGATGCCGAGCTTCTCGTGGGTGGGTATCTGCTGGACCACGGCGAGCTCGGGGCGCCCCTTCACGAGCCAGGAGACCACGGGGAAGAGCTTGATAAGCGCCCCTATGCGTCCGGCGGAGAGGTCGTCCAGTGCGGTGAGGATTCCGTGGTAAGGGTAGTATTTGATGTTCCCGATGGCGCCTTCGGCCAAAAGCTTTCGGGCCACGAAGTCCGAG
The DNA here is from genome assembly GCA_046734875.1 of Actinomycetota bacterium. Lineage (GTDB taxonomy): Bacteria > Actinomycetota > Rubrobacteria > Rubrobacterales > Rubrobacteraceae > Rubrobacter_D. The sequence continues at coordinate 3,958 of JBKPSF010000139.1, read as the reverse complement.
GTGTTACCGATCTGGATGCCCACGACCCGGCCACGTAGATCGTCGGTGGTCTTGATTCGCGGGCCCCGCTCGACGTTCACGACCAGGCCCTGGTCAAACTCCAGATAAGAATCGGAGAAGAGGGCCACCCGCTTGCGCTCGGGCGTGATGGTCGTGCCCGATATAACGGCGTCGTAGCCTCCATCTCGGAGACCGTCGAAGATCCTCTCGAAATCGTCGCCTGTGTATTCCACCGGGTGCCAAGCCAGCCCGAGATCATCGCAGATCAAACGCATCAGCCCTGCATCGAAGCCGGACTTGTTGCCACCGACGGTAACCTCGAACGGCGGGTCGGGGAAAGCCGAAGCAACCCGGAGCACACCTGGTTCGCGTGTGAGTTCCGTCATGTTCTTCCCTCGATAGCCCGAGCCCCACGGTTGCTAGCTTCAGACGGCCGTCTTAGCGCCACCAGGCATAAACTCATCGAGCCTGGACAGGGCCGCGCGAGCCTGGCGTTGCCTGCGCTCGGGCTTGCTCAGGCGCTTGCCGTTCTCCTTTTTGGGGACTGCCGGGACGAGACCCCAGTTGGAGTTTATGGGCTGGAGGGTGCCCTCCTTGGTCGTTATGTAGTGGGCGAGGGCACCCATCATCGTGCCTCGCGGCATCGTTATGGGCTCCTGGCCGCGTGAGATCCTCGCCGCGTTCGTCCCGGCTACGTAACCCATCGCCGTGCTCTCGACGTATCCCTCGACGCCCGTAAGCTGGCCGGCGAAGAACAGGGGTTTGTCGCTCAGGTGCTCCCTTATGCGCATGGTCGCCTCGAGCATGTGGTTGGACGGCAGGTAGGTGTTGCGGTGCATCACGCCCATGCGGGCGAAGTCGGCGTTTTCGAGGCCAGGGATGGTGCGGAAGACACGCCGCTGCTCGCCCCACTTAAGGCGCGTCTGGAAGCCGACGATGTTGTAGAGGTGGCCCTCCGCGTCATCCTGGCGCAGTTGGACGACGGCGTACGGGATCTTGTCCGTCCGGGGATCCGGTAGCCCCACGGGTTTCATCGGGCCGAAGCGCAAGGTTTCCTCGCCACGGCGGGCGATGGTTTCGACGGGGAGGCAACCCTCGAAGTACAGGTCCTCCTCGAAGTCCTTTATGGGGCTAAGCTGTGCGGTCGCGAGGTCTTCCACGAAGGCGTAGTATTGCTCCTCGGTCATCGGGCAGTTCAGGTAGGCGGCTTCCCCCTTGTCGTAGCGGGAGGCGAGGTAGATGACAGATTCGTCCAACGAGTCGCGGTGGATAATGGGCGACGCCGCATCATAAAAGTAGAGCCTCTCGCCCGAGAGGCCCTCTATCTCTTCGGCCAGCGCGTCCGAGGTCAGGGGACCCGTGGCCACGACCGCGGGACCCACGGGAAGCTCCGTCGCCTCCTTGCGGACGACCTCGATGTTGGGGTGGGCGTGGACGGCTTGGGTGACGGCGCGTGGAAAGTCCTCGCGGGCCACCCCCAGGGCGCCACCTGCGGGCACGGAGTTCGCGTCGGCGCATCTCAAGATCACCGACCCCAGACGCCGCAGCTCCTCCTTCAGTAGCCCAGAAGCCGTTTCTAGAGATCGGTTGCCGAGCGAGTTGGAGCACACTAGCTCCGCGAAATGCTCAGTGCGGTGGGCCGGCGTCTCTTTGACGGGGCGCATCTCCCACAGCTGTACCGAGCAGCCGCTTTCGGCCGCCTGCCAGGCCGCCTCGCTGCCGGCGAGTCCGGCTCCCAGAATGGTTACGTCGGGCATAGAAGGTGGTCCTTTGCTCTTGGCTTTCGGGAACGCCTATTTTACGCCAAGTGCGCCGAGGGTAAATAGGCTTTGCGAACGCTTCGAGAAGGAGAGACCATGGGCAGGAGAAGAGACTACGACGAAGGTTACGATGACGCCCGCAGGGACATGATGGAGCGCGAGACGGGCTCCAGCGCGGAGGCGGCGACGGCGCCTTTACCGCCGCCGTCTTTATCAAATACGCCGCTATCGTTATTGTCGTCCTCATCATCGCCTACGTGGTGCTACGTATCGTCGGCGTCATCCAGGGAGCGTTTTAAGCCACGTCCGGAGGTCGGTGGACGCAGGTGGGCGCTTCGCGAAGCATCCTTACAGGTGGTTGGGGTTCGGTGTTTCGGAAGGGTCCGTCACACGTCCGCGGCCATGAGGATTACGTCGCCGGTGTGGTTTATGAGCGGGTGTGGGACGACCATTGCCCGGTCGACCTCCCTGAAGCCCTCGCGTTTGTAGAGCTTGACGGCGCCCGTGTTCTGCTCGAAGACTAGCAGGCTAAGGGTGTCGAGGTTTTTCGCGCGCGCCTGATCCCTCGCTATGGAGAGCATCCTCGTTCCCAGGCCCATGCCACGGAACTCTTCGAACAAGGCGAGCGAGCTGATGTAGAGGGTGTCCGGGATCTCCAGCCTCGCGTAGGGCTCGAGTATGGGATCTACGGGCTCCCCGGACTCCTCCGTGCCCGCCCCAACCGGGTAGGTGCAGAGCTGTCCGATCACCTCCCCCTCCAACTCGGCGACGACGCAGTTCGTGTACGAAAAGTTGCCCTCCTCGCGAGCATAACGAACCGCCCCGATCTCCACAGGCGCCAGCCCGGGATACTCCGGAGCCAGGGTCATCCACACGTAATCCACCACGCCATCCGAAGAGATGCTGAAAAGCTCCCCGATCCTGCGGCTATCCTCCCTGGTCGCCGCCCTGAACGTCACCCCCGGCTCGCCCGATCCCACCACCCTACTCCTCCCCCGACTGAAATGCTGAAACGCTGAAAGTTACTCGCGATTCGCGCAGTATTCCGAGAGCCCTCTCTCGCCCGACTCCATCACGTGGTCGTGGCTGTGATGGTACATGCGTTCGGCGACGTAACCTAGGAGGTTGAGGGCCGGATTCGTGACGCGCACGTACCAGCTAAAAGTTATGCTGGTGCCGTACTCTTGCTCGTGGAACAGGGTTTCGAGGACACCGCTCAAATCTCCCTCCACCGTCTCCCTCAGGCGCCTCTGCGGCTCCACGTCGGTGTAGAGGCAGTGGATCTGGAAGGGTGGAGCGAGACGGGCGACCTCGGGGGCCTGGTGTACCCGGAATGAGACGGTGCTGCCGACCCTGATGTCGTCGTCCTCGCTGTCGTCGACGAGCTCCATGTCGGGCCACCACTCGCGTACGGCCCCGCGCGAGGTCATGGCCCCGTAGACTACGGGCAGCGGCGCCGGAATCCTCCATTCCGTGCGCCAGTCGTAGATCTTGACGGAGCGGGACCCGATCCAGATTCCCCCCAACACGCCAGCCGCGGCGAAGAGGAGTCGGCCCAAACCGGGCCCTCTCCCGTGCGACGATCCGCTCATCTCCAATGTCCCTCCTCTTCGCTTCGTCCCTGTGGTTCGTCCAATCGCACACCGAAGCCCCTGATCCAGAGGTGAAGCAGCACTTCGCGCGCCTGCGCCAGCTCGTCCAGTTTGGCGGCGCTGAGCCGGGCCAGCTCGGCGCGCAAGCGTTCGAGCCCTGCGGCGTCGCCCCGCGACCTCGCCGCGGCCATCAGCCGCGTGTTGGCCCACACCTTCGCGCGCGCTTCGCGCAGGAAGCGTCCTGTCGCCCTCCGCTCCAGGGGCGCCTTGAGGCGCTCGTATGTGTTCTTCCCGCCGTGGGCTGCCGTTATGGCCTCATCCTCGGCCCCAACTCGCCCCAGCAAGACAGCGTCTATGTGGGTATGATCCTGGTTCCTTTTCGCCATCACGTCGGGGTCGGCGAACTCCGCGTCGTCTATGACGCCGAGCAGCGAGAGGGGCAGGTCGTAGTTGATGTGCGCGTTTATGCCCAGGAGCACGTGGCGCAATACCGGCAGGGCGGCATCGGCGGCGAATGCGACCCGCCAGGGCTCGGTCGGGGTCCCGTTCGCGTTCCAGGTTTTCAAGGCGTCAAGGTAGAGGCTGGCGAAAAACACGTCCCAGCGT
>JBKPSF010000138.1:0-19831 GCA_046734875.1 Actinomycetota bacterium | reverse complement strand
CCTCAAATACTGGCTCTCAGAAACCCAACGTTTCCGCTCCACCAGCTCGCGGTGCATGATCGCGATCTGACCGGCAGGCCCCCCGAAGTTTATGAAACCCAACTTGACCCAGAACCAGAACGTCTCCCAGAACCCGACCGGCTTGGTCTGGCCGGAACGGCCCTCATCCTCACCCGCGGCAGTCTTAGTGTCCATGCGATCTCCACTATCCTAGTGAACAAAACAGGCCGACGCAGAGTAACCACGGTTACAGTAGAAGTCAAGAGGGTCTATTCACCCGAGTGCGTAGAAGATGCAAGGCTGGCGCTCGCGCGAGCAAACGCGCTAAGGCACCGTTGGATCGCCACAAACGGTCGTCAGAAGCGAGGGTTGGTCAGGTGGGGCTACAGGCGCATGGCGGCGTTCCAGGGTCCCAGTCTACCGCGATAGCCGCCGCCGGCTACTGTGGCCTCGAACTGGCGATCTCAAAACAAGAGCGCCAAACTCCAGCGGGCGACAGGCTCGTGTCGCCCGCACGGGCTGCGTCTACCTCAAGGCTTCTTCGAGGGCGCGGACAGCGCTTTGCTGCATGTTGGGGAGCACGTGCGAGTAGGTGTCGAGGGTGATGGCGATGGCCGAATGTCCGAGCATCTCAGAGACGATCTTGGGGTTGACGTTCTGAGAGAGCAAGAGCGTGGCGCACGTGTGCCTCAGGTCGTGGAAGCGGATCGGCGGTAGCTCAGCGCGCTTGAGCAGAGCCTTGAGGGAGCGATTGCGCAAGTTGGAGGGGTTGACGATGCCGCCGAGCTCGTTGGCGAACACGAGCCCGCCGGGACGGTAGAGGGAGCCCACGCGCTCCATCTCCTCTAGCTGCCGCGCCAGGTGCCTTCTGAGGGCCTCGACGGCGCCGTCCGTGAGTCCCACGGTCCGCCGGCTGTTCTTCGTCTTGGGCGGACCTACGGAGACCTTGCCGCCGTGCCTAGTGAGCGTCTGGGAGACGCGCAGCACGGCCCCTTCAAGGTCCACGTCCTCCCACCTTAGGGCCAGGAGCTCTCCCTCTCGCAGGCCGGTTGAGATCGCTAACACGTAAAGGGCCTCGAGACGATCACCGCGGGCTGCGTCCAAGAGCGTGCGGGCCTCGTCGGGGGAGAGCGGCCGGATCTCCTTTTTCTTGCCCTGGGGCAACCTGATGCCCTTGGCGGCGTTGCGGGGAATCAGACCATCGGAGACCGCTTGATCGAGGGCCTTCTGTAGCACGCCGTGCATCTTGCGTACCGTGGCGCTGCTGAGACCCCCGTCGAGCTTCTCCCGGTAGAAGTTGCGCACGTGGTCCGGGGTGAGGGCCTTGAGCTTGACGCGTCCGAGGGCCGGGACGATGTGCGGGTAGGTCATGTACTCGTACGTCTCGTAGGTGCTCTGGCGTACCGTGCCCCGTACGGAACCTTTGAGCTACCGCTCGACGTACTCCCCGACTGTGAGCCCCCCGTCGTCGAAGACCAGTCCGCCATCTCGGTCCGCCATCGCCTTCCTTAGCTTCTGTCGCGCCTCTTCGCGGGTCTTGCCGGTGACGTAGCGGCGCTTGGGACCGGATGCGGTGTAGACCGTGTAGGCGCCGCGGTAGCCGACCCTCTTGCCGTTCCTCATGTGCGGATAGATCGAGCCCTCGCCGTTCCCTTTCTTCGCCACCTTCAGGCCCCCTTGATGAGTTCGGAGGGATCGACGCCCAGAGCGTCGGCGAACCACAGGGAGTAAGCCCTATGGACACCAGAAGTGTAGCGTACACGCTGTGCAGGATCGAGGACGATTCGTCCCTTACGTCCGTGAGCGAGCACGAAGATATACTCACGGGGATAGCCGCGGGTGGGTACGCCGTCGAGGTAGAGGATTTGGATTTCGCCTACGTCCTCTACTCGGGCGATCCCTCGAACGGGTAGTCTTCGACGCGGGTTGCTTCCTTCCGCGAGGGCAGGATCGGATACCGTCTGTGGGCGGCGAGGACCGGGCGCATCAGCCCGAGCGTCGAGGACCGATACGACCACGACGTAGACGAGCTCATGGGCTAACCGCAGATACCGGATCGAGTCTAATGGGCGGCTGGTATGTACCAGCCGCCCATTCACCGTTTGTCGTAGCAGCAAAGGGGAAACGGTAGCGTTCTCAAAGAGGAGCGTGACAAAATCAAATTGGCGCGATCGCCGTACTAGAACTGGCTAACACGCATTTGCACATATTGAATGAAGCGTGCCGATAGCATACAGTGGTGAGGTTAACGCGGCACACAGCGGGCGTGGAGGGAAGATTGTGAGGTACCTACAAGCGTTACTGGCGACCATGGCCTTGCTATTAGTGTTCGCATTTCCTGCTTGGACTCAGTCCAGTGGTGCCTGCCAGAATCCCCAAGAGGTGATCACCGTCGGGCCCACGACCGAAAACACCAGGACCCCCTTCACGACCACCGGTGATGTCTTCCGCGTATCTTATGATGTGGCCTTCCAAGATCCCGGCCCATTCGATAACGCTACTATAGACATCAAAGATCGTTTCGGGCTGGTTGACTTCGCAATCGTAGACAAGGACGAAAGGAACAGCTTCATCGTAACCGATGGCGCCGGCTCGTATGATCTCGTAGTGAACATCAAGCCTTCCAACGGGGCGACTTACACGGTGACCGTAGATGACTGCATGGGCTCGGAGACCACCACCCCGCCACCGGAGACGACCACTCCTCCGCCAGAGACGACAACCCCACCGCCGGAAACCACGACGCCGCCTCCGGAGACGACCAGCCCGCCGCCGGTCACCAGCCCGACACCGACACCCGCACCCAGCCCGACACCGAGCCCAACGCCGACGCCGAGCCCGATACCCGCACCCAGCCCGACGCTGAGCCCGACACCCGCACCCAGCCCGACGCCGAGCCCGACCGCAACTGCTAGTCCTACCCCAACCGCTAGTCCCACTCCAACCGCGAGCCCGACGCCGGGGCAGGACGCCCCAGGGCCGAGACCTGGTGGCCCCAACCCCGGCCCCGTCGACAACCCCCACGGCGTGATGCCCGACACGACCTCCGGGCAGCCGCTGCCCAACACGGGCGGCCCGCTTTATCTCGCTGTTGGGGCCGTGCTGCTGGTGCTCGGGGTCGCGATAATAGCGGAGCGCATCATTCTGAGGCGATAAGAGGAGGCCCGGGGTTGCTCCGGACGGAGGCCCTGGGGCCGAGAAGTCGACGTACCCCGGGCGTCGGAAAAGCTGACCCTAGCCCCCCGGCAGCTTTCTCCGCGCCTCTAAGATCGACGCCGGGCGATTGCCAGGCCGCCACCCGCACGTGTAGGATGCACCTGTCTCATACGGAGGGGAGGAGCCGGACTAGAACGAGGTCTCAGTCCCTTCTGCTCTATGCCCCGAACTTCGGCTTAGACGCATTGCCCGAGGACGGACTTCCGATTTACGGCCAGCCTGGTGTGAAAATAGCGTTGGCGACGGAACCATTTTCATGGCTTCGGGGTGGCCCGGCAAGGGCCATGGTGCACTGTTGAAAAGTCGTTGTCCGACCAGTCTAAAGACCAAAATGGTGTCCGAACGCTTCCCAAACGCGGCTCAAACACTGCAAGAGCCGGGCGTTGAGCCCTCGAATGAATCTCGGAGGGGGCACGAAGGAGTTCTTCAACAGGCTGCACCCTTCCACGGACTTCAGTGAATAAGGGCAAGAGAAAGAGCCGAGGCTGCTCCAGACCCCGGTACTTTCCGTGGCACCTTTACGGTACAAACTGGGTTGTGACGCAATCTGTGTTGTTGGACTCGCTGCTCTCAACGATGACGTTATCCGGGTCTACCGTCGCGCAGTTGATGATATAACCGCCAGAGGCTCCGTCAATAGGCTGGCAACTCTTCGCACTCGACAGTTCGCAGTACGATAGTACAGCCTTCGTATCATCGCTTGACACATACGATACTCGCCTATTGACGGAAGCTCTAAAGACGGCCTTACAAGAGTTGTAGAGCGACAGCAGAAAGGAGCACCGTGACCGAGGACACCAGAAAGTCGGCCACCGCAAACGCGGGCACTCCGGCACAGTTGGCTTCCGGAACAGCCGACTTCAACGTAGCCCAGAAGTGGGAGAACGAGGCGCAAAGGAAAGGGCGGCAGACCGAGCCGGACGCCTCCAAGCAAGAGTTCTCTCAAGACCTCAAGAAGGTGAGCCCTCGGCAGGCGTAACCTTACCAATCCAACCAAGAAAGGCGCTGAGTCCCCGACCGGGGTTACCATGGCCCTAGTCACCAGTGATCCGAAGCGCACAGAGGCCCACGCTACCCATCATCCCACGAGGCGAACCGGTCGTCCCTGCGACGCTGCTTCTTGGCAGTAGCGCCCGTCCCGCTCCCGCGCTAGCACACAGCGAGTTCCAGGAGCGGGAATCGAACCCGCGTCTGCGGGGCCAAAGCCCGTCGTTCCACCGCCAGACTATCCCTGATCGGGGTCCAAGACCGGTGAGAGGGCAGTGCCCGAGGCGCGATGGCACGCACGACCGTGGCCGTCTCGCCGCCCGAGCGTCGCCGTGAGGCGGTCCGCCCGCTCGGCCGTCACCGCCCGCGCACCCGTCCCGACGGGCACCGAACCTCGGTTAGACGGTGCCTTCGCCGGTAAGCGGGTAACCCATGCGTGCCCACTCCTCGAGCCCACCGGCGTAGCGGCGCACCCGCCCGTACCCGTGGGTCTTCAGCATACGGAGGGCCATCCGGCTCGCGCTGCAGCCAGGACCCGAGTCGTAGAGAATTATCTCGTCCTCGGGGTCGAGCTTCGCAAGCGCCTCCTCGATCGTGCTGACGCGCATCGAGCCGGGGATGTGCGTCGTGCGGTATTCCCATTCGCCGAGGGTCATCACGAACCTGAAGTCGTCCCCCCTGTCGAGCTTCGCCTTCAACTCTTGGGCTTCTATAACGTCCATTTAGGCGAGCTCCTTCCGGGTAAAGATCCTTCGATACGACGCTCGCCCGCTCGAGGTTCTACGGGTCACGCGTTGCCCCTGGTTCCAGTATCGTCCGTTAGACGCTCCCTCTAGCCGCGCAGCGACATCGCCTTCTCCGGCTGATGGGCGCTCAGGAAGTCGAGAACGAGCCGGTTGACCAGGTCGGGTTTCTCCAGCGGTGCCAAGTGCGAGCTACCGGGTATGACGGCGAGCTGCGCGTCGGGCAGCGTGGCCGCGAGGACGGTGCTGTGCTCGACCTTCACGATATCATCGTCGCCTTGCATTAGCAGGACGGGCGCACGGACCCCCCTGAGTTCGGAGATGGCGATGTCGGGCTCCTCGCGCCACAACCTCATCATCTTCTCCAACACAACGGGGAAGTGCTCGGGTCCGTCCGGGGAGACCAGATCGTACACCTCGTGCAACGCCTCGGGCGGGCTGGAGCCCCAGTGCTCGATCATCGCCCGGAACTCCGGGACCTCGCCGTCTGGGTTGAAGTACTGGCCGATCACGACGAGCTTTCGCACGAGCTCGGGGCGACGCAGGGCGACCAGCATGCCCACCACGGCTCCGTCGCTCCACCCTACCAGGTGCGCGGTCCCGGTGCCCGTGGCCTCGAGGAACGCAGTGGTATCGGCGGCCATTGTCTCGTAGGTTATCGGTCCGGCAACGTCGGCCGTGCGCCCGTGGCCCCGTCGTTCGGGCACGTAGACGCGGTAGCGTTGGGCGAACGCGGGGACCTGCATGGCCCAGGACTCGGTCGTAGCCAACCCGCCGTGCAGCAGGGCCAGCGGCTCGCCCTCGCCGTGAACCTCGTAATAGGTGCGCACGCCGCCCGCGTTCACATACTCGCCCACGCTCACCCCCTGCATCGTATCGGCAGGTCATTTTGGCCCGTCGCCAGGTCGGAGGGTCGTGGCGATCCGGCGACCCGTACGAGATGAACTTCCGGTAAGGAGAAAGGACGGAGCCCGCAGACCGATGGAGGAAATGTTCTACTCTTGCCCGGAGGTCATGGCCTGGCGAGCCATCTCCATGCCCTGCTCGGCCGTAACCACCGGGAAGACCTCGATCTCGAACATGTCGCCCCAGTCCATCCTTATCTGGCCAAAAGGCTCCATGCTTTGTGCCTCCACGACCGCCACGACCCTCGGCGCTTCCGTCTCCAACCAGTACTCGGCCAGCACGTTCGCGCCTTCCGGGTAGTCCCACTGCAGCCGCCTGGCGACCCCCTCCTGGAAGGTGTTGCCTGGCCTGGTGCTGAGCAACACTACGAACAACATCGTTCTCGCCTCCTTTCCAGCCCGCCCCACGGCGGGCCCGACGCTCTCCACCGCGACCATGATGCCCCGAGGACGGGCGTCGCGCATCCCCCAAACGGGCTATCTTCGTGCTCCAGGTGGTAATTTCCGAGGCCGATCTTCCCAGAACCCCGCGCACGCGAAGGTTGGGACATCCGGCTCCCTGAAGGTGCGCAGGACGCTCGACGCGCACTCGGAGCCTGTCTTCACCAGGTTGCCGATGCCCGCCGCGAGAAGGGGAGAGGGTTCGGGTCGTCGGGGTGGGCGAGATGAAGGCCGCGCCGGATGCGATGGGACGGCGCGGCCAGCGACAAGGATCGGGCGCAGAGTTGAGGGTAGGAAGGAGTAGCGCCCGCCTCGACCCTACTGTACGAGTGTGTCAGGGGTTCGCACATCTGCCATGCGACCATTCTTGCATCTGCCATGTGGCCATTTTCGGGGCTAGACCGCGCCCTCCTCGACCTCGGTTATCTCGTCGGCCACGAGCCCGTGGGCTTCGCGGTGCACGGCCTCGGCCGTCTCTTTGTCGGGGGCTTCGACCAGGCAGAAGACCTCGCCAGTCTTATCGTTGAACCAGTACCTGTGGTACTTGACCCCGTATTGGTCCTGTATCTCCTCGTCCTTCCTGTGGGCGTCGGCTACCGCCTCGGCGGTCAACCCCTCGACCCTCCTGTGATGATCCATGAACATCGGCATGGTACCGTTGCCTCCTTTCCGGGCCGCTCTCCTGCGACGGTCCCATAGCTCTCCACAGCGATCAAGATACCCGACGCGCGATCTCCGCGCATCCGCCAGATGGTTATTTTCCGTCCTCTTTTCCCCGGCTGGTTTCCTTGTAGGTCGGGTTTAGGATAGGCTTTAACGGCCGCGGGTCGCGCGTATCAAAGAAGGCTTCTCTACGGAAGGAGCAAATGAGGAGGCTACTCGGGATCGTCGCGTTGCTGATCTTGTCGACGGGCCTTACGGCCTGCTCTCAGGGAACGGAAGACGGCGAACAGAGTACGGGCAAGAGCGGCACGCTGCATCGAGCAACGACGAACGTGCGCGAAGACGAAACGACCTCACCCGACGCTACCCAATGGAACTACGTGGCCCTGGGCGACTCTTTGGCCGCGGGGGTCGGCGCGCGCCAGGGCTACGTGGAACGCTACGCGCGATACCTTCGCGATGACACGGGAGCCCGCGTCAAGCTCATCAACCTGGGGGTGAGCGGTCAGACGAGCTCCCAGCTGCTGCGCGCCCTCGAGCATAACCCTTCAGTGCGGAACCGGCTTCGCGACGCCGAAGTCGTCACGTACAACATCGGCATCAACGATCTGGGGCTGGCCCGTGGGTCCTACGACGCCGGAACCTGCGGCGGGTCGCAGGGCGAACGGTGCCTGCGGGCTGCCGTGAAAGAGTTCGAAGCTAACTGGGACAAGATCACAATAGAGATCCAGAACCTCCGTTCCCCCGACGAGACCATCATCCGCACCGCGGGCCTCGGGTACACGCCGCGTGCCGGCAAGTCCTTCGAGCCGTACCTGAAGCGGGCAAACCGCCACATCGTCGCGTCGGCCGCCAGGAGCAATATCCCCTACGCCGAGGTCAGCCTCGGAAACGAGGGTCTCAGCCCTGACGGTTTGCATCCCGACAACAGCGGCTACGAGGCGATCGCCGACAGGCTGAGGGGATTGGAATACGAGCCCCTGAGTTCCCGTTGAGGCAGGTCCTTCGGGTGATAAAGGACGAAAATCGGCCGACCAGCAGAAGCCGTTTTTCGAGTGGGCCAAGAAGAAGCTGCTCCCCGAGTTGCGTGAACTATAGCCAGGGGATCCGGCGTCTCGCCGCTCTCGCTACGCCGCTCCTCGACGTAAAATCGGTGTGCGAGCACACGACGGGAGGAGACCGACCATGATCGCACGAACCTGGCGTGGCGCCGTTCGCAAGGACGACGCGGACGCCTACGCCGAGTACATGCAAGACACCGGGGTCGCCGGCTACGCCGGGACGCCGGGGAATAGGGGCGTGTACATGCTGCGCCGCGACCTTGGCGATCGCTGCGAGTACCTGATGTTTTCGCTCTGGGATTCGCTGGAGGCGGTCAAGGCGTTCGCGGGCGAGGACCACGAGACTGCCGTGTTCTACCCTGAAGACGACCGCTTCCTCGTCGAGCGCGATGAGACCTCATCACATTTCGAGGTCGTCTCCTATGTTCCAGATCCTGAAACCCGAAACCTGTAGACACAAGAGCCTATTTCGCCCACTCGACCCGCGGTATCTTCGAGGCGTCGAACTCGTCCAGCCTCTCGCGCCCCAGAGATTCGAGCTCGCGCAGGCACCTTCTGCTCTCACGGACGAGCTTGGCCACGTCGACGCCGAGGGTCTCGGGTTCGAACTCCTCGAGGCGAACGGTGCCGTTGCGCAGTAGGCCGGTGGCGCCGCGCCAGTTTCCGTTCTGGAGGTGGTAGAAGCCGACGCCCACTTGCAGGATGCCCTGGTAGAGATAGCGGACGCGCCCGGACTCCTGCATCCAGGCCTCTTCGAGGTACTCGTGGCACTCGAAGAACTCGCCCCTGTTGAACTCTTCTATGCCTTTGAGGACGAGGTCGGGCAGCTCCTTGGGGGGGTCCTCGGATGCCCCTCGGGCCAACTTCCCGTCAGCCGCAGCCGCAGCCCCCGCCGCAGCATCCGCCACCGCCGCCCGACGCCATGCGGGCGTCCATCACAGGGTTCGTCGAGAGGGCCGATGCCCCCGGGGTGATGGTGGCGAAGTTGGAGATCACGCGCCGAGACTCCGTCGAGCCACACTCGGGACACGCCGCCGGCTCGTCGGCATCGCTCATCGGGCGCATGAGGTCGAAGCGATCCTCGCACTCCGCGCACCTGTACTCGTAGAGGGCCATCTCTATCCCACCTCTCGGTCCGAAGATCTCACCAAAGCGTATTGTACCGTCCCTCGCGCCCCAAGGGGAGACAAACCCCACATCCGCCAGATAGAAAAAGGAGAAGCCTTCTTCTTATCCAGAGTTAAGGTTCCGTTAAGACTGTCCCAAGTACCGCGGCATCGAGAGGGCAAAATGGTAAGCTGCCCGTACGTAACGAAGCCGGTGCCCGCCTTTCAGGGGTAATGGGGAAAGGGAAAGGAGAAGCGTGGGCACCGGCTACTATATTCATATCTCATATAGTTAGTCTGTCAAGTCCTGAAGCGCCCCGCACGCTAGAGAGACTCACGGCGTCCATGTCACCCCACGATCTTGCATTTCGATTAAAGATAATCGATAATCGTTAGAGGTGGGAAACAAGGACACGAATGGACGTGTGGAAGTCCGTGGTCTGAGCAGAAGGAAAGGAGTCTGGATGGAGACGAACACCAATGAGGTACTCGGGACCTTCCATGGTGACGAGGACTTCGAGGTGGATTGGAAGGAGGGGGAGCGGGATCTTTTCTGGATCCTGGACGACCTTCACTGTCCGAACCCGATCTCGCCCATGTTCTTCGATATTGGCGGGTGGTGGCTTACGTGCGACCACATGTTCCGCCGTTTCGGGACACCTTTCGCCTCTGACTGGGTAGCCAAGAACGTGAACGGCTACCTCTACACGGCCGCCGTCCCGGCCGACCCGGAAGCCTACGCAAGAGCCTCCGAGTATGGTAACCGTTACGTTCCCAGGGTACCCGAAGGTCACGAGTATGCCGGCAAGATCGGGGCTTACCTGGGTGCGGTCCTGCCGCACTACGCATGGAACTTCCTGGACTGGTGGCGGGGGAGCCTCAGACCCGAGATGGACCGCAATTTCGCCTACCTCGACGGCCAGGACAGGGCTGGCATGAACCTCGTCGAGCTCGCCGTTCTGCTCGAGGATGCCATCGACATCCACGACCGGCACTGGAAGATCCACTGGATGCTCAACTTCGCCCAGTTTACTGCCACCCAGTCGCTCAACGCCACCATCGCTCAAGTCAAGGGAGAGGCGGATCCCGGGCTCGTTGGCCGCCTGCAGAGCTCGACCGAAGACCGCAACTGGGACGCCGTCGAGGACCTTTGGAAGATGAAAGAAGAGGTTAAAGAGGACGACGAGCTCAGGCACGCTTTCGAGGCCGACACGGCGGCCGGTATTCTCGAGGCGCTCGAGGGTACGGAGCGCGGCCGGCGGTTCGTCTCCGAGCGTCTCGGACCGCACCAGCAGGAGTTCGGCTACAAGGCGATCTGGGCGCACGAGTTCCAGTACCAGACCTGGAAAGAGAACCCGGCCCCGATCCTGGAGGCCGTCCGCGGATACCTCGCTACCGACTACGATTATCCCAGGGCCATACAGTCGGTAAAAGACGACCTCGAGGCCGCCAAGCGCGAGCTCATGGATGGCGTACCAGAAGGAGAACGAAGGGGCGAACTCCAGGGTGCTCTGGACCTCTCGCTGCGGATGAACCCGCTCACCCCGGACCATCACTTCTACATAGATCAGGGCACCAACGCCCGCGTGCGGCTGGTCTTGATCTCTATCGGAGAAAAACTCGTGGAGGCGGATCTCCTCGATGATCCCGAGGACGTTATGTTCCTCCGTTACAACGAGCTGCGCGTCCTCATGTTCGACCCGAGCGCCATGGACGCCCGCGAGATCGTCTCGGACAGGAGGGACGAGCAGGAGGATGCCTACGAGGTTCGGCCTCCCGAGTGGCTCGGTACCGCAACCCAGCAGGCGCTTGACTTCCCCTACAACGCGCTGTGGGGCTTCCCCGACAAGTTCTACAAAGAGCCCTCCCAGAAGACTGATGAGGTCGTGGGCCTCGGGGCGTCGGCCGGCGTGATGGAGGGTACAGCCCGCGTCGTCACCTCCATCGAGGAGTCCGACCAGGTCGAAGAAGGCGACGTTCTCGTCTGCCGCATGACGAATCCGGCGTGGGTGGTTCTCTTCACCAAGGTCAGTGCCCTCGTCACGGACGCGGGCGGGACTGTCTCCCACCCTGCGGTCGTCTCCCGCGAGTTCGGAATACCGGCCGTCGTGGGGACCTCCGACGCCACCAGGAAGATAAAGACCGGGGATCACGTCAGGGTGAACGGCTCCAGCGGCGTCGTGGAGATACTCACGTGAGCCTCACCCGCACCATGCTGCGGGAGCAGATCCGGGAGCTGCTGCTTGAACGCATCCTGGGGGGCGATCTCCAGCCCGGAGATCGGATCGTCGAGCTCCAGATCGCGCAGGAGCTTGGCACGAGCCAGGCGCCGGTGCGTGAGGCGCTCAGGGAGCTGCACTCGCTCGGGTTCGTCGAACACGAGCCGTACCGGGGTAGCCGGGTGCGCAGGATCTCCGAGGGGGAGCTCGCCGAGATCTACCCCGTGCGGGCAGCCCTGGAAGAGCTTGCGGCCCAGGAAGCGGCGGCCAGGCTGGACGGAGAGGTCGGCGAGCTCGAAAGGGAGTTCGAGGCAATGCTTGAGGCCGCGGATAGCGACGACCTCAACGACCTCGCCGCCCACGACGCCACCTTCCACCGTCTCATCGTCGAGGCCGCAGGGAACCAGGTCCTCCTCGACACCTGGAGGACCCTGAGGGTCGAAGCCCGCGTGGTGGTTACGGTACTCAAGACGGACATAGACCTGCACGAACTGGCCGAGTTGCACCGGCCTCTGCTGGAGGCGTTGAGGGAGGGAGCCCCAAAGAAGGCCGGCAGCGCGCTCCGCCAACACTTCGAGCTACTCCAGACCATGATGAAAAGAAGGGAGAACGGATGAGCAGGATCGTGGATCTCTCCATGCCGGTCCACAGGGACATGGTGACCTTCCCGCGCATCAACCCGCCCCAGATGCTCATGTTCGATACCTGGGAGGATTTCTCAGAGGGCGTGGGGGCGGACAAGTACGGGGTGGATAAACTGACAGCCTCCTACACCATCATCCAGAGCGACCACGCCGGAACGCACATGGACGCCCTCAAGCACATCAGGCCAGACGGACCCGGCGCGAGCGAGATACCGCTCGAATATTGCTTCTCCGACGGCGTCGTCCTTGACTTCCGCCACAAAGAGTACGGGGCCGGTATCTCCGCCGACGAGATAGACCAGGCGCTGGAGAAGATCGGCTACCAGCTCAAGGAGAAGGATATCGTCCTGATCCAGACCGGAGCCTCAGCCTACAACGACGACTCCGAACGCTACCTGCGCGACCACTGCGGCATGACCAGGGATGCCACGCTCGATCTCATCTCCAGGGGCGTGCGCATGATGGGCATAGACGCGGTGACTTTCGACCCGCCTGTCTGGGCGATGTTCGAGCGCGAAGAGTTCTGGGAGGCCCACCGCGTTATGTGGGAAGAGGACTACTGGCACCTCGAGAACCTTTGCAACCTGGACCAGCTACCCTCCCACGGTTTCAAGCTCGCCGTGCTGCCCATCAAGTGGGTCGGTACCACGGGAGCACCCGTCCGCGCGGTAGCGATCCTGGACGAGTAGGGAAGATGGCCGGGCACGGACAGGAAAGTAGCGCTACCGGGACCGTCATATGGTTCACGGAGGAAGCCTGCCGAAAAGTGGAGGTGGCAGGCGGCAAGGGAGCCAGCCTGGCCCGCATGACGGCCGATGACCTCCCGGTGCCACCAGGGTTCGTGATCCCTTCGTACGTCCTTCGCGACTCGGTGGATGTGGAGCGTATGCAAGAGCTCGCAGCGTCCCGCTTAGTCACGGAGCTTCAAGAGCTCGTCGCGGCCGCCGAGCCGCCTGAAGAGGAGATAACGTCAGCCTACGAGAACCTGGCGGGAACAGAGAAGAAGGCATGCGACCACAGGGTCGCCGTGCGCTCTTCTGCAGTCGCGGAGGACTCCGAGGCCGCGAGCTACGCTGGCCAGCAGGAGACGTACCTCTTCGTCGAAGGGGCCTGGGAGGTCTGCCGGCGGGTCGTGGACTGCTGGGCGTCTTTCTTCTCCGAGCGCGCCCTCTTCTACAGGGCCGAGAAAGGCTCACTCCAGGATCTACGGATGGCCGTGGTGGTGCAGAAGATGGTGGACCCCGAGAAGTCCGGTGTGATCTTCACCGTGGACCCGGTGAGGCGGCGCCGTGACAGGATGGTCGTCGAGGCCGTCCGGGGTATCGGGGAGCAGGTCGTCTCCGGAGAGGTGACCCCGGACCACTACGCCCTCGACCGCAAAGGGAAGGTCAAACGCGAGAAGATCGTGGACGACCGCGTCCTGACTGACGAAGAGTTACAGAGGCTCGGCGATCTCGGCAGGCGGTTGGAAGAACGCCAGGGCGTCGCGCAGGACATCGAGTGGGCCATAGTAGGCGGGGAGGTCTACCTCCTCCAGTCCCGTCCCGTAACCACGATGTAAAGGGGCGTCGGAGATGCAACCGGTAGCACCAGAGTGGCACGAACCGCGCTCGCTGGACGAGGTCCTCGCCCTGCGGGCCGAGTACGGTGACGAGGCGACGGTAGTAGCTGGCGGCTCTTTCCTCGGGATCGTGATGAACCAGAATTTCTTCCTCCCGACGAGGCTCGTCGCCCTTCGCGGCATTCCGGACCTCGACCGCATCGAGGCCGGGAACGGGTTCTTACGTCTCGGGGCGATGGTCACCCACCGGGCCGTGGAGCGCTCCTCTGTGGTAAGGGAGGGCTGGCCCACGCTGGCGCATACGTTCTCGGTCGTCGCCAGCCCACGCGTCAGGAACCAGGCGACCGTGGGCGGGGTCGTAGCCGACGCGGACTACGCCTCCGATCCCCCGTCGATGCTAGTGGCCCTGGGCGCGCGCGTCGTCGCCCGGAGCGTGCGTGCAGAGCGCGAGATACCGATGGATGAGTTCGTCCTCGGCCACTACGAGACCGCGCTGGAAGCAGACGAACTGGTCACCGAGGTCAGGGTGCCCCGCAGCGAAGGGCGCTCCGTCTACCGGAAGTTCCGCTCCCGTTCGAGCGAGGATCGGCCCTGCGTCTCCGTGGCGGCAGCCGAGGACGGTGGTGGATTACGGGTCGTCGTCGGCGCGGTCGCCGGAAGGCCGCAGTATTTCCAGGAGATCTGCGCGCTCGGGGAGAGGTTGGACGGTGAGCTCGCCGCCGAGATCGGACGTCGCTACGCCGAGGAGATAGAGCCGATCTCGGACTCGCGCGGCTCGGCCCGCTACCGTCGCCGCATCATCGCCGTCGAGGTCAGGAGGGCGCTGGAGGACCTGATCGGTGGTTGATCCCCGCGTAACCGGAGCCGTTCGCTACTCCCAGGATGTGGAACTGGAGGGGATGCTGCATGCCAGGTTCGTCCGCTCTAGTGTGCCCCACGCCCGCGTCGTAGCCATAGACGCTTCGCAGGTCCCTGATGACGTGGTGGTTTTGCTTCCCGAGGACGTGGCCGACCTCGGGCGGTACGGGTGCCAGATCAAAGACCAGCAAGCCCTGCCCCAGGATCGCGTCCGCCACGCCGGAGACGTTGTGGCCGCCGTCGCCGCCGACAGCGAAGCTGGGGCCGAAGAGGCGGTCAACCTCATAGGCGTCGAGTATGAGGAGCTTCCCGCCGTCTTCGACGAGATGGAGGCCGTCTCGGAGGATGCCCCGCTCCTCCACGACTTCGAGGGCCTCCCCGAGACCGTGGCGTACTTCGGCATCAGGCCCCAGCAGGGCACGAACGTCTGCCACCTCTTCCGGCTCCGCCACGGCGATGTACAGGCCGGGTTCGACGAGGCGGACGTCGTGGTCGAGGAGACCTATCGCACCGCAGGGGCGACGCACGCGCCCATGGAGCCCCATGCCGCGCTGGCCCGCTGGCAAGACGGCAGGCTCATCGTCGAGACCGGGACCCAGACACCGTTCAACCTGCGGGCAGACCTCTCCGGACTCCTGGGTATCCAGGAGGAGAGGGTCAGGGTGATCTCACGCCCCATGGGCGGATCCTTCGGGGCGAAGACCTTCGTCAGGATGGAGGCACTGGCGGCGTGCCTCGCCAGGAAGGCAGAGAGTCCGGTCAGGGTCGTACTCGGGCGCGACGAGATGTGGATGACGCTGAACAGGCACCCGGCCGCGGTGCGGGTCAGGATCGGCGCACGAAGCGACGGGACGCTCGTCGCCAGCGAGACCGAGTGCTGGGCCAACACCGGTGCCTACGCCGACTGCGGTCCCGGCGTCGCCCAGAAGATGGGCTTCGCCGCCCCCGGCCCGTACAGGATCCCACACGTCAGGGTGGACGCGCGCGCCGTATACACCAACCTGCCCCCCAACGGCGCGTACCGGGGCTACGGCCAGATGCAATCCACCTGGGCGAGGGAACGGGCCATGGACCTCCTCGCCAGCAGGCTTGGTATGGATCCACTGGAGCTCAGGATGAAGAACGTCCTCAGGGATGGCGATACCTACTGCACCGGCGAGACCATGCACGACGTCCACTTCGAGGAACTACTCCAGCGTGCTGCAGACGCCGTACATTGGTCCGAGGGCAGGGAGAACAAGGGTCTTTGCGTCATGCTCAAAGGTATGCAGACACCCAGCCGGGCTGCCATAGCCGTGGAGGCCGGAGAAGACGGTACCTTCGTCGTCCGGTGCGCGACGACCGAGATGGGCCAGGGAGCCAGGACGGCGGTGCGCCTGATGGCCGCCGGGTTGCTCAGCGTGGACGTGGAAAGGGTAAGTTTTCCGGACCCCGATACAGACCTCGTCCCCTACGATACCCGCACCACCTCCAGCCGCTCGACCCACATGATGGGCCGCGCGCTCAGGATAGCCGTTGACGACCTGAAGGATAACGGGAAGCGTGGTTACGGCGAGGTCGTGGACGAAGGAGGGCTCGACCCGGATACCGGCCAGGGGATCGCGTCTTCGCACTGGCATCAGGGGGCTGCTGCCGCCGAGGTCGAGGTGGACGAGGAGACCGGGAAGTTCGACGTAATCAGGCTGCACGCGCCGATCTACGCGGGCCGGGTCGTAAACCGGCCTGCGGCCGAGCTCCAGAACGAGGGGTCCATGATCATGGGCCTCGGCACCGCCCTCTTCGAGGGCAACGAGTTCGTCGACGGCCAGATCGCCAACCCCAACTTCTCCGACTACAACATCCCGGCGATGGACGACATGCCGGCGGCCCTCTCGCACGAACTGTTGGAGCGCGAAGGTGCAGAGATACAGGGCCTCGGCGAGACGGCCCTCCCGCCCGTTCCGCCCGCTATCGGCAACGCCCTCTACTCCCGTGGCATAGACGTTACGGAGCTACCCATCTCCGCGGAGCGGGTCCTCGACGCCGTGGACGCCCGCGATGGCAGCGACGAACCCCGGACCGGCCCCGTTCGTGCCACCGGTACAGGGGAGGTGGGATGAAGCTTCGATTCAGCGTGAACGGAGAGGCCGTAGAGGTCGACGCGCGGCCGGACGAGATGCTTCTCGACGTCCTCAGACGTGGGCTAGACCTGAAGAGCGTGCGCCAGACCTGCGGTATCGGGGTGTGCGGGACGTGTACGGCGCTCGTGGATGGGGAGCCGATCTCGACGTGCATCCTGCTCGCCCCCCTCGCCGCGGGCGCGGAGATCACGACCGTCGAGGGACTTGGTGGAACCCATCCCGTTCAGGAGGCGTTCGTGGAGGCAGAGGCGTTTCAATGCGGCTACTGCACCCCGGGCATGATCCTCACCGCAAAGCGTCTCCTCGAGGAGGATCCGGAACCAACAGGCGAGAAGATCCGGACCTACCTGGGCGGCAACCTGTGCCGCTGCGGCTGCTACGCCAAGATCGAAGTCGCCGTAAGGTTGGCCGCCAACGCGGGAAAGGCCACCGCTTCGGACGGAGGACGCGCATGAGGCTGGTCACCTACGATGCCGGTTATGGCCCCAGGGTGGGAATCCTCGATGGTGAGACGGTTCTCGACGCCGGCTTCGATGAAGGCGACATGGTTGCCTTCATCGAAGCCGGAGCGCCGGTCGGCGAGACGAGGCTGGTGGAGAACGCCAGGCTTCTCGCCCCGCTGAGGCCGCGATCGCTGCGGGACTTCCTCTCTTTCGAGGGACACCTCAAGAACGCCTTCGCCCGGCTGAACAGGCCCATCCCTGACGAGTGGTACGAGGTACCCGCCTTCTACAGGGGCATGCCCGACACCGTGATCGGGCCCGAGGAAACCATACCGTACCCGTTCTATACCGGGAAGCTGGACCACGAGCTGGAGCTCGCGGCCATAATCGGGAAGGTCGGCAAGGACATCCCGCGCGACGATGCCGACGGCTACATCTTCGGCTATACCATCTGGAACGATCTCTCGGCACGAGATATCCAGGCCCGTGAGCTGCCCGTGGGGATGGGTCCCGCAAAGGCGAAGGATTGGGACGGCTCGAACGTTCTCGGCCCCTGTATCGTTACCGCCGACGATGTGGATGCTAACAACCTGACGATGCGCGTACGTGTCAACGGAGAGACCTGGGGCGAGGATAACTCGGGGAACATGCACCACAAGTTCGCGGACATGATCTCCTACGCGTCACAGGCGCAGACCGTGTACCCTGGCGAGGTCTTCGGCTCGGGAACCGCCGAAGGCGGCGCTGGTATCGAGACGGATCGCTACCTGAACGAGGGCGATGTCGTGGAGATGGAGATAGAGGACATCGGCGTCCTCAGGAACATTATCGGCAAGAAAGGAGCATGAGATGGCTTTCGTGGTCGTGGCGAAGTGGACCGCCAGGGAGGGTGAGGCAGACGGGGTCGAGGAGGCTATAAGGAAGCTGACGCCGCTCTCCAAGCAAGAGCCCGGGAACCTCTTCTACCAGGCTCACCGCGACCCGGAGAACCCCAACCTGTTCTTCTTTTACGAGCAGTACACCGATGAGGACGCCTACAAGGCGCACGGCGAGTCCCAGCACTTCCAGGAACTCGGCTTCGGAACGGCGATCCCGCTTCTCGAGAGCCGGGAGCGTGAATTCTACGTGACGTTCGACTCGTAGAAGGTATACCCATGCCGAAGATCATCGACCTCAGTCCGGCAGTGGCGCACGGTTTCAAGGGACCGCCCTCCACGGACCTCGGGGTGCAATTCGAGGTGCGCACCAGGAACGGCACAGGCTACTGGCAGTCCACCCAGCTCGATCTGATGAGCCTGCATACCGGCACGCACGTGGAGTCCGCCCTACACACGATCGAGGACGGAGAAGCCATCGATAGAGTCTCCCTGGAACGGGTGATCGGCGATGCGGTAGTCCTCGACCTGACGCCCACGGAGCCGATGCGGATCATGGACGTGCCCGACCTGGAGAAGGCGAACGAGGCGCTGGAGGCCTCGGGCGAGAAGATCCAACAAGACGATATCCTCCTCCTCAGAACCGACTGGGCGCAGAGTCATATCGGGACCCAGAAGTATTTCAGGGAGTCACCCGGCCTGACGGAAGAGGCCGCCAGGTGGATGGTCGGAAAGGGCCCGAAGGCTATCGGCTGCGATTTCTTCGAGGAGCCTGCGGCCCGACGGGCCGGCTGGACGGCACAAGAGTTCGTGGTGCACGGCGCGATCCTGCAGGCGCGCATCCCCCTGATCGAAGGCCTCGTCAACCTGAGGGACCTGCCGCCGCGCGTCCGGTTCTTCGCCCCCTTCTACAAGTTCGCCGGCGTCGAAAGCGCCCCGGCCCGCGCGTTCGCCGTGGTAGAGGACTGAACCCCATGTCCCCAGTAACAGTCCACTGGATAAGACACGGCAAGGTCGCCTCCCACAGGGGCGACGTTCCGCTGACGGAAGAAGGCGTGGCCCAGGCACGGGAGAGAGGAAAGTTGCTCGCCGAGCGTCTAACTTCCGGCGAGATAGTTCACTTCATGTATGCTCCCACCCTCAGGACCCGGCAGACGGCCGTGGAGATCCGGACGAGCATGGCCGGAGCCCTGACCCCAGGCAGCGAAGTGGAACTCCTCGAAGTCCGCGAGCAGTGGGCCGTACGCAACCCGGACATCTTCGTTGCCGGCCAGCGTGTCGAAATGGTGAGTAGCGCCGAGGCACTCTCACAGCAACTCCACGCACCACCCATAGGCCCGAAAACCTTATCGCAGCATCCCTTCTTCAGCGAGTTCTGGGCTTCATCGGACCGCATAGGTTACTGGGTTGGGCACCCGGATCCACCCGGCGAAAGCACAGAGGCGGTCGCCCGGCGCCAGTTGACGTTCGCCCTGAGCCTGCCTGACTTACACGAGGACAGGCCGGCGCGTTACGTTCTCTCGACCCATTCGCCCGTGCTGCGGGCCATCTTGCTGGGCTTTCTGGGAGAAGACCCGGGCGAACCAGAATACCTGGAGCCCGTAGACTTGATCGCGACAGACGAAGGGACGTCAGAGCTTCGGTTTCGAGACCATCGAACGTTCCTCTCCGATACCAGGGTGATCAATAACGTGACCCGTTAGGCGGCATGCCTGGTCTATCTACATCTGTAAACCAATCACGTCGAGCAAAGTACCTGTACGCCACCTGATCCCTGCAAACAAGTACAATAACCAGACGCGCCGAGTCGCATTAATACTCGGTGACTGAACGGGGCCGTAGCTCAGTCGGGAGAGCGCCGCCTTTGCACGGCGGAGGTCAGGGGTTCGAATCCCCTCGGCTCCACTCCGAAAATAGTGGTATTTGCAGGTAATACGCAAGTGCAAGAAGAAGGCTGGGACTTGCGTATGGCCTTATCTACACCAGTAG
>JBKPSF010000137.1:0-12262 GCA_046734875.1 Actinomycetota bacterium | reverse complement strand
TTGAGAGAGGCTAGAAGGTAAGAGAGTGCAGCAGCGCGTAAACCCCGGCAACAAGTCGCTCGCCGATTACCGCAGCATCGTGCGTCGGGAGCTCTACGACGAGGTGGTGTCCCTCGGGGATCGCCTGAAGGGGAAGAGGGTTCTTCACGTCAGCGCGACGAGCTTCGGCGGCGGGGTCGCGGAGATCCTGTACACGCTGGTGCCCCTGATGCGGGACGTCGGCCTGGAGGCCGAGTGGGACATCATGTTCGGCTCCGAGCCCTTCTTCAACGTGACCAAGAGCTTCCACAACGCGCTGCAGGGCGCCGAATACGAGCTAACGGTCGAGGACCGGGCGATCTACGAGGAGTACAACCGCTTGTCGGCCGAGGCCCTGCAGAAGTCCGGCGAGGAGTGGGACATCGTCCTCATCCACGACCCGCAGCCGGCTTTACTGAAATACTTCACCGGCGGGCTCTCGCCCCAGACGAAGTGGATCTGGCGCTGCCACCCCGACCTCTCGACCCCGAACCGGGAGGTGCTCGACTACCTGGTGCCCCACATCGCCGACTACGACGCCCAGATCTACACCATGCAGGAGTACACGCCTCCCGACGTCCATCTGCCTGGCCTGACTTTGATCCCCCCTGCTATCGACCCGCTCTCGCCGAAGAATATGGCCCTAAGCGCTGACGACGCCCGCTACATCGTGAGCCAGTTCGGTGTGGACGCTGACAGGCCCTTCATGGTTCAGGTCTCGCGCTTCGACCCGTGGAAGGACCCTCTGGGTGTCATAGACGCCTACAGGCTGGTCAAGGAGCGGGTGCCCGAGGTCCAGCTCGTCCTTATAGGCTCGATGGCCCACGACGACCCCGAGGGCTGGGACTACTGGTACAAGACCGTCAACTACGCCGACGGGGACCGCGACATCTTCCTGTTCTCCAACCTCACTAACGTAGGTGCTATCGAGGTCAACGCCTTCCAGTCCATAGCTGACGTGGTGATCCAGAAGTCTATAAGGGAGGGCTTCGGTCTCGTCGTAAGCGAGGCTTTGTGGAAGGCGAGGCCGCTGGTGGCGGCGAGGGTTGGCGGCATCCCCATGCAGGTAGACGGCGGGGGCGGCATCCTTATAGACACGATCCCCGAGGTGGCCGACGCCTGCGTGAAGATCTTGCATGACCCCGAGTTCGCGCGCCAGATCGGCCGCCTTGGCAAGGAGCACGTCCGCGAGCACTACCTGAGCCCGCGCCAGCTGCGCGACAACCTCCTCCTTTTCGCTAAACTGCTGGGAGCGTAAGCAGTAGGCGGGCGAGAGGGGGGACCTTGAGCGAAGGCGGAAGGACCATCGTGGCCTCGAACAGGGGGCCTGTGACGTTCTCCCGCAACGAGTCGGGCGAACGCGAGTACTCCAGGGGGGCCGGGGGCCTCGTCACAGCCCTGAACGCCGTCGTCCGTCGCGACGAGAACGCGGTCTGGATCGCCTCTGCCGAGAGCGATGAGGACGTCGAGGTCTCTAAAGAGCCTGCGCCCCTTGAGGTGGAGGACCTGCGCATCAGGTTCGTGGAACACGACCCCGAGTCATATAACCTGATGTACAACGAGCTCGCCAACCCGCTCCTGTGGTTTGTCCAGCACGGCCTGTACGACCTGCCCTATGCGCCGAACACGGGTGACGATACGAAGCGGGCCTGGGAGGAGGGCTACGTCCCCGTCAACCGCCGCTTCGCCGATGCCGTCGTTGAGACCGCAGAGGGCGACGACTCGCCGACCATCCTCCTGCACGACTACCAGCTCTACATGACCCCGCTCTTCGTCCGCGAACGACTCGGTGATAGCGCCTTTATCTCCCTGTTCGTCCACATACCCTGGCCGGAGCCGGACCTCTGGCGCGTTCTGCCCGACTACATAAGGGAGGGCGTGCTGGAGAGCCTCCTCTGTGCCGACATCGTCGCCTTCCACACCCGCCGCTACGCCCGCGCCTTTATCCAGACCGCAGCCGACACTTTGGGCGCACGGGCCGACATCGAAGGCGGCGTCGTCAGGCACGGGGGACGCGAGGTGTGGGTGCGGGCTTACCCCATATCCATAGATCCCGATGAGTTTCGGGACCTCGCGCAGACCGACGATGTGCTCGAGCAGGAGGAGTTCGTGAGGGGCCTTACCGGCAAACTGCTCCTCCGCGTGGACCGCACGGACCTCTCCAAGAATATAGTACGCGGCTTCCTGGCCTACGGCCGCATGCTGGAGCGTCACCCCGAGATGAAGGGTGAGGTCACCTTCCTCGCCCAGCTCCAGCCCTCCCGCACCGACGTTCCCGAGTATGCCGCCTACATGGAGGCCGTTGGGAGGACGGCCGAGGAGATAAACCAGAAGCATGGGACGCCTTCGTGGAGGCCGATCGAGCTCTTTATGGAGGACCATTTCCCCCGCTCCGTCGCCGCCTACAAAAACTTCGACGTCCTGCTCGTCAACGCCGTCCGCGACGGCATGAACCTCGTCGCCAAAGAGTCCGCCGTCATAAACGAGAAGGGTGGCGTCCTCGTCCTCTCCGAGAACGCCGGCGCCCACGAGGAGTTGGGCGAGCACGCGTTGTCGGTCAACCCCTACGACGTGGACGGGCAGGCCGAGGCCCTCTACGTCGCGCTCAACATGCCAGAGGACGAACGGGAGCGCCGATCGAAGGCCGTGCGCGAGGAGGTCGAGTCCAACACAATAGAGGACTGGGTCGAGGCGCAGATACGCGACATCGAGGCGTATCGGGAGCAGCATGGGTAGCGGGTGATGCGCCTCTTCCTCATGGTCGCGGCCGTGCTGGTCGGGATCGCCAACGCGACCCTGTACAGCCTGATCGGCAACAACACCTTCGACAACCTCTTCGCGTGGCAGCGCGACCCGTGGTCACTCTACCTCCTTTATGCCGCCACAGCCCTCTTCGTGGGGCTCCTGATCTCGGGCATCCTCCTGAGGTTCGCAGAAGGCATCCTGCGCGACACCTTCTTCGCCCGCTACGGCCTGATGGTCCTGACCATCTGCGCCGGCGGAGCCGTGCTTGCCGTCTTCCTCACCACCGTTTCGTTTCTCTTCGACCCGAACACGGTCACCCCCACCCGCATTACCGAAACCGTCCTCACCCTCGCCAGGGTCGCCGTCCCGGGCGCGATGCTCGGAGCTATAGAAGGCGTCGCACTCGCCTTTCCCCTGGCCTACCTGCTAGGCCTCTTCAAGAAGCGGGCCGCCCACAACGGCCAACCCGCCTCCCGAAAACGGCTCCGCAATACACGCAACATAGATACTTAGCCGGCTAACTACCGCAACGAGACCTGAAGTGCTGACCTAGCTGACAAGCTGGCGTAGCACATCGGTGACGCCGTCTATGCCGTATACGACGATGTCGGCCTCGTCTTCTATCTCTGGTGGGCCTTCTTCGCTTGCTACGCCGATGCGTAGGATGTCTTGTAGGGTTCCTTCTTCGCGTAGTTTTTCGAGCTCGCGGAAGGCGTCAAGGTCGGTGGTGTCGTCGCCGATGAACATGGCTTTTCGGGGGCGGTATTCTTCGACGAGGGTGCTGACGGCGGTGCCTTTGTCTGCGCGGATGGGCGGGCGTGCTTCCACGACGCCGCGGCCTACCGTGACCCTGAGGCCCAGGCGTTCGCCTTCGCGCTCGACGAACTCCACGCACCTCTCGCCGACATCTGGCGGGACGTTGCGGAAGTGGATGGAGGCCGTTATGCCCTTCTCCTCCACGAAGGCGCCCTGGGGGACGAGCTCCTCCCTCGCCAGGCGCTCCAGTTCCTGGATCTTCTCCAGGTAGGGGAGCGCTTCAGGGATCACCTCGACCTCGCCGTCGCGCAGGATCTCGAAGCCGTGGTTGCCGAAGTAGACGATGTCGTCGAGGCCGATAAGGTCGAAGCCGTCCTCGGTCTTGCGTCCGCTGATACCGGCCACCAGCAGGTACCTTTCGCTCAACCGCCGGAGCAAATCTTTCAGTTCTTCGGAGACCTCGGACATGTCCGGCGTCGGCACGATGGGGGCGAGCGTACCATCTATGTCCGTGAGCACGGCGACCGAACGGGGCACCTCGCCCCAGGCTTTCAGGCGCTCACGGGCTTCCTTGCTGTCGGGCATGGTTGGCTGGCGGGTTCACATCTCGTTTTCCCGGCGGCCCTGGGCACGGGCGCGGATGTCTTCGGGGTCGATCTCCCCGTCCAGGTACTTGCCGATGAAATAGCCGATTATACCGAAGAGGACGACGACGAGGGTCTGGGTGAAGCCGATCAGGTACATCGAGAAAAGCACCAGCGCCCCGATCACGGCGCCCCACTGTTTGTTGGTCCAGGTGGCCATCTTCGTTCCTCCCTTTCGCTATGACGCGGGTCCTCTTACCGTGACTTCGACGTCCTTTACGGGCACGCCCTGGTCCCCCAGCACCTTGCGTATGTTCTCCCTGGCGCGCGCCGCCAGCTCTGTGTAGTTGTCGGAGTCGGGGACCTGTATCCCCGTGGAGACAACGTAGGATTCTTTCTCGGAAGCGAGCGAGACGGAGGGGGATTCGGCTCCCACCTCTCTCGCCGCGCTCTCGGCGAGGGTCTTCACGGCGTTGGCCGTGATCACGGTCTCCCTGCCCGGCGTGGCGTCCATGACGGTGCTCCTCGAGACCCTGCGCCCGAGGGTGCCGAGTTCTCTGAGCAGCAAGATCAGTGCTATCAGCGCCACGAGCGCGCCGACGATGGCGATCACGGTCCGCGCCCCAGTGCTCAAAGAGCCGGTCGATACGTTGCCGAGCGCCCGCACGGCGGCCCTGTAGCCCGTGTACTGATTTATGACATCTGCGGAAACGAAACCCCAGTTTATGAGCAACAGTGCCACGGGAACAGCGAGCAGTAGGAGGGCCAGGATCAGTAGTATGAGGCGGTTGAAAGCGTTCACTGTACCCTCGTCCTCGTTTGTCTCGGGTCGGCCTCGACGAGCTTGACATTGAGCTTGCTCACAGGCAGGCCCCGCTCGGAGAGTCGCTCGCGAACCGTGCTCTGCAGGCCCGATTTGATGGTGTTCAGGTCCTCGCCCCTCCTCACCCTGGCCTCCAGATCCACCTGGGCACCCGGGCTCCGTCTGGCCTTTACGCCGACCGAGGAGCCGAGCACGTCGGGGAGCTCCTCGGCGACCGTCGCGACCTCACCCTCCACAACGCTGCGGGTGACGTAGGTGCCGCTTCCCATACGCACGCGCCTCGGCGCGCCGGGCCTCAGCTCTGCTATAAACCAGAGCAGGCCCAGTAGCGCCAGCAGGACCAGGAGAACCTGCGTCGCGACGGAGAGGGCGCCGCCCTCGACGCTGGATACGAAGTCTTTCAGGCCTTTGACGAAGTCCGTTATAGGCAGCGATGACAGCTCGTAGCCGAACAGGTCGAAAGCGTAGACGATCATGTAAACGCCGAGCACGAAGAGACCGGCGAGGAGCACTATCATGAATACCCTGTTAAAGACCCTCATCGCCTATCACCTCGAGATCGTCTACTACCACCATGGTCTTGCGCCCGCCGGCCTCCGGCGCGACGCGCTCCCTTATGTTCTCGGCGATCTCGGGAATGGGCCTGGGCAGCGGGTAGCGGGCGACGATGTGGATTTCCAGGTCTTCCGGGGTGACCACCACCCCCGAGATCTTCTCGCTTCCCTCGTAGGTCGCGGGCTCGACGAAGCGCCCGCGCCCCATGGAATAGACCCCTTCGGTGGCGAGGGCCGCCTCCGTGGCGGCCCTCGCCAGTACGATTCCGTCTGCCAAGATAAACCTAGCTCTCGCCTACTGGACCCGCTGCTGTTCCTGGGCCTCCTGCTCGCGGCGCTCCTGCTCGAGCTGGCGCTGCCGCTCCTGCTCGGCCTCCTGCTGCGGGAAAAAGATGTTGGAGACCGTTATGTTCACCTCGTTCACGCGCAGGCCCACCAGGCTCTCCACCCTGTTGGCCACGTTGCGCCTGACGGCCTCGGCGAGCTGGGGTATCGACTTGCCGTACTCCGCCGTCAGCGTCAGGTCGATGGCGGCCTCCTCCTGGCCAACCTCAACGGAGACACCCGACGTTTGGCTTCCGCCGGCCCTGCCGCCGGTGATAGTGTCGAGAACGCCGCCAACGGACTGCGAGGCGCCGCTGCCCATCCTGATGCCGTCCACCTCCTGGGAGGCGATGCCGGCGATCTTCGATACCACGCTGTCCGAGATGCTCGTCGAGCCCCGCTCCGTCTGCAGTGGGCTCTGGGACCTCTCTTCGCTCATGCTTCTCCTTTCGTAGGGTTCTCCTTTACACCGCCCGGCGTGTGATCAGCCGGTAGGCCGCAAGCAAGATGATCGCGCCGAGGGTCGCCACCAGGATGGACCCGAGGCTGATGCCACCCATTACCTCGGCCCCCCCAAGCAACTGCACCACGAAACCGCCTAGAAAGGAACCCACGATGCCGATCAGGATCGTGATTATGATCCCCCCGGGATCGGGCCCCGGCATGACCCACTTGGCCAGCGCGCCGGCTATTAGCCCGACCACTATCAACGCCACGATGCCTATGCGCTTTCACCTCCCCAAAGTACACACTTCTTGCTCCCACCAGACGGCACCCGCAAGCGCAATATAACAGATGCCGTACCCGAAGCTACTATTGCGCGTCTTACCCCCAAGGGTCCACGCATAAACTTGTACGACCTAAGCTTTCAGCCATCAGCTTTTTCGTCTCTGGCTAACCGCTGACGGCGCGTTGCTAGGGAGGCTTTTGAGCCTCCCTAGCAACGCTTCTAGGAGAGCAGGGCTTGCAGCGCCGGCCACACGAAGGCCAGGGCGAAGAGAAAGGCTGTGACGTAGAGCAGCGTATGGACTTCGCGGGCTTTGCCGAGTGAGAGCTTGATCAGGACGTAGGAGATGAACCCGAAACCTATGCCGTAGGAGATGTTGAAGGTCAGGGGCAGCGTGAGTATGGTCAGGAACGCGGGGATGGCATCATCGAAACTATCCCACGGGATGTGCCTTACCACGGTCATCATCAAGAACCCAACGACCACCAGGGCCGGCGCCGTCACGGGCGAGACGAAGAGGGGATCCCCACCCGCGGGATTGGGTATCGGGACGGAGCCACCGAAGACGGAGACGAGGGGCGAGAAAGGGAGGGCGAGCAGGAAGAGGATGCCAACGACCACGCTGGTCAGGCCCGTCCGGCCCCCCTCGGCGACGCCCGACCCGCTCTCTATATAGCTGGTCACCGAGCTCGCCCCCATGGCACCGCCGAAGATCGCGGCCAGGCCGTCCACCAGCAGGATGCGTTTGGCCTGCGGCACCCTGCCCTGCTCATCTATGAGTTCGCCCTCCTCGGCCACGGCGAACATCGTCCCCATGGTGTCGAAGAAGTCGGTCATGAAGAGGGCGAAGATCACGGGCAAGAGCGAGAGCCGCAAGACCTCGGGCACAGCGAGTATTCCACCTCCGACGGTAGAGGTGTCGAAGCTGAGGTCGACTACCCCGCTGGGAATTGGAACCACGCCGAAGATCATGCCCACGATGCCCGTGAAAAATATCCCGATTATGATGCCGAGCCTGTGGCCCCGCGCCACGAGGGCGAACGTGACGATGAGCCCGAGAGCCGCGAGCAAGACGGGGCCCTGCGTGAGGTCGCCCAGGGCCAGGTAGGTGTCGGCGTTGGGCACCACGAGCCCGGCATTCTTGAGCCCGATGAACGCAATGAACAACCCGATGCCGACGGCGATCGCGAACTTGAGCGAGAGTGGAATTGCGTCGAGTACCGCCTCGCGCAGGTTGGTGAGCACGAGCACCGTGACGAGCAAGCCCTCGACCACCACCACGGCCATAGCCTGCTGCCAGCTCAGCCCCAGCTCCAGAATGAGGGTGAAGGCCACGATGGCGTTCAACCCGAGTCCCGAGGCGAGTGCCAGCGGAAAGTTCGCCACCAACCCCATCGCGATGCACGCCACCGCCGCCGCGACGCACGTGGCGAAAAACACCCCGGGCACAGCGAGACCCGTACCCTTGGTGGCCAAAATCGAAGGGTTGACGAAGACGATGTAGGCCATCGTCATGAAGGTGGTCAGCCCTGCCACCACCTCCGTCCTGAAGCTCGTCCCCCGCTCGGAAAACTTGAAGAAGGCGCCCAAAGTCCCCTCTCAGCACGCCGGCTACGCCGGCTTGTCAGCACGCTCGGGCTTTTAGCCCTCGCTTGTCGGCACACTCCAGCCTACGGCTGTCGCTTGTCAGCACGTTCCGGCCTTCGGCCTCCACTTGTCAGCATAGCAGCGAAAGGTGCGGTTCGTAACTGCCCAGCGCAAAGCGGCAAGGCCAACCTCCTGACAAGCGGAGCCCGAAGGGCGTAGCGTGCTGAAAGCGAGGCGAAGCCGAAGCGTGCTGACGAGGCGCGAAGCGCCGTGCCAACAAGCGGAGGCCGAAGGCCGGAGCGTGCTACAAACCGAGCAGCGGTTTGTTCTTTTTCCAGGCCAGCCAGGCGATGGAGAGGAGCCAGAGCAGGATTATTGCCGAGTAGGCTGGGAAGATTTCGCGCATGTATTCTGGGGTCTCTCCGGTGTTGATGACGGGGATGGTCTCGTCGCGGGGGAGGTTGGCGCGTTTGAGCCCCTCCTGGGTGGTGCTGTGGAAGATCACGGTCCCGACCGTCTCGAGCTTGCCCCTCCAGACGCGCTCTTCCCGGCTCTGGATGTCCCTGGGCAGGCCCTGCGTGGACTGGACGAGGAGGTTGTCGCCGGTCTCTTTCAGGCGGAAGTACAGGTAGTAGGTTTCGTAGCGGGATACGACCCCTATTCTGGACTCGGGGCCTCCGATGGTGGCATCCTTCACCCTGCCCACGTCGGGCGTGCCGCGCACTTCGACGTAGTCCCCGAGCTCCGTACCCGCGGGGAGCTTGCCCGAGTTCAGTTGCTTTACGCTGAGGAGAGTGGGTTTGCCTTCCAGGCCGTAGGAGAAGTTGGCCGCGACCGTGGAGGCGGCGAAAGAGAAGACGATCACCGTGAAAAGGCGCGTGAGCAGCCACCGATTGCGCTTGATCCAGGGTCCCAGCCCCCGCTCTTCGAAGTGCTCTTCGCGTCCGCCGGAGAGTGGTCTCTTGTCTCTCGTGTCCACAGGGCCAGTTTACCCGAGCCGGTCGTGGGCGTTGCGCGCGGCTTCACATCCTGCCGGTTTGTGAAAGAGATTCCCGCGCCGCCAGGGGAACGGTCTAGTATGCGGGGGCTGGACAATGTATGCTGTTGGGCGGCTGAAAGCGGTGTATGGCCGGTTTGGATTCCTCTCTGGAGGTTAGCGTTTTGGTCGAAGGGCGGGAGGTGCCGGAGCAGGGCTCCTGGTACACCGTGGTGGGGGTAATAGACGACGGGACCGGTCTCAACCAGGCCGTCACGGAGATCAGGGAGCTCGGCGTCGACAGGGACGACCTTACGGTGGTCCTGAAGCGCGTGGACTCCACCGAGCCCGAGCCATTTCCGGACGGCACGCGTTACATCGTGATCCCGGCCGACAGGCGTGGTCTGGAGGTCCCTCTGGGCTTCGCCATCGCGTTCATAGTCTTCGGGGTCTTCTTCGCCATCACGACGCCTGCGATAGGGATACCCACCCTCATGGTCTTTGTCTCGCTCGCGTTCATACTCTTCGCCGCCACTCTGACGAGGGTCGGGGTCAACCCTATCCTTATGGAGATGGAGGCGCCCCAGGAGGAGGCCGACGCGTGGAACGAACAGTTCGAGTTCGGTAAGGTGCTCATCTTCGCCTCGACGCGCGAGCGCCGGCTGCTGCGACCCGTGCGCGAGGCCGTGCAGCGCGGTGGGGGGATGTACTACATAGTGGATCGCCGGTTGGAACCCCGGGCCGTCCACCAGGCCACCCTGCACAGGGTCGGCGGCGGACACCAGTCTGGCAGTTCGGTGTTCGAGAGAACCGGAGAAGCCTAGAATAGGAGTCTTGAGCGTGGGCGTAGCAACCGATTCGAGCCTGCACATCCTGGCCCAGTTGAACCTTTCGGACGCGTTCTCGGCCGTGGGCGGTAGCCGCTTTATCACGGGCTTTACCATGCTCGTGCACATGTTCTGGGCCGAGCTGTTCGTCGGCTTCGCCATCGCCGCGCCGGTGCTGCAGGCGTGGGGGGCGCGCACGGGTAGCCCGCGCATGGACCGGCTTGCCCACTCCATGGCCCGCTTCAACGTCCTCACGTTCTCCACGGGGGCGACCTTCGCGGTCCTGTTCGTGGTGCTGCTCGTCGGCCTCTACCCGCGGGTAACGACCTCGCTCTTCACCCACTTCTTCTACTTTATCGCCATCGCCATGCTCTCCATGGTCCTCGCGCTCTGGGGGATGTACTCCTACTACTACAAGTGGGACCGCTACAGCGTGCTAAACAAGAAGCGGCACATCGCACTCGGGTTCACCATGGGCTTCTTTATCTGGATCTGGATGGCCATCATGAGCGGCATAGACTCGTACATGGTGACGGGCGGACCCGGGGTCAAGCCGCTCTCGGGCTCGACGATAGAGAGCTTCGGCGTGGCGGTGCGGGGTATCTTCAACCCCATGTTCACGGAGCTGGTGTTGCACAGGACCTTCGGCAACCTCTCCTGGCCGGCCTTCGCCATCGCCGCCTGGGCCTCCTTCATGTACATCCGCTCCAAGACCTCGGAGGACAGGGCCTACTACGACTGGAGCAGCTCCGTCGGGCTCACCTGGGGCGTTGGCTTCCTGATGCTGCAGCCGCTTATCGGCTTCGTGATCGTGTACGCGCTCAAGCTCTCCCAACCTGCCAACCCGGTGAACCCGGCAGACAACGGCGCCTACGACAGGCTCACCTCGGGACCCACTTCGCACCTGCTCCTGATCAACATAATCCTCGTGGTTATACTGTTCGTACTCTCGAACGCCGCGATGTACTTCGGGGCGGAGAGGCACCCCGACAGGGCCGGCCGGGTGCCCATCCGGTTCTTCGGCCTCGTCGCTGCGGTGGCAGGGCTCTACGCTGTCTCGCCGCTCGCCGAGTTCCCGTTTTTGTACATGCGCTACATAATGCTCATGGTCATGATCCTGGCCACGCTCGGGGCCTTCGTGACGTACCTGCGCGGGAGGCTCAGCTTCAGGTACGGCAGCCCGGGGAGGAGCTACAGGATCGTGCTCCTGGCGACGGGGGTGGTCGCGGCCGTGATCGCGCTAAACATGGGCTTCATGAAGTCCAATTCCAGGGTGCCTTACACGGTATATAATCAGCCAGGATACACCGTGGAACCGGGTCCCCCGCCGACGGGGTTCGGCGAATGAGCTACGGTCTCTAGAAGGGGCGAAGCGTGGTAGAGCTGCAAAAAGATCCCATGACCCGGGGCGACTTTTTAGGCTTCGGCGTGATGGGGGCTATAGTCGGGGCCATCCTGACGATACCGCCTGTGGCGTTCGTCCTCAGCCCCATCATCAAGACGGACGTTCTCGGCGAGTCCGACGTGGGGTCAGGCTGGGTGGAGGTTGCCTCCGTCGCCGACGTCGGGGTGGAGGAGCCCTCGCACTTCAAGGTCGAGTTCCCCCTGCAGCAGACCTACGGGGAGAGGGCAATCCAGAAGGAGTTCCCCAACTCGGGCAAATCCACCATGAGGTACGAGCTGCCCAACGCCATCTGGCTCTCGTGGAAAGCCCCGATAGAGCAGCAGGGCAGGCAGGGCTCTAGCGGCGACGTTATCGGGAAGCCAGAGCGGCCCGCCGTCCTGGATCAGAAGAGCTCGGGCTTCACGGAGTCGGAGCGCAAGGAGATCATGAGCAAGCTCAACGTGCTCTCGAACTCCTGCGCGCACCTCGGGTGTCCTGTGCGGTGGATGTCGGACTAGCAGCTCTACCTCTGTCCTTGCCACGGCGGGCTCTACGACATCAACGGCGGTTGGGTCGGGGGGCCGCCTCCGCGCGGGATGTACCGCTACACGGAGACGGACGTCAGGGAGGACGGCAAGCTCTACGTCAGGCACGCGTTCAACATCGAGCCAGGCCTGGACAAGCAACAGCCCTACGTGGTCTAGGGAGGCAGCATGATCGGCAAACTAAGAAGCCAGACGATGGAGGCCAGCCAGGCCCTTGTGGACTGGATGGAGCACCGCACGGGGATAGTCACCATGACGGAGCACTTCCTCTTCGAGCCCGTCCCCAAACGCGGCGCCTGGCTCTACACTCTGGGCAGCGCCGTGCTGTTCACCATAACGCTGCAGTTCCTCACGGGCATATTGCTCCTCTTCTACTACGTGCCAACGACAGACGACGCCTGGAACTCGGTAA
>JBKPSF010000136.1:0-10266 GCA_046734875.1 Actinomycetota bacterium | reverse complement strand
TGCTTGGGATGGTCGCGTAGCACCTCGACGACGGGCGAGCCTGACTCGGCCTCGCCGCCCTGCTCTTGCCTCTCCTGCAACTGTTTGAACGCCGGCGTGTCTTCCAGGCGCAGCTGTATATAGAGCGCCACACCTATCAGGACGATGCTAAGCAGGAAAGGTATGCGCCAGGCCCAGGCGGCGAACGCGGCTTCTCCGAGTACTGCGGAGAGTATGAGGAAGCTCGTGTTGCCTAGTACGAGCCCGACGGGTACACCTACCTGCGCGAAGCTACCGTAGAAACCACGCTTACCTTCGGGTGCGTACTCCGTGGCGAGGAGCACGGCACCTCCCCACTGGCCGCCTACCGCGAGACCCTGCAAAAAGCGCAGCACGAATAGGATGATCGAAGCAGCGACGCCGAGGGTGGCGTAGGTAGGCATAAGACCTACCAGAGTTGTCGCCGTACCCATGGTCAAAAGCGCGATGACCAGGGTCGGTTTGCGGCCAAGCTTGTCCCCAAAGTGTCCGAAGAGCACACCTCCTATAGGACGCGCCACGAATCCTACGGCGGCCGTGCTGAACGACGCCAGAACCGCGGCTACCTCGTTGCCTTCAGGGAAGAAGAGCGCCGGGAAGACGAGTGCCGCCGCCGTAAGATAAATAAAGAAGTCGTACCATTCGATCGCGGAACCAGCCATCGCCGCCAGGGCGACCTTCCGCACCGTGGACGGACTCGGCGCTGCCGCCTGCGCACCTGAACCTGTCATACATGCCTCCTCTCGAACCCCGTTTTCCGGACGAACTTACAGGCCGAACTAGTAAGTGACTCTCTCCAAAACCGGGCTATACACTTCCCCTCTGCTTTCCGAACCTTCCCTTGGTGCACCATAGTAAAGTACCGGGCTAGAGTCAATCGTTACAGCAGCTTGCCCGGAGGTCGGACCTCCGGGCAAGCTCTCAGCACCTCAGCAAGTGAGATACCGGGCTTTGTGGGATCACATCTTCCCGGCCAGCTCCACAAAGCGGTCGAGGGATTCGGGGTTGCTCAGGGACTCTTTGCTCGCGGCCTTCTCCGGGGGAGTACCCGAGAGGATCTTCTTGACAGGCACCTCGAGCTTCTTGCCGTTGAGGGTCTTGGGGATATCGCTGACGGCGAAGATCTCGTTGGGGACGTGCCTCGGGGAGGCGTTGTCCTTGATGCTAGATCTGATCCTGCCCTCGAGGTCGTCGTCGAGCTCCACACCCTCTTGCAAGACGACGAAGAGCGGCATGAAGGAGTTTTCTCCCTCCCTGGGCACGTCTACGACGAGGCTGTCCGCCACCTCGTCGATAAGGTCGACGGCGGAGTAGATCTCGCTCGTCCCCATCCTCACGCCGCCGCGGTTTATGGTCGAGTCGGAGCGGCCGTAGATGACGCATGAGCCGTCGTCTTTGACCTTGATCCAATCCCCGTGCCGCCACACGCCGGGGTACACGTCGAAGTAGCTCTCCCTGTAGCGCTCCCCCTCCGGGTCGTTCCAGAAGTAGATGGGCATGGATGGCATGGGCTCGGTGATCACGAGCTCCCCCACGTCGTCGATAACGGCCTCTCCGTTCTCGTCGAAGGCCTCGACGGCGGCCCCGAGCCCCCTGGCCTGCAACTCCCCGGCCTTTACGGGAAGCAGCGGCACCCCGCCGACGAACGCCGTGCACAGGTCCGTGCCGCCGCTGGTCGAGAAGAGCCAGAGGTCCTGCTTGACGTGTTCGTAGACCCACTCGAAGCCCTCGGGAGGCAGCGGCGAGCCCGTGGAGCCCATGGACTTCAGGGAGGAGAGGTCGAAGTCCTTGCCCGGCTCTATCTCGGCCTTCATGCAGGCGGTGATGTAGCTAGCGCTCGTCCCGAAGCAGGTCATGCCCGTCTTCTCGGCGAACTCCCACAAGACGTTCATGTCGGGGTGGCCGGGGTTCCCGTCGTACAGCAGGGCCGCGGCCCCCGAGAGCAGACCACCGACGACCATGTTCCACATCATCCAACCCGTCGTGGTGAACCAGAAGAAGCGGTCCTCGGGCCCGAGGTCGATGTGCAAGACGGCCTTCTTGAGATGCTCCAGCAAGATGCCACCCTGGCTCTGGACTATGGCCTTGGGGAGCCCCGTGGTCCCCGAGGAATACAGCACCCAAAGCGGATGGTCGAAGGGCACCTGCTCGAAAGCGGGCTCCGCCCCTTCGTGCTCCGAGAGGAGGTCGTCCCACCCGACGACGTTTTCCAGCGGGCTCGTGTCGGGATCTTCGGCGACGTAAGGGAGGAGGACGGTCTTCTGTATCGTCGGTATCTCCTCCTGCAGCTCCGCGACGACCCTCGTCCTGTCGTAGTCCTTGCCGCCGTAGCTGTAGCCGTCGACCGCGAGCAGTACCCTGGGTTCTATCTGCTTCATACGGTCCACGACGCTGCCGGCGCCGAAGTCCGGGGAGCAACTCGACCACACCGCGCCGATGGAGGCGCAGGCGAGAAGGCCGATGACCGCTTCGGGGATGTTCGGGAGGTAGGCGGCGACCCTGTCGCCGCGCTCCACGCCCATCGCCCTGAGCCCGGCGGCGAGCGCCGCCGTCCTGTCCCGCAACTCCCCCCAGCTTACCTCGCCCAACGGCCTCACCTCGGACTGATGCACGAGAGCGGGTTCCTCGAGGCGTCCTTCGGCGTTCTTCAGGATGTGTTCCGCGTAGTTCAGCCGTGCCCCTGGAAACCATTCGGCTCCCGGCATCCCTCGCTTCGCGAGCACGGCCTCGTAGGGCTGCGAGGCCTCGACGCCGCAGTACTCCCAGATGGAGGCCCAGAAACCTTCCAGGTCGGTGACGGACCACTCCCAGAGGTCGTTGTAGTCCTCGAAGGTGAGGTCCTTCTCGGCGGCGAGCCACCTCATGTAGTCGGAGATCCTGGCGTTCTCCTTCGATTCCTCCGACGGCTCCCAGAGCCGGGTCCCTTCAGCAGTTTCGGCCACGACTACCCCTTTCCCTTTACGACTGGCTCTCTAATGGGCCGTTGCCGCGCCGTCCATCACCAGGGACGCGCCGTTGATAAACGACGCCTCCGGTGTGCACAGGAAGGCGGCGAGCTCGGCCACTTCTTCAGGTTCTATCAGGCGCTTTATCGCCGGTTCGGTCAGCATGATCTTCTCGACCACCTCGTCCTCGGAGATGCCGTGTGTTTTGGCCTGGTCGGAGATCTGATTCTCGACCAGCGGCGTCCTGACGTAGGCCGGGCAGATGCAGTTGGACGTCACGCCTCTGCCACCGCCTTCGAGGGCTACGGTCTTGGAGAAACCTTCGAGGCCGTGCTTGGCCGAGATGTAGGCAGACTTGTAGGGCGAGGCGACCTGCCCGTGGATGGAGGAGATGTTGATGACGCGCCCCCATCCCCTCTCGTACATCCCTGGCAGCGCCTTCTGCACGATCCTGAAGGGCGCCTCCAGCATGATCCTGACGATCATAGAGAAGCGTTCGGGCGGAAAGTCTTCCACGGCGGCGACGTGTTGCAGCCCGGCGTTATTGACGACGATATCGGCGTCCACTTCCAAACCTTCGAGCACCCCGTAGTCCGACAGGTCGGCCTGCAGGGCTTCGCCGCCTATGTCCTCGGCGACCCCGCCCGCGGCTTCGCCATCGAGGTCGAGCACGGTAACGGCGGCGCCGGCCCGCGAGAGCCTCGCGGCGCAGGCACGCCCGATGCCGCTAGCGGCACCCGTAACCAGGGCGCCGTGCCCCGTGAGGTCCACGTCTACCGATGACTTACCCGGCACTATAGAAGCTCTGTTCACGTTCCTCCTCCATCCCGAAGAAAATCCGTTTCAATGGTGTTCCTTCCCCGAAACACGACCGCAAAACCAGTATAAGCCAGATCGATCGGGCGGTCTCTATGCCGGCGGACGTTGCGAGACCTCGCCTGACGCCGCCTCACCCGCGACCTTCCCGAGTACGGTCGCCGCCAGGAGCCCGTTGCCGCTGGAGTAGCCACTGTAGCCGCTACCGCTCACGCCCACTGCGGTTCCACCACCCGCGTATAGCCCCGGTATGCGCAAACCGTCGGGACGAAGCACCCTGGCGCGCGCATCCACACGCAGTCCTCCCTGCGTGTGGAACAGCGCCCCGCGCACGTGTATGGCGTAGAAGGGCGACCCTAGGGGGCCGCCGGGGAACTCCTCACGTCCGAAGGAATCGGGTTTTTCGCCGCTTGCGGCCCTATTGGTCTCCGCGACGGTCTCGGCCAGGGCGCCGGTAGGGAGGCCCAGGGTCTCTGCGAGGTCCTCCAGAGTCTCCGAGCCCACGACCTTGCCAGCCTCTATAACCTCGTCGAAGCGGGTGCCGAGGGATGCCCTGTACACCTCCCGGTCGAAGAGCTCCCAGGCCTCCCCGCCCGGCTGGGCCATCACGGCCCCGGCGAACTCCGAGTAGCCGGCGGTCTCGCACCCGAAGCGGCGCCCCTCCCTGTTGACGAGGATGGCGCCGTTCACGACGACGCCCCAGGTGACGAGCGGGCCGTCGGGGGTGGCGACGGAGGCGTGCCCCTGGTAGGAACCCATGTGTACGCTCTGTGCGCCCAGGGCCATGCCCCACCGTATCCCCTCTCCCGTGTTGTTGGGGGACCCGAAGTAGAGCGCGGCGGCGGCCTCGGGGCCGAGGTACTCCTCCACCATCCCGCGGTCGCCGGCGAAGCCGTCGAGCGCCAGGATGACGGCGCCGGCTTCTAGTGATCCTTCGTGGGTCTCTACGCCGACGACGCGTCCGTCTTCGGAGATGAGCCCGTTTACCGGCGTGTCCGTATGCATGGTTATCAGGGGTTCTTCGTGGACGGCCCCCAGCAGTTGCCTGACGAGCTCGGTGCCGTAGCTCTCCTTCGGTCCGTGCATCCTGTGGCGGCTCTGTCCGGGATAGAGGAAGTCCCTGTAGCAGACCATCTCGCAGCCCGCTCTGTCGACGAGCCATTCGACGAGCGGGCCCGACTCCTCGCACAGGAGGCGCGTTAGACTTGGGTCGCTCTCGTGGTTGTTCTTCCCGAAGATGTCTTCGGCCATCAGCCAGGGAGAATCGTCGAGGATTCCGGCCTCGCGCTGGAAGCGCGTTCCTGCGGCGGGGATCAGACCAGTGGAGCGCGCTGTGTTGCCCGCGGGTTCGGTCCCCTTCTCCAGAAGTACCGTTCGCGTTCCGCGCTTCGCCGCGGCGAGCGCCGCCACCATGCCGCACGCGCCGGCCCCGACCACCACGAGGGGGGCTTCGTCCGTAGATGTCCTCACCTTGCTCTAGGGCGTGGCGAGCGGGCGCTCGAGGTACGTGCCGGCAGGCTCGCCCACAGGTTCTCCATCGGCGAAAACGGTCTTGCCTCGCAGGAGGGTGCGCGTAGGCCAGCCGGTCAGCTCCATCCCCTCGAATGGTGTGTACTCCTGGGCCGACAGGAGGCGTTCCGTGGTTACGGGATGGGTCTCGTCCAGGTCCACGATCGCAAGGTCGGCGTCAGCGCCGACGGTGATGGAGCCCTTGCGGGGCGCTAGGCCGTAGGCGCGGGCGGGGTTGGTAGCGACCAGTTCCACGCAACGCTTTAGGGAGAGGCCGTGCTTCGGGCCTTCCGAGAGGATGAACGGGTAGATCAGGGCCGTCCCGCCGAAACCGGGGAGCGCCTGCCACAGGTCGCCCTCCTTGT
The DNA here is from genome assembly GCA_046734875.1 of Actinomycetota bacterium. Taxonomy (GTDB): domain Bacteria; phylum Actinomycetota; class Rubrobacteria; order Rubrobacterales; family Rubrobacteraceae; genus Rubrobacter_D. The sequence continues at coordinate 4,613 of JBKPSF010000136.1, read as the reverse complement.
GCTCCTCCGAGCAGCAGGCGTGATCCGAGCATACCCAATCTATCTCGCCTCTCACCACTCCGCGCCAGAGCGCGTCCACGTCTGACTGGGCCCTTATGGGAGGGTTGACCTTTCCGCGCTGGTCGTTGTAGCTCTCGTAGGTGAGCGCCAGGTGGTGGAGCGTCGTCTCCAACCGCACGTCGAGGTAAGGGTCCAGAGCCTTCAGCTCCAGCGCGGCATCGAGGGCCTCCTGGCTGGAGAGATGCAACAAATTTATGGGGCAGCGCGTGTGTCCCGCGAGCACGGCGACCTCGGCGACGGCCAGGTGCTCTGTCAGCGTCGGGCGGGAGGCGCTGTAGGCTTCGAGGCCCGTGAGGGCGCCCTCCTCCTTGACCCTCTCGGAGAAGACCCGGATCAGCTCCGGCTGCTCGCAGTGGATGGAGAGGGAGATTCGCGAGCCGTCTGTTCTCTCGTTCTGCGCTTTCGCGACCTGCTCCATGATCTCGAAGAGGTGCCCGAGGTCGTAGTTCTCGCTCATCGTGTAGCCGCTAGCGTCGCTCGACGCGCCCGAGAGGTCGAGGCCCTTGTAGAACATGTAGTACTTGAAAGAGGTAACGCCCGCGTCCCTGACCAGGCTTTCGATCTCACCGACCTGATCCCCCACCATCGGCGCCAGGTGGTAGCCGAAGTCCACCCGTGAGTGCCCGTTCGTGGCCTCCAGGACCTCGGGGAAGATCTCCGCGTACGGTCCGCTCTTTTCGAGGTAGTGGCTCCCCGTCCTGAAGTAGCTGATGACGCTCGTTACGCCCCCCGCGAGCGAGGAGAGCGTCTCGCTACGCGTATCCTCCGTGATGTCGCGGTAGATGCCCAGGTGGAAGTGGGCGTCCACCGCCCCGGGGAGCACGAGTTTGCCCCCGGCATCAACGGCCTCGTCGGCGTCACCAGATGCGAACCCCTCCCCCACGGCCGAGATGCGTCCGTCCTTGATCCCCACGTCGGCCCGCACCGGACCCCGTCCCGGCAGGACGACCTGCCCGCCCAGCACGATCGTATCGAATCGGCCCATCGCTACCCCCTCCCCGAAGTACTTTGTTTTCCAACATAGCACGGCGGGAGCGGCCCGGTCAAAACCTTGCGAGGAGGCGGCGCATGAGCAAAGATGGGAGCCTGTTGCAGGTTTTGGGGGGAGGGCGTGGTTTGGACGGAAGGCGGGCGCTCGGGGGGATCAAGGTCATAGACGCGGCGACGTTGTTCGCCGGACCGCTGGCCGCGACGGTGCTCGGGGACTTCGGCGCTGAGGTCATAAAGGTCGAACATCCAAGGGGAGACCCCTCACGCTCCCACGGCTTCGCCAGGGACGGCGTCGGCCTGTGGTGGAAGACGCTCGGACGCAACAAGAAATGCGTCACCCTGAACCTGAGCAAGCCAGAAGGGCAAGAGATCTTCGGGCGACTCGTGGAGGACGCGGACGTCGTGATCGAAAGCTTCAGGCCAGGCACCCTGGAGCGGTGGAACCTCGGCTACGAACGCCTGAGCGATATCAACCCCGGCCTCGTCCTCGCCCGCGTCACCGGCTTCGGGCAGTTCGGGCCGTACAAAAACCGGCCCGGTTTCGGAACCCTCGCCGAGTCCATGAGCGGCTTCGCCCACGTAACGGGCCAGCCCGACGGGCCGCCGACGCTTCCTCCCTTCGGGCTCGCCGACGGCATTGCGGCGCTCGCGACCGCCGTCGCCATACTCACGGCTCTCAGGGCCCGCGACTCGAGCGGGCGCGGGCAGGTCGTCGACCTGGCGATCATCGAGCCGATCTTCACCGTGCTTGGCCCCCAGCCGACGGTCTACGACCAGCTAGGGGTAATCCAACAGCGCAGCGGTAATCGCTCCGTGAACAACGCCCCCCGCAACACGTACGAGACCAAAGACGGCCACTGGGTCGCCGTCTCGACCAGCGCCCAGAGCATCGCGGAGCGCGTGATGCGCCTCGTCGGCCGCCCCGAGTACATAGACGAGCCATGGTTTCAGAAAGGCTCCGAGAGGGCCAAACACGCGGACGAGCTGGACGAAGCGGTGGGAGCCTGGATCTCCGACCGCACCCGAGATGAGGTCATGGAAGCGTTCGAGGAAGCGGGGGCGGCCATCGCCCCCATCTACGACATAGAAGGCATCATGAACGACCCGCAGTACAGGGCCCTGGACTCCATCATCACCGTCGAAGACCACGAGCTTGGCCCCATAAAGATGCAGAACACCCTCTTCAGGCTCTCGGAGACCCCGGGGGAGGTCAGATGGTCAGGCCCCACCATCGGGGAGCACAACGATGAGGTCTACGGGGGACTAGGGATAGGAAAACAGGAGATCGAAGAATTCCGCGACAAAGGCATCCTGTGAACCCTCCTATCAGAAGCTATCTCTACGTGCCCGGCGACGACGGGCCGAAGATCGAGAAGGCGCTCGCCGGAGAAGCCGACGCGGTCGTGCTCGACCTCGAAGACGCCGTGGCCCCGAACCGGAAGGAGGAGGCGCGCGCGATGGTCGCCAGCGTCCTCGGGTCGGTGCCAGAAAAGCCCGTCTTCGTCAGGGTGAACGCGGTCGGCACCGAGCTGGCCGCGGCGGACATGGATGCGATCGTGGGCGGGCACCTCAGGGGGCTCAGGCTCCCCAAGGTGGAGTCCGTGGAGGGTGTGAGGCTCGCGGCGGAGACGCTAGCAGGGCTGCAGAGCGGGGCGACCATCCAGTGCCTCATAGAATCCGCCCTCGGCCTGGAGCGAGCGTTCGAGATCGCGACTTCCCACGCCCTGGTCTCCGGGATTGGCCTCGGCGAGGCCGACCTGGCCGCCGACCTCGGTGTCACCGACGAGGCCGGGCTACTGTACGCGCGCTCGCGCATCGTGGGCGCCGCGCGCGCCGCCGGACTGCCCCACCCGGTCCAGAGCGTGTACACGAAGGTCGGGGATCTGGAAGGCCTGCGCCGTTCGACGGAAGCGGGCAAACGCCTCGGCTTCGTGGGACGCTCGACCATCCACCCCGCCCAGATTCCCGTCGTAAACGAGGTCTTTACACCGGAAGCGAACGAGGTCGCCGGAGCCCGAGAGCTCCTGGACCGTCTGGAGGATGAAACCGCCTCGGGCACGGGCGCCTTCGTGCTCGATGACGGCAGGTTCGTGGACAGGGCCGTGGTCGAGTCCGCGCGCCTCACGCTCGCGCTCGCCGGCCGGGAGGATGCGCCGTGAGCGACGGTCTGCTCCGGGCGCTAGATAGCGGCGTCGAGGTCTTCGACCTCGCACAGCCGCTCTCGGCCGAAACCCCCCATTCCCCCAACCATCCTCCGTTCAGGATGGCGCTGATGCGCCGGCACGGAGACACCGTACGCGAGGACGGCGGCTCCGCGGCGAGCGAGTTGTTCTCGACCGGAGGTCACACGGGAACCCACATCGACGCCCTGGCCCACGTCTCGCACATGGGCCTTCTGCACGACGACATCTGTGCAGAGGAAGCCCAGCGGGGAGGCCGTTTCTCTTCCCTCGGCGTAGATGCTATCGAGCCGATGGTCTGCCACGGCGTGCTCCTCGACGTGGCCGGCCTGCACGGCGTCGACGTGCTCCCCGGCGGCTACGGCATTACGGAGGAAGACCTGGTGTCCGCCGAGCGCGAGGCCGGCGTCGAGGTCCGCGCCGGTGGCGTCGCCCTCGTCCGCTCCGGCTGGGCCGGAAACTTCGGCGACGCCGCAACCTTCGTCGGGCACGAGACCGGCGTGCCGGGACCTACGGAGGAGGCTGCGCGCTGGCTCGCGGGGAGGGGGATAAGGGCGACGGGCGCAGAGACTATTGCGTACGAGCAGATAAAGCCGGGTGTCGGGCATGCCCTCCTGCCGGTGCACCGGCTGCTTCTCGTCGAGCACGGCATCCACATCATCGAGGTCATGAACCTATCGGGGCTCGCAGCGGCCGGCATACGGGAGTTCGCGTTTATCCTCGCCCCACTGAACATCCTCGGCGGTACCGGCTCCCCGGTTCGTCCGCTGGCGGTCGTGCAACAGTGAAAACCCTGCTGCAAGACGTATCCGGGTTCGCCGCCGACGTGCGGGGCGGCAACGTGGAAGAGGAGATCCTCATCGACGCCAGGCGACGGGTTACAGACATCATCGGCATCTCCCTCGCCGCGAGCGGGATGGAGCCGGCCAGGATCGTGGAGCGTGTGATCCGGGGCCGGGGCGGCAAGGGGCAGGCCGGCGTCATAGGCAAGAGCGGCAGGTATCCAGTGGCGAGCGCCGCGCTCGTCAACGGTACGCTGGCCCATGCGCTCGACTACGACGATACCCACCTGCCCTCCGTGCTACACCCCAGCGCCGCGGTGGTACCCGCCGCGCTCGCTGCGGCCGAGGCCTCCGGGGCCTCTGGCCGGGATCTCCTCTGCGCCGTCGCGGCCGGCGACGAGCTCGTCGTGCGCGTCGGCATGGCCGGCTACGACGCGGAGCTTGGCAACTCCGTGTTCTTCGAGAAAGGACTGCACGCCACCTCCATCGCGGGAACCCTCGGCGCGGCCCTCGCCGCGGCGATGGTCTACGGGCTGGGAGAGGAGGAGATAGGCCACGCCGTCTCCATCTCGGCCAGCATGGGCGCCGGCATCATCGAGGC
>JBKPSF010000135.1:0-6509 GCA_046734875.1 Actinomycetota bacterium | reverse complement strand
GCATCGGCTTGCTGTAGCAGCACGCTACGGCTTCGCCTCCGCTTGTCAGCACGCTCGCTCCGCTCGCTTGTCGGCACGCTCGGGCTAACGCCCTCGCTTGTCAGCACGCCGCCTCGCTTTGCTTGGCGGCTTGTCAGCTTTTCCAGCTACGGCCTCGCCCAGCCGCGCACGACGGACCGCCGCCCGAGGAGGTCGGGGCTCACGCTCGAAGCGGCGCCCCAAGACGACTTCCTGACAAGCGAGCTCGAAGGGCGATGCGTGCTGACAAGCGAAGCCGAAGGCTGAGCATGCTGACAAGGCGCGAAGCGGGCGTGCTGACAGCTTTCACGAGCTTGGGAGCTCTTCGATCTCGATCCGTTCTACCCTGTCGCCGGGTTCGCGGTCGCGTTGCGGGTCGCGCTCACTTATGGAGCCGACCACATCCATGCCGTCTACTACCTCGCCGAAGACCGCGTGTCTGTCGTCGAGCCAGGGCGTGGCCACGTGCGTGACGAAGAACTGGGAGCCGCCGGTGTTGGGACCGGCGTTCGCCATCGAGAGGATGCCTGGCCTGTCGTGGCGCAGTTCGGGGTGGAACTCGTCGGGGATGTGGTATCCGGGGCCGCCCATCCCGGTGCCCGTCGGGTCCCCGCCCTGGGCCATGAAGTCCGGGATCACGCGGTGAAAAGTCGTCCCGTCGAAGTACCCGTCGCGCGCCAGGAAGACAAAGTTGTTTACCGTCTCCGGCGCCTCCTGTGCGAAGAGCCTGATCCTGACCATACCCTTCTCGGTTACGAAGTTGGCGTAATATTCGTAGCCCGGCTTGAGCGCCATCTCGGGCGGCCGGTCGTAGGCCTTGTTAGCCATATCTTGGGTCCCTCCATAGAAGCTTGCCTCAACGTCGAACGCACATGCTATCTCATAATCGGGCCGCGGTCGCGAGGGCGCTACTCTGGTTCCGTGCCCGGTGTTGTGTCCTCGGAGTCTGCGGACCAGCCTGGTGGTGCCGTGTCCGGCGACTCGCCGCCGAGGAGCCGCATGGTGAGCGTTCCGCCCGCAACGAGCAGTTCGTCGAGCGCCTCGTTAACATGGCGGTCGGTAACCACGATGTCGCCTTCCTCCTCCGCCGCGAACAGCGCCGAGCGGCGCAGCAGTTCTTTGATGAACGAGGCGCTCGCCCCTGCGGTACGGGCGATTACCTCGTCTGGGGCTTCCAGCCTGAGGTCGAGGCCAGCACCGTAGAGGGAGATCAAACGTCGCCGGCATTCGGCGTCGGGTAGCGGTATTTCGGTGGCCTGATCCACGCGCCCCGGGCGGGCGGCGAGCGCGGGCTCGAGCAGATCAGGCCGGTTCGTCGTAAGCGCGAAGATCACGTCTGCGTCCCCGGCCAGCCCGTCCATCTCGTTGAGTAGCTCGAAGAGCAGCGGGTTCTCGCCCATCGCGCCCATGCCGCGTTCCTCGGCCACGAGGTCGACGTCTTCGAGGATGACCATGGAGGGCTGGAGGTTGCGGGCGAGCTCGCAGGTCGGGGAGACGAGCCCGTAGCTTCTTCCGGAGAGGACGAGCGTCGTCCGTCCCGGCATACTCCTCGCCAGATACATGGCCGTGAGCGTCTTGCCCGTGCCCGGCGGCCCGTGCAGGAGCAATCCCCGCTTGAGGTGCCTGCCGGCGGCCAGGAGCTTCTGCGCGTGCCCGGTAAAACCGATGGTGTGGCGTTCGATCCGCTCCAGCACGCCTTCGGGCAGGATAACCTCCTCGCGCTCGATCTCCGGAATCGCCAGGAATTCGACCATTGGTCCCCCCTGGCCGAAAGGACCGTGCGGATTACCGAGGGCGAGCAGCTGGCCGCGGTAGACGTTGTGGCGGAGCATACCCTCGCGGATCTCCGCCAGGAACCCGGCCGCGACCTCGGTCTTCGTGGCCATGACCTCTACCTGGATCTGGGGCATCATCCCGCCGTGCTCGCCCGGGCCCCGCAGGAGCACGGCGATCGGGACTCCGCCGTCGCGCAGAAGGTAGAGGCCGTGTTGCACGCAGGCCCGCACCCGACCACGGGCGACGGGTACGTTGACGTAATCTACCGGCCCGGGTCGCGGGGAGCGATCGCCCATGAGGCCTCCGCTCTCGGGCGTTACGAGGTCGGAGAATGCCAGCCCCTGGTAGCGTTTCTGCGCGGCAGACATGCCCACCAGTTCGGCCGAGCGATCGTCGCCAGAGATCCAGGCGTCCACAGCCGCCTGCACGTTGGGGTGGTCTATGATGGAGATCTGCTCCGCCAGGATCGGCAGCCCGCGGGGATCCGCGCCGAGGTGGTCGGAAAGGCGCGTCACGAAAGGCGGATCTTCGACTTTCTGGTCCCTGACCGACTCTTCCAGGAAAGCCCGGAAGGCCCTGCCGAAAGCAGCCGGAGATAGCGTTGGTTCGTCGCTCATACCATCCTCTTCACCGCGTCTAACTTTACACTACCGAAAGAGAACCCTGCGCCAGGGCTCCACTGTCGCCCCCTCTTGAGGGGCACGAAGTACTGGATAGGGCTACAGTGTGCCTGGTGCTTCCCACATGGCTGCTAGACCGTGTTGTTCGGGTGGCGAAAGTTGGAGCGAGAAGGAGGGTGGCGTGTCTGAAGACGTTTCCATAGCCCAGATCGTCACCGCGATCACCACCGTGTTCTACGCGGCGGTGTTCGCGATCGGGTACTACCTGATCATCAGGGGAAACCGCCAGACGTTGAGGGAGATGCGTCAGGAACGACTCTCGGGCGGGAGGCCGCAGGTCATCGTCGAGATGAGTTTGCTCGAGCTACCGATGGTGGAGCTCGTCGTGCGTCATGTCAGCGGGGGAGCAGCCAGAGACATAACCTTCGAGTTCTCGGACTCCGTGGAGGACACCTCGGGCTTCGTGCTCTCCGAGTTGCGTTACCTCAAGGAGGGAATACCCTTCCTTGGACCCGGAGAGAAAATCCGCTGCCTCTGGGATCGCATCGACCGTCTCACGCTATTTTTTGGTGAGAAGGGACTGCACGAAGGCATCGCCGTAAACGTCAGTTACAAAGACCTCACGGGAGAAGCGTACACCACAGAGTGGAGAATTAACCCCCTGCTTTACGAAGGATTGCGCTACGATACCAGCCAGCTCTCCAAGAGATCCCTGTCCGACGAGACCGGTGCACCAACGAGCAAAGATCAGGAACGAGAAGCAGACCAGACCTCGGGTGGGTCCGCGTGAGAGACCGTCGATGGCATACCTACCCCGGACGCCACTCGTAGAGGCCGATCCTGCAGTATTCCTCGAAGCCGAGCTTGCGGTAGACGGGGTAGCCCATCTCCGAGGAACCGAGCACGCCGACTGTGAAGCCGAGATCCCGCGCCTCCCGTAGCGCCGCTAGCGTTATGGCGGCCCCGATGCCCCGTCGCCTGGCGCTCTCTATGGTGGAGACGCAGTAGACCCCGGCTACCCCGGCTGCGAAGAACGACGCGGACGTGGCCACGGGCTCGCCAACGGAGCGCCCGAGGTAGTAGCGCCATGCTCCCCCCAACCCTAGCCTGCGCAGCACCTCTCCGAACCACCGGACGCCGGTTGGCCTTAACCCGAAACCCGAGCCGAACGTGGCGGTCCACTCGGCGAGATGTGCCTCGTCGCGTACCCGCTCGATTACGAGGTCGGGGGGAAGCGGCGTCTCTTCGGGCAGCGCCGAGAGGTCCATCGCCATCCCTATATCGTCGCCGCCGTACTCGAAGCCGTGCGCGACGAGGCGTTCGCCCAGGTCGGTCGGGCGCATCGAAGGCCCTACGTGCCAGGAGCCGGGAACGTCGTGCGCCTGCATCCGTTCGATGGAAGCCGTGATCTCCCGGTCCGCCTCTTTCCCGGCCAGGTCGGCATAAATGACGCAGTTGAAGTAGTCGATGGGAGAGTTCCCGATGGCCCAACGCACCCGTCCGTCGTCACGTACCTCGCCGCCCGCCGCCCGTCCGAACGCCATCAGGAACTCGGCCCCGTTCTCCTCAATAGCAAGGGCTTTATCCACGTTCCTCGACGTCCTTCACAACCCTGCAACCCGTGGCCTGATGCCTGTAGTCTCTTACAGGTCGTAGCCGGCGTCAGGCACCTCTTCCAGATAGCGGGCGAGGAGCGTTATGGCGGCCTCCACGTCGGTGGCGCTGACCATCTCGTTCGGGGTGTGGACGTAGCGGCAGGGGACGGAGATCGTGACGGCGGGGATGCCGCCGTGCAGGCGTTGGACGCCGCCCGCGTCGGTGCCGCCGGCGGGGAGTATCTCCATCTGGTGGGGGATACTTTCGCGTTCGGCGATGGTGCGGAGGTGCTCCACGAGCTTCGGATTGGAGATGGAGTAGCCGTCCATGATCTTTATGGCAACGCCCTTGCCGAGCTCGGTGATGGTATTCTCGTTCCCGCCGCCGGGAACGTCCATAGCGAGCGTCACGTCGAGCGCAACGACGACCGTGGGCTCGAGGGCCGACCCGCTGGCCGCGGCCCCGCGCGCCCCCACCTCCTCCTGCGAGGTCGCCACCGCGAAGATGGTCGACGTGTGATCTCCCAAAGCCCTCAGAGCCTCGTACATCACGAAGACGCCGACGCGGTCGTCCATCGCCTTGCCGATAAAATTGTCCCCGACCTTCTCCAGGGTGCGGTCCATGACCACGTAATCACCGACGCGGACCTTCTCCTTGACCGACTCGGCATCCATGCCGAGGTCGACGAAGAATTCGTCCGCTTTCGGGGGTTTCTGCTCCTCGCCCCGTGCCTGGTGCATCAGCTTGCGCACGGGCTGTAGCGCCCCGCGGAGCGTCCCGCCATCGGAGATGGTCACAAACACCCTCTGGGAGACCATGTTTGCCGGGTCGTGACCGCCGAGGGTTTGTAGCCTCAGGAAGCCGTTTTCGTCGATGTACTTGACCAGGTAGCCGATCTCGTCCGTGTGGGCGGCGATCATCACGCGCGCGTCGCCGCTCCCGCGCTTCGTCCCGATCACGCTCCCCAGGGCGTCGGTGCGGACCTCGTCGGTGAGAGAGTCAAGCTCCTCGCGGGCGATCTCACGCTGCCTCTCCTCGCGACCGGGTACGCCGGGCGTCTCGATCAAACGCTTCAAGAGTCCTTCGTTGAGTGCCATGCCGCTCCCTTTCCAGGAAATCGTGGACCCGGTGAGCGTATCAGCGGTCCGGAAGACCGTCAAAGAAGGGAGTGGGGAGTGGGGTTTTACTTTTTCCCTACTCCCCACTCCCAAAGCGAACCGAAGGCGAACACTCCCTACTCCCCAAACTGCACGAGAGCACTGCCTCCGCCCCGGCGAACCGGCTCGGCCGCGGCCTGCACGGTTCCCCCAGGCAAGAAGGCGATGCCGGTGGCGGCCCCGATCTCCGGCGTCGAGGCGAACGACTGGCCGTGATCGGAGACGAGCGACCCTGCCTCGGGCGTGCCGAGGAACGCGGGTTCGGCCGAGGTCTGCGTCGTGTTGCGCTGGGAGGCCCTCGGCGCGGCTATCGCCTGCGGGAGGGTCATGCCGAAGTCGAGGTCGTTGACCATTGTTTGCAGCACGGTGGTGATTATCGTGGAGCCTCCCGGAGACCCGAGGGCGAGTATGGGCTTTCCGTTGCGCGTAACGATGGTGGGGCTGATGCTGCTCCTCGGACGTTTGCCGCCAGCGGGGGAGTTGGCGAGGTCCGGTGTCGGCTCGAAGTCCGTCAGCTCGTTATTCAGGATAAAGCCGTGTCCGGGGACAGTGATCGCGCTCCCCCCCGTCTGCTCGATGGTGAAGGTGTAAGAGACGATGTTGCCCCACCCGTCGGAGACGGTGAGGTGCGTCGTGGAGGGTCCTTCGGTTGCCGTTGACGCTTTCAGGCCGACGGTCCCAGATCCACCGTCGTAGGGGTAGGGGTTGCCCGCCGCGACTGGGCTCTGTGCGGCTTGGTCCGTGATCAACGGCCGGCGCTGCTCGGCAGCGTAGCCATCGGAGAGCAATCCCCTGAGGGGCACGTAGATGTAGGCGGGATCGCCGAGGTAGGCGCCCCGGTCGGCGAAGGCGTAGCGCGAGGCTTCGAGGTAGTAGTGGAGCGCGTCGTCGCGGAGCTTGGCGTCGCGGTAAAGGTCACCCATCGGGTAGCCCTCGAGGATGTTGAGCGCCTCGCCCACGGTTGAGCCGCCGGAGGAGGGTGGTCCCATCCCGTACACCTGCAACCCACGGTAGGAGGTAACGGTCGGGGCGCGATCCTCTGCGTGGTAGCCGGCGAGGTCGGTCGTCGTCATCAGGCCGGGCCGCACGTTGCGTGTCGGTTTGGAAACCACCGGCGGGTCCTGCACGGCGTCCACGATGGCCTGGGCGGTGCGGCCCGAGTAGAAGGCGGCGTCTGAGCCGTTTGCGATGCGGGTGTAGGTCGCGGCGAGGTCGCGGTTGCGGAACGTCGAGCCGACGGCCGGCGCGTTCCCGTTCTTCAAGAACGTCTCGCGGGTCGAGGTGAAATTTCTGAAGCGATCGAGATTGTCCAGCGTCTGCTGGCGATACGTCTGATCCACGG
>JBKPSF010000134.1:0-1747 GCA_046734875.1 Actinomycetota bacterium | reverse complement strand
GGAGATTGGCCCGTTCATGAGGCTTTTCAGACAGTTTCATGACGGAGTTCTCAGAAGTTCGCCTTGCCTGGCCGAGAGGCTACGCAACACGCGCCAGTATTTGCTACGACCGTCCGAAGGTGCGACCATGTTGCGTTGAAGCGGCACCGCGGTCCTCCGGCTCTCCTCCACGGCGATGTCGAAGGTTACCGGAGCACGATGGAGCGCTTGGGAAGGGCCTCATGCATTGGACCCACGTACTGGACGAGTATTTTCGGCACCGAGGCGCCCAGGATCTGTTCTCCGGTGCGGTGCTCATCACGCGAGGCGCGACCCAGTTGTATGCTCGCGCCTACGGTTACGCTAGCCGCGCGTGGCTAGTGCCCAACACCCTGGATACGCGTTTCGATACGGCCTCTGTAACCAAACTCTTTACCGCAATCGCCACGTTACAGCTGATCGACAGAGGGCTGCTTGCCTTCGATACACTCGTGGTGGGGCGCTTGGGCCTGGAAGACACGCCGCTCTCGAAGGAAGTTAACGTCCTTCACTTGCTCACCCATACCTCGGGCATAGGCGACGACGCCGACGAAGAGGCGGGCGAACGTTACGAAGATGTGTGGAAGACGAAGCCCAACTACTCCGTCGTCGAAACCAGCGACTTCCTGCCCCAATTCGTAAACAAGCCGGCCAACTTCCCCCCAGGAGAAGGGTGCCGCTATTGCAACTGCGGCTACGTCCTCCTGGGCCTCCTGATCGAAACCATCAGCGGGATGAGCTACCGTGATTACATCCGCGCCAACGTGTTCGCCGAAGCGGGCATGACGGCCTCCGACTTCTTCCGGATGGATCGCGTCAACCACAACGTTGCCGAAGGATGTGACCCGAGTCGCGACGCAACAGGGCATGTCGTGGGCTGGAAAAAGAACATCTACTCCTTCCCACCGATCGGGTCGCCGGATAGTGGCGCCCATGTGACGGTCGCTGACCTGGACCGATTCTTGCGGGCAGTGAGGGTGGGCGAGCTCCTTTCGCCCGAACTGACCAGAGCATTCCTCACACCTCAAGTCGTGCATCGAATTTGGCCGTCGAGCACCACGAGAGATACCTGGACGGAGATGTATGGGTACGGATTATGGTTCTACGTTGATCAAGCGAGCAAGGTCGTCTGCTTTGAAAAAGAGGGGGTGAACGTTGGCGTCAGTGGCCTGATCCGCCATTTCCCAGATCAGGATATTGCCGTTACACTCCTATCAAATATGGAAGATGGGGTGTGGGATCCCGTATGGAAAATCCATGAGATGGTGGTCGAAGGGCAGATGATCTAATCGGGTAAACAGTTCAACCTAGCAGGGTCTTAGCCTGCCGTTGGTCCAGACACACCCTAGCCCTTTGAGGCCTAAGGACCGGGGGTTGGAAGGGAGCCTTTCTGGCTCCGCCTCTTTCTTCTTGCCCTTATTCACCGGAGTGCGTGCTTTCCCCATTCCCAAGAGCGGGCGCCGGGAGCCCCCGCCAGCGAAGCCACGTGCACATCGAGGTGAAAACAACCCCTCCATCTTTGGGTTGCAGCCTACGCTACTGTCGTTTAGGATATTCTTTGTTAAAGTAATAGAGAAAGTAGACAACGTCGGGAATATGCTGCGCCAACGGTGCAGAACGGAGAGGAGGAGCGGTGCGCAAGTTGTTTTGTGTCCGTCTGTGCAACTGTCACCGGAGCATTAGTGCAGCAGACGACGACGAGCTCTTCGGGCAGGTTCTCGCCCACTTG
>JBKPSF010000133.1:0-13522 GCA_046734875.1 Actinomycetota bacterium | reverse complement strand
TCCCCCGCTCGTGGGCGGCCCCGAGCGCCTCGGCGACCTGCGCCCCGAGCGCCGCGGCCTCCCGCGCCCCCAGCGGCCCCTCGGCGACGATCTTCTCCTTGAGCGTGCCACCTGGCACGTACTCCATGGCGATGTAGGAGGACCCGTCCTCCGTGTCGCCCCTGTCGTAGACCTGGACGATGTTGGGGTGCGAGAGGCTGGCGGCGCTCTGGGCCTCCCGCTTGAAGCGCTCGGCGAACTCGCGGTCGCCGGCGTACTGGGTTCTAAGCACCTTCAGGGCCACGTCGCGCCCGAGCACGCGGTCGCGGGCGAGGAACACCTCGCCCATGCCTCCGCTGCCGAGCGGTCGGCCGACGTCGTAGCGGTTATCCAGGACCGTTTTTCTCGCTTCTGACATCCTGACCTTGATCAATCCTCGAAACGCTGCCTGGACCATTCTACACTTCAGGTTGTAACCTTACGAAGATATAGGGTTAGGCGGCATGAAGGCCGGGTACGGTCTTATTGCCGCAAGACGACCGGACAGGAGGCCCGTGTGGGACGAAGAGGCAGGGGCGACCTAAAGACGAAAGGCGGTGAGGCGTAGATGCAGAATCCGTCCAATGGTCGTCCGTTGGCCGAGGGGAACACGACGGCGGTCACGAGCGGGGTAGAAGAGGATGCGATGAGGCTCCTCGGCGCCTTCTACGAGCTGTCGGAGGGCAAGATCACGGAGCCGGTGCCACTCGGGGGGGCGTCCGGGGAGGGCGCGGCGCAGAAGGCTGGCCTCGACCCCGAATCGACGGAGTGCGACATCGCGGTCAGATATCTGGTGGACCAGAGGTTCATCGCGGCGGGGAGCAACCCTTCCGAGTACAAGATCACGGTCCCCGGCTTCGACAAGGCGAGAGAGATGCGCGGCATGGGCGCCCCAGCCCCGCCGGCAGGGAGGAGTGCGTTGAGCGACAAGACCCAGAAGCGGCTTCTTACGCTGCTTTCCATAGGCATATCCATCGGGCTGACCCAGCCGCTGACCAGGTTCATAGGAGAGCAGATCCCCGAGCGCAGGGGCATAAGGGACGATATAACAGAAGCCGTCCTGCAAGGGATCGTCAGGGCGATAGCGCTCACGCTAGCCTCCGTGATCGTGCGCCAGATCGCATCAAGCAGAAGGTAGGCAAAGCTCCAGCGCCCCCTCTGATATATTTCCCAGAGGGGTAGTTCTCGAGCAGGGAGGGGCGCGATGGCCACGGTTCGTGAGTCAACCTTAGATCTCTTGCGTCGTCTGGAGATGACGACGGTCTTCGGTAACCCCGGTTCGACGGAGCTGCCTTTCCTCAAAGATTTCCCCGAGGACTTCCGCTACGTGCTTGGCCTGCAGGAGGCGACGGTGCTCGGGATGGCCGAGGGCTTTGCCCAGGGGAAGGGGCGGGCGGCCCTGGTCAACCTGCATACCGGGCCGGGGCTCGGCAACGCTATGGGGGCCATGATCACGGCCTGGCACAACAGGACCCCGCTCGTGGTAACCGCCGGCCAACAGGACAGGCGTCACAGGGCCACGGAGCCGCTGCTCACCGGAGAGCTCGTCGAGCTGGCCAAACCCTACGTAAAGAGGAGCTTCGAGCCCGTGCGGGCCGCCGACGTGCCTGGGGAGATCCGTCGCGCCTACAACACCGCGATGCAGCACCCCAGGGGCCCTGTCTTCGTCTCGATCCCGATGGACGACTGGGACGCCGAAGCCGAACCGCTCGAAGACCACGGCGTGGTCCACAGCACGGCCCCCGACCCCGACGGCATTGAACAGTTCGCGCGCCATCTCGCTGGGGCGCAGAATCCCGCCATCGTCGCGGGAGCTGGCGTAGATCGGGCCGGCGCCTTCCACGACGTCGTGGTTCTCGCCGAGAAGCTCGCGGCCCCCGTCTGGCAGGACCCCGTCTCCCCGCTCGCCGGATTCCCCCAGGGCCACCCGCTCTTCCAGGGCCATCTCCCGCCGGCCCAGAAGCCGATCGCCGAGATGCTCTCGGACAACGACGTCGTGCTCGTCCTCGGCGCGCCCGTGTTCCTCTACTATCCCTACGCCCCCGGTCCGACCGTCATGCCAGGAACAAGGGTTCTCCACGTCTCGGAAGATTCCGATGAGGCGGCCCGTGCGGCCGTTGGCGAGAGCCTCGTCGGTGACGTGGGGCTCGCGATCCGGGTCCTTACCAAGCTGCTGCCCGAGACGAACCGTGTGCCCCCGGCCGCCCAGGAGTCGCCACCTGCGCCGGAGTCAGGAACGCCGATATCGGTGGAGTACCTTATGCATGCCCTTGCGGGAGCTCTGTCCGAAGAGGCGGTTATCTTCGACGAGACGGCCTCCAGCATGGCCAAGCTCCACCGGTACGTCAGTGTCAACAGGCCTGGTGGCTACCACACCTCGGCGGCGGGGGGCCTTGGGTTCTGCATGCCCGGCTCCGTCGGGTTCAAGCTCGCGGTACCGGAGCGGCCCGTGGTCTGCGTCGTGGGCGACGGGTCAACCATGTATTCGGTCCAGGCGCTCTGGAGCGCGGCCCGCTACGGGGCCGACGTCGCCTTTATCGTGATAAACAACCGGGGATACTCCATCCTCAAAGGCTTCCGCGACGCCCTCGGCGCGGGGGATACGGTGCCAGGTCTCGACGTGGAAGGGATAGACTTCATCGGCGTCGCGAGGGGGCTTGGCGTCGACGGCGAGCTGGTCGAAGAGGATAGGGATCTCCTCCCTGCCCTCGAGCGGGCCATAAACGCCGGAAGGCCCTACTTGCTCGACGTGGAGGTCGATCCCAAGGTCCCCGAGCTCTTGAAGTAGAGGGCGACCGGTCGGAGGAGGAGAACCACCGTGGCCGATGTTTTCGTCGTAGGTTCCATAAACCAGGATTTCGTCCTGAGTGTGGAGCGCCGTCCCGAGCCCGGCGAGACGGTCACGAACGCGCAGCTCTCGAAAGGCAACGGCGGCAAGGGCGCCAACCAGGCAGCGGCTGCCGCCCTCCTCGGCGCGGAGGTGACGTTTCTGGGACGCGTGGGCGACGACGGTCTCGGCGAGCCGCTCGTAGAGGCCCTCACCGACAAGGGCGTGGACACGAGCTTGATAGGGGTCTCGTCAGGTTGGTCCACGGGCACCGCTTTCATAACCGTCACGCCCGACGGGGAAAATGCGATCACGGTAGCCCCCGGCGCCAACCGCAGCCTCTCGACAGAGGACGCTGAAGATGCTTCCGAGCGTATCGGGGAAGCGAGCGTTCTCGTAGCCCAGATGGAGGTCCCGCCCGAGGTCGTCGCGCGGGCCGTCGAAGTCGCCGCAGAGCAGGAAACCCGCACGCTCGTAAATCTGGCACCCACGACACAGGTTCCGCGAGAGCTTCTCGAGAAGCTCGACCCCCTTGTGGTCAACGAGCACGAAGCTGCCTTCCTCCTGGAGTAGAAGGTCGAAGGTGTAGAGGCGACACTCTCTGCCGCCCCCGAGCTGCTGGCCCTGGGACCGAAGTCGGTCGTGATCACGCTCGGACCAGATGGTGCCGTCTTTTCTGATGGAGGGTCGACTAAACACGTCCCTAGCCCTGAGGTCGAAGTCGTGGACACCACCGGGGCGGGCGACGCCTTCGTCGGCGCCCTCGCCGCAAAGCTCGCGAGAGGCGATCCCCTGGAAGACGCCGTAGCCTACGCCGTGCGCGCCGGCGCTGCGGCGGTGACGAAGGAAGGCGCCCAGGGCGCGCTCCCGACCCCAGAGACGGTAGATGCGTTGTAAGACGACGGCTCTATACCCGGTCGGCGGAGAAGCTAGGCACGTGCTGGCCGGATGTCGTTGGATCAGCCCTTACTAGTTGCGCCGGCGAAGAAGACGGGGCCGTCTGTCCGTAAAGGGTCAGGCTCGAAGCCCGCGTGATCCAGGAGGCTTGACAATTCGTCAGGGTCGAAGAACCTGATGCCGCCGGTGGAGAGGAGACGCTGGAGGCGGCGTCCGCGCCGGGTCTCGGCGCGCAGGATGCCCATGATGGCGAGCCGGCCTCCCCCTGCGAGGACGCGGTGAGTCTCCCGAAGTACCCTGGCGGGGTTACCGAACTCGTTGAGGGTGCCGCCGCAGACCGCCCCCGAGAACGTGCCGTCGAAGAAGGGTAGGTTCTGGGCGTTGGCCCGGACGAATGACGGCCTCGTCCCGCTCCGCCGGGCACGGCGGTCGGCCTCCCTGAGCATAGATGGGGAGATGTCTATGCCGAGGACGGTGGCATCCTTGTCCCTGGCGAGGCTGCGGGTGTAGAGGCCGGCCGAGCAGCCCAGATCGAGGTAACAGCCGCCGGAAATGGGCCGGACCAGGTCTTTGATGATCCGCAGCTCTCGCTCGTTCGGGAAGGGCTCGCCGGTTAGCAACCTCAAGGATCGGACGCGCCAGAGCGGTTCGTAGCCGCGTCCCGCGCCGGGAAGGAAGTTGGTGAGGTTGGCGACGCTGTCGGCCCCGATGCGAGACCGCAGGAGATCGAGGTAGCCGTGCCTTATTTCGTAGTCCTCGCCCGTCGCCGGGGAGCGGGTCTTGCCACTTGCGATCATGCCGTCTTCCATGGTGCCCTCGACAAAGGCGAGGCCCTCCGTATCCACGGGGAGGGGGCGGACGATGGGGAGCAGATCCTGGCCGAACACCTAGCGCCTCCTCCTGTCGCGCAGGCGGTTCAGGCGGGCGTCGAAGCCCCTGACGGAGTCTACGAAGGCTCCGGACTGTTCGGGATGGGTGGGCGGTTTCAGGGAAGGGTAGGCGCCCTCGTGGAAGATCAGGGGTCCCTTGCGCGTGTCGCCCAGGCGCACCTCGACGACCCTACCCAAGAACAGGTCGTGGTCGCCCCCGTAGTAGGTGTCCTGAAGCTCGCATTCGATCGCCGCCAGCGCCCCGGCCGCAAGCGGCGCGCCGGTCGAGCCGTAGCCGCCGCCCAAAGAATGAAGGGCCGGCAGGCCGCTGGAACGCTCGGGGGAGGCGAAGAGCCTGCTCAGCCCCTCCTGGTCGTCGGCGAGCAGGCTGATCGCGAAGTACCCCTCCTCCTTGATGCGCGGGTTGATGCGCGCGTCCTTGTGGACGCTAACCAGGAGGAGCAACGGGTCGAGGGAAACCGAGATCACCGCGTTCGCCGTCATGCCCTCGACCCTCTCCTCCTGCCCGCTCGTCACCACCGTCACGCCTGTAGGGAAATGGCTCATCGCGCTCCGCAAAGCGTCGGCATTGGCGCCCACGACCTCCCAGCTATATCCCTGCTCGCTGACGCCGTCAGCCGGCATCCTCGCCCCTCCCGGCATGCCGAACCTCCTGGAGACCGTGCGATCCTTCGGTCCACCAGCGTTCGATCGTCTCCCTGTCCGAGCCGTACCAGAGGCCGAGACGGCGGTTGTGATGGACCCCGTCCAGGACGACGTTCTCCGAGCCGGGAAGCAGGGCTGCCTCGACCGGCACGACACCATCCCCACCTACCTTCCCGTCCTCGACGAACCGCTCGTAGCGCTTGCGGGCCCTCTCGGAAGTGGCGCCGTCCACGGCGTCTCCCGCGACGGAGAGGTAGCGCAGGTCCGAGTGCAAGGCGCCGGGGAAGAGGTCGTTTACTCGGGCGATGGGGGCGAGTCGTGCGTTATCCCTCACGTTGTGGGGCGTGCCCAGCGAGATCAGGCGCTCCACCCGCCGGTGCCCGGAGTAACGCCGGCCGCCGTAAGGTGGGTCCCCCCCGATATACACTCTGCAGGCGAGCCCGCCCGCCGAATGCCCCACGAGAACAACCTTCTTCGCCTCGCTACCCAGAAGGGCCTTATCCACCGTGCTCGCCACCTCGAACACGAGTTGCCCGAAGCCCCGGAAGTAACCGACGGCCCAGTCCAGGGGCGTCAACGGGGCCACGTGGACCTCGCGGCCTGAAATCTCCCGCAGCGTGTTCGCAAAGTTGCGGTAACCCGAAGGCCACCAGGTGGCCCCGCCGACTATCACAATGGGCGCGTCAGACATGACGCAGAGTATATGTCAGCATTTCAGCATTTCAGCCAGTCAGCACTTCAGCCAGAAAGAAAAGCTCTGCCCTCGATCGCTCAATCTCAGGCACCACTTCGAAGGGGCTCGTCTTCTGTGGCAACCATCGATACGGAATATCGAAGCTGAAATGCTCTACGCGAGGCTTCTCTGGAGGCCGTCGATCACGAACTGGACGGCGAGGGCGGCGAGCAGGACCCCGAGGACCCGCGAGAGCACGTTGGCTCCCGTCTCCCCTAGGAGCCGCATGACGCGTGGGGCAAGCAGCAACGAGCCCAGGGTGACGAGCATAACCACGAGGAGCACCACCATGAACAGCGCCACCTGGGCCGGGCTGCTGCCGCCGGTGTAAAGAAGGACGGTGGTGATGCCGCCAGGACCCGCGAGAAGCGGGATGGCCAGGGGAAAGACGGAGATGTCCTGCTGGTATTCTTCTTCCTCTTGTTCCTGCACGGTCGTGGCACGCATCCCCGATGGCCTGGCGAAAACCATGTCGAGCGAGAGCAAAAAGAGCAGCATTCCGCCGGCGATCCGGAATGCTGGAAGTCCGATCCCGAGTGCTTCGAGCAGCACGTCGCCGATGATAGCGAACACGAAAAGGATGAGGGAGCCGAGCAGCGTACCCCTGATTGCCGACTCACGCTTCTGCTTCTCGGAGAAGCCCTGCGTGAGCGCGCCGAAGATGGGGGCCATACCCAGCGGATCGATGACAACAAGCAGCGTCACGAACGCGTTAAAGACGAACTCCATGGGCAAAGACTTTACCCTATATCGAGGTGCCCGAATCAGGGATGAAACGCCACTCGCCCCGCGACGCCCGCTCCATGGTCTTCCCGCCGATCCTTCCTTCCGAGGCCCCGTACCGCCCGCCCACCTCTTGCGAGAGAGCCCTGACCACCGCCGGAACGTCCACAGGCAAATCCCCGACGCTCTCCGGACGGAACGGCAGCCCGAGGAGGCCGTAGAAGCGTTCCAGGACCGTCCTGACTTCGTCCGTCTGGGAGACTAGGATGAGGGCTTCGAGACGCGCGGCCCGCCGGGTGACCCGCTGCGCCAACCCTGCGTGCTTGACGCCCATAGCACCTCCGGAGCGCACGGAGTAGGCGCCGGGACAGAACTCGCCCTCGACCTCTCCGCGTTCCGCCCCGACGCCGACGCGACAGAGTGCCGAGGCGATGAGGTCCAAACCCTCCGAGTAGCGCTCGTAGAGGCCGTGACGCAGGTCCGCTACGGGGAAGGTCAGCGAAAAAGAAAGCGATCCCCTGTTCGCAGCGACGGCTCCCCCTCCGGAGTTGCGCACCAAGACGGGGAAGCCGAGCCCGGAGGCCGCCTCCGTCGCCACCGGGAAGCCGGAGAGTCGTGTCTCCTGTCTCGTCGCCCCCACGTAGCGCGAGGAGGTCCAGATCAGGGCGACGGCGCCGCGCTCGCCTGCCGTGACCTCCTCCAACACGGCCTGCTGCAGCCCGAAGCCGTCTTCCGGGTCGTCGAAGGGCTCAGCGACCAGGATCTCCATGCCCCAGTTAGCGGCCGTGCGGATTTCGTGGGATTGCAACGAGCCCGTCTCTCGAGGCCCCGGAGAGAGCTTGGCTTATTGCGGGTATTGCGCTCCAGCAGGAGGCGGCGTCAGAGGCCCCGGAGGTACGCTGGAGGATGACCCACCAGGGGGGCCACCAGTGGGCCCACCAGTGGGCTCGGACGACCCGGGAGGCACAGAAGACGACGCGGGAGGCACAGAAGACGACGCGGGAGGCACAGAAGACGACGCGGGAGGCACAGACGACTGATGAGGGTTGGAAGCTTCGGGGGATGCCGAAGATTGGGGTTGCGCAGCGGCTTCGGAGGGCGCGGACGGCTGCGCGGAAGCAGTCGGCTCGGGGGCCACAGACGATGATCGGGGGGACTCGGGCGACTGGGCAGGCGCGGACGCGGGTGATGAGCCGGAAGATGAATCGCCGGAAGATGAATCGGGAGGCGTGCTCGTGTCCACCCCACCAGGCGTCGCGAGAGATGAAGCACTGTTCATCTGGGAGAGAGCCTCTGCCTTGAATTGAGTCTCGCTGCTCGCCTGAGGTTGGGACCCTGACTCGAAGTTGACCTTATCGCTTGCTGTGACCTTATCGCTTGCTGTGGGATGAGATCCGATCTCCCGAAAGTCCTGCCTACCTATGATCGCCTCAGGAACTGAGCTACTGAAAGCGTAGGCATGCTCGATAATCGGCATCATCCTGGGCAGAAAGAAGCCGAAGTACAACACGACGTTGAGGGCTACCGCGATAGACCCCACGAGTATCACGGCTTTCGGGTTGTTGAGCCTGTTCTCTATCCTGTTCACGGAACCGGGTACCGCCTGTCTGTAGCCCTCCTACTGCACATAATGATAACGCGAACAGGGAAGCTTTGTCCAGGAAGCTCCGCTATTGCTTACGATAACGAGCGCGACGGACCGAGGTCCACGGCTTAGAAAGAAGGACTCGGATCACTTCGAGGGCGTCTGGGTCGGGAGGCGACCGGGTTCCTGAAACGACCGTGGTGCTAAGATAGCAGCCCGGATACAGGCTCGGCGGTGCTGCGGCAGGGAATCCCTTGTATGGAGAGATCTTGAGGCAGGAACAGACCCATAACCCGTGGCGGACGCTCGGTTCGAGGCGCGTCTACGAGAACCCCTGGATCTCGGTCCGCGAAGACAACGTCATCAGGCCCGACGGCGAGCCTGGCATCTACGGCGTCGTCCACTACAAGAACACCGCCGTCGGCGTCCTGCCCGTGGAAGGCGACCACGTCTACCTCGTCGGCCAGTACCGCTACCCGCTGCAGCGCTACTCGTGGGAGATCCCGGAAGGCGGCTGCCCGGAGGACGAGGAGCCTTTGCAGGCGGCCAGGCGCGAGCTCAGGGAAGAGACCGGCCTCGAAGCGAGAGACTGGGTAAGGCTAGGGGAGGCTTTCCTCTCCAACTCCGTAGCCGACGAGCACGCCGTCTGGTTTCTCGCCACGGACCTCGTGCCGGGAGAGCCGCACAATGAGGGAACCGAGGTCATCGGCGTGCGGCGGGTCCCCCTAAGCGAGGCCTTGGCCATGGCGCTGGACGGTAGGATCACCGACGCCCTCAGCATTCTCGCCCTGACCACCTACACCATCGACAAGCTCGGGGATGATCGTGGCTCTTAGGAGAGGCTACTCGATATCGGGGGCGCGATGAACGTTGTGGCGCTGGCCGGCGGGGTCGGTGGTGCGAAGCTGGCCGCGGGCCTGCAGGACGCGCTGCCGGCGGGGGATCTCACGGTGGTCGTGAACACGGCCGACGACTTCGACCTCTGGGGGCTACACATCTGTCCCGACCTCGACACGGTCATGTACACGCTCGCCGGCATCGCCAACCCGGAGACCGGCTGGGGCATCTCTGGCGAGTCCTTCGAGACGCTGAACATGCTCGAGCGCTACGGCGAGGACACCTGGTTCAAGCTCGGCGACAGGGACCTCGCGACCCACACGCTAAGGACCCACCGCCTGCGCTCGGGCGAGACGTTGACAGAGGTGACGAGAGCGCTCGCTGGCGCCCTCGAGATCCAAAGCCATGTTCTTCCGATGAGCGACGATCCCGTCTCTACGGTGCTCGACACCCCCGAAGGCAGGCTGGAGTTTCAGGAGTACTTCGTGCGCCGCGGGCAGAGGGACGAGGTGCTCGGGGTCGAACTCCGCGGCATCGAGGACGCGAGGCCGTCAGGGGAGGTGCTCACGGCCATCTCCGGCGCCGACGTCATCATCATCTGTCCTTCGAACCCTGTCGTTAGCGTCGGCCCGATCCTGGGCCTCCCCGGCATGAGGGAGGTCCTGGCTTTCTCTCGGGCCCCCAGGGTGGCCGTCAGCCCGATCGTCGGCGGCCGGGCGCTCAAGGGCCCTGCCGACAAGATGCTCCTCTCGCTCGGCCACGAGGTCTCGGCCACGGGCGTAGCCGCGATATACGGTGACCTCGTGGACGGAATGGTGGTGGACACGGTCGATGGAGACGAACGGGCCGGCATAGAAGCCATGGGTATGCGCGTTCTCGTGACCGGTTCGGTGATGCGCGAGGCCAAGGACCGCACGCGCCTCGCCTCGGAGACGCTGGAGTTCGGCGCGGGGATGGTGGCGCGTTGAGCCTTGCCTCCGGCGTGTCCGTGGTCGTGCCCGTCAAGGACCTGCTGGGGACCAAGAGCCGGCTCGCCCCGATCCTGGACCCTGGCGCCCGGGCGGGTCTCACCCTGTACATGATGGGCCATGTTCTGGCCGCTATCGGGGAGGCGGGCGTCGAGGACGTGTGCGTGGTGAGCCCCGACAGGATCGTCCTGAACGAGGCGCAGAGGCGCGGCGCGACGCCCCTCCTCCAGGAGAGTCGCGGTCTCAACCCTGCACTGGAGGAAGGAAGGCGCAGGGCGCTTGAGATCGGCTCGTCCACGCTGCTCGTGTTCCCCGCGGACCTGCCGCTCCTCGACGCTGACGACGTGCTGGCCGTGCTCCGGGCTTCGGAGGGAAAATCTGTGGTTGTCTCCCCGGACGGGGCGCGCTCGGGCACGAACGCGCTCCTGACCCGACCCCCCGACGCACTGCCCTTCGCCTTCGGCCCCGACAGCTTCGAGGCGCACCTCGAAGCCGCCCGCAGCCGTGGCCTGGAGGCTAGAGTTTGCGAGCGGCCCCACCTCGCCTTCGACCTCGACACTGCGGGGGAGCTGGCGCACCTCAAGAAAAGCGGGGCGGCGCGCCCGTGAAGGGGTTGGAGGTGCTCGGTGTCGAGGACTTCCCCGAGGTTCGTCCCGACGACGATTTGAACAAAATGATCTCTTCCGCCGTGGCCGGCGATTTGCGGGCGGGCGACGTCCTCGTCGTGACGCACAAGATCGTCAGCAAGGCCGAAGGCCGTCTGGTAGATCTCCAAACTGTCGAACCTTCCGCGCTGGCGAAGGGCTACGCGGTCCGCCACGGGAAGGACCCGCGCCACATCGAGGTCGTCCTCAGGGAGAGTCGCCGCATCGTGCGCATGGACCGCGGCATCGTGATCTCGGAGACCCACCACGGCTTCGTCTGCGCCAACGCCGGCGTCGACGCCTCGAACGTACCCGGAGACGACACCGTCTGCCTGCTCCCCGTAGACCCCGACGCCTCCGCGACAAACCTCCGCGACGCCCTCGCCAAAGACCCCGGCGTCGAGGTTGCCGTCGTCATCTCGGACTCCTTCGGCCGCGCCTGGCGCCACGGGATAACCGACGTCGCCATCGGCGTCGCCGGCATGGACCCCATAGCGGATTACAGGGGCATTCCCGACCCGCACGGCTACCCCATGGAGGCGAGCGTCCTCGCCGTCGCCGACGAGCTCGCCGCCGCGGCCGAGCTAGTAATGGGCAAGACCGACGGAATCCCCCTAGCCATCATACGAGGCTACTCTTACTCGCCAGCTTCGGGCACAGGCAAGGACCTCCTCATGCCGCCCGAGAGGGACATGTTCCGGTGACGCGCGCCAGCGCGCGTCAGCACGCTCCGGCTTCGCCTCCGCTTTCAGCACGGCGCTCCGCGCCTCGTCAGCTCGCTCAGCCTCCGGCTTCGCTTGTCGGCACGCTGCGCCCGGCTTCGCCTGGCTCCGCTTGTCAGCTATTCAGGTGGGCAGCGTCTTCTTCGTGCTCCCGACCGTCTTTCTCGCGAAAGCGGGATGGGGTCCTGACGAGGTGTAGGTCTTTGCGCAGACCACGTCACGACGTTGGATCCCTTGCGCGAAACGAGCAATCAGCCGACCATCAGCAAACCTGAAATGCTGAAATGAGAGCGAAATCTGGTTAATCCCGACGAAAATTATCGGATTTTTGTTGACGTATGGCTATCTGGCGCTTAGTATCCGGCGCATGGAGTTGCACGGCACGCAGGGACGGGCGACGGGGCGAATGCTGATGGCCCCTCGCACGGGCGCGCGATGTAGCGTGCGGGCCTGAATTCAACCCCTTGTTCTAGTTCATTAGTCACATTGGAGGGTGGAGCGATGCACGAATCCCTGCGTTCTAAGCGCAACGACAGGATCTTACCCGGCCCGGAGGCGCTGGCGCGGGAGTCCGAGCTTCTGGAGGGCGCGGACCCCTGGGAGGTTATAGAGTGGGCTGTCGAGACCTACGGTGAGGGCCTGGCGCTCTCGGCCTCGTTCGGCGGTGGCGAGGGCATGGCGCTTCTGGACATGATCTCCAAGGTCACCGACAAGGTCACCGTCCTGACCATCGACACCGGCTTTATCTTCAAGGAGACCGCCGAGTTCCGCGAGGAGGTCATAAGGCGCTACAAGCTGCCCGTCGAGGTCTTGCGGCCCGAGATGACCATCGAGGAGCAGGTCGAGTGCTACGGCGAGCAGATGCGCACCTGCACCCCGAACCTGTGCTGCCAGATCCGGAAGATAGAGCCTCTGCAGAAGGCCCTGAACCGCTACGACGCCTGGATGACCGGCATCCGCAGGGAGCAGACCCTTCAGAGGGTAGGCACGCAGGTCGTCGCCTGGGAGGAGCGCTACGGGGCGGCCAAGATAGCGCCCATGCCGCACTGGACGGAGGCGCAGGTCTGGGATTACGTGAGGGCTCACGACGTGCCCGTAAACCCCCTGTTGCACCAGGGCTACAAGAGCATAGGCTGCGAGCCGCAGACCAGGCCCGTCCACGACGACGAGGACCCCAGGGCCGGCCGCTGGGCCGGGCTGGATAAGACAGAGTGCGGCCTCCATTTCGAGGACGGCCAGGTCAGCAGGGCGGGAGCCTGATTCCAAGATTCTTCTCTCCGATAAAGGTCTAAAAACATGAAATTCCTAAGGGAAGACCAGACCCTAAACAAGGTCGAACGCATCAAACAGGCGCGCCATCCCCTGGAGGTGCGTCAGGCGATCATAGACACCTACTCCAAGGACCTTTCGGCGATGGACGAGGTCCCCGGCGAGGTCGAGCGGCTCAAGTGGGTCGGCATCTACCCGCAGAAGCAGGGCGGCGACGCCTTCATGCTGCGGATCAAGGTCCCTGGCGGCGTCCTCACGCCGGAGCAGGCGGTGGTTATCGGGAAGATAGCCGCGGATTTCGCCCGCGGTCCCATCCCGAACCCCCATTTCGGTAACAACTTTCTCGACCTGACCACGCGCCAGGACGTGCAGATGCATTGGATCCAGATGAGGAACGTACCGGAGATCTGGGGCCGCCTGGAAGAGGTCGGTATCACGACCGTGCAGGCTTGCGGCGACTCGGCCCGCAACGTGCTGTGCTGTCCCGTCTCCGGCCTCGACCACCACGAGGAAATCGACGCCTTCCCCGTGGCGCAGGCGATAAGCGCGTACTTCACGGGAAACCGTGAGTACGCGAATTTGCCCCGCAAGTTCAAGATGAGCGTCACCGGATGCCTCGAAGACTGCGCGCAGGCCGAGATCAACGACGTAGGCATGCTCCCCGCCCGCCTGGAAGACGGCACGGTCGGCTTCAACTTGCGCGTCGGCGGCGGCCTCTCCGACGGTCCCAGGATGGCCTCGGACGTAGACGTCTTCGTCAGGCC
>JBKPSF010000132.1:0-6436 GCA_046734875.1 Actinomycetota bacterium | reverse complement strand
CAAACCTTGCGTGGTGGTTTTGGACAACGCCCCGTTTCACACCGCCGGAGTCGTCCGAGAGCGTGAGGAGTGGTGGGAGGCGAGGGGGCTAACCCTCTACCGGCTGCCGGCCTACTGCCCGCACCTGAACCTCATCGAGGGAGTGTGCCGAAGGCTCAAGGGTTTCCTGATGCCGCGCCGGTTCTACGATTCGGTGGGCGAGTTGAAGCAGGCCGTCCTTCACGCATTGCGCCTGCTGAGAGCCGTGGAAATCCAATGTTCACTTGGAGATACTTAGCCGCTTCATGCCAGGCGGCTTAGCTTGCCGTCCTCCGAGCATCCTCCTCGTGCCCCCGCAGGGAAAGGCTACACCGCTTCGTTGAGGTTGGCGCACGTCACCGGCGGTGGCTCCCCGGGGCCGGGCTCGTGGACGTTGACGTGCATGGGCTCGCCCGAGAGCAAGCCCTCGAGGGTGACGTTGTGCACCACCGTGGTGCTCGTCCCATCGCCCTTGGCGTCCGGATCGATCGGGGAGAGGGGATACTCGATCTCCTCCGCTGTGGCGCCGTGCTCGTGGTGGGAGTGTGCGTGTTCGACCGCGCTCGCTCCTTCTTGGCCGCCTTCCTCCTCGGCACAGGTGCCGGGGTGGATGTGCGCCAGGTACATCGTCCCCAAGCCGGGAAGCCCCGAGACGTCCAGAACCACCTTCACTCCACCGCCATCGGCCTTAGATAGGGTCGCCGTTCCCGTCGTACCCGAGCCGTTGGCCGGTTCCAGGCCCACCTCCGCGGAGTTTCCCACCCTCGCGTACACCATAGCCCTCATGTTCTCAATTTCCGCCTTCTGCGACCTTTTTATGTCCTTGGCGAGTTGCTCGACCTCGGGCTCGTCGGTGCGTTGGAGGATCGCTCTGGACATCGGTATGGCGGCCTCGTGGTGGGCGATCATGAGCCTCAAGAACAAGACGTCCGCCCTGTCGGGAGGGAGCGTGCCAAGGCGGTCGATCTCCGCGGGGGGCGCAATGCCGGGCATGGGGCCTTCGGTGGGGTGGCCCATCCACGCCATGGCGGGCTCCGATCCGGTGACGGGCAAGCCCCATACCTGAAGCCATCCTTGCATGATGCCTATCTGGCCCTGCTGGGTGAGGGAGATGTCCGAGGCCAGGAGCCTCACCGCGTCGCTTTCGGTCCTGCCGCGCACGATCTCGGCCATCTGCACGGCCTGGCCGTGGTGGACGATCATGTCGCGGGCGAAGCCCGCCTCCGGGGAGTCGTCGCCGGGGGGCACGGAGGCGAGCAGCATAGCCAGCGCCACGCCCGCCGCGAGGACGGACGCGACGGCGAGCAGCAGCAACGGTCCGTTGTGCCGGGGGGATGGGGGTCGATCTTTTCGTGGCGTCTCTTCGATACGGGTATTCTACTCCTCGAACCGAAGAGTTGGGAACCTTCGGTATCGGCTGCACGCACAGGGGTGGAGAGCGCTCCGGAGGGCGCCCACGCGTGCTCTACGTGCCGCTCGCGGGCGGCAGGCTGGTCAGGAAGCCCGTGGCCACGAACAACGCGAGCGCCAGGACCAGCTCTACAACGATCAGGCGACCGAACGGCCCGCGGCCGCGTAGCAGGAGGTACGATGCACCTACGGCGAGCACGGCGGCCAGCAGCCCCAGTTTCACGAGGAGGGCGCGGCCGTAGGGCGTATCGACCAACGCTTCTGGACTCGGGACGTGGATGAGGGCCGCGTACAGGCCGGTGACGGCGAGGACCGCCACGGCCGAGGTGGCCAGCAAAGAGAAGCGCCGTACCGAGCGCTCGCGCAGCTTCGTCCGCCGGTCCGGGGGCAGTCCCCGAAGCGGCCCCGAGAACACGGCTATGGCGAACCCCAGCAAGCCGCCCGTCCAGATGGCGGCAGCCATGGCGTGCACCCAGTCCGCCGCGAGGGGCAAGAAGCGTCCCGTGGCGGCCGCGTGGCTGAGCCCCGACAGGGTCATAAGCAGCAAGCCGCCCGTCCCGACCGCACCCAGCCACGGCCAGGCCCGCTCCCACCTCAGCGCTGCGGAGATCGCGGCGGCCGTGAGGAGCCCGAAGCCGAGCCGGGCGAGCCACGCCGCGCCGACCCTGCTCTCCAGCAGCGCATCCCGGAACAGCGCCAAGCCTAAGGGCTCGCCCGAGGCGCGCACCGCGTAGATGGACACCTCGCTGGCGCCGGCGAACGCGAGGGCGCACACCAGGGCCCACGCCAGCGGGCCGAAGGACACGAGAGCTTCGCGACCCTCGCCGACCTCCCTGCTGGCCGGTAGCCACACCAGCGCGGCGAACGGAGCCAGGCCGGCGAGAAGCACGCTGGCGGCGAGGGCGAAGCCGTGGTCTATCTCGGCCATCGGTCCGAGTCGGCCGGGCGGCGCGTGCCCGGAGTGACCACCCTGGTGCCCCCCATGGTGCCCACCTTGGTGTTCCCGCTCCGGTCCTCGATCGGGGTGTCCGGTCCCCCGGTCCTCTGCCTTAGGGCCCGCCGCGCCTTGGGACTCTTCGTGATGGGAACGCGCGGGGCCGTGTTCGTCTTTGCCGTGATCGACCGTGCCGCCCACGGCGAAGGCGTATCGCCCCTCTACGACGTGCCCGTCGATGGAGGTGACCCGCCACTTTACGATGTATGAACCCTCGGGCAACTTCTTGAGATCCGCCAGCACTACCCTCGCGTCCTCCGGGTTCACGCGCGCGTCGCCCTTGTCTACGCGTACCCCACCGCCGTCGCGCACGACCACCGGATCGAACTCCGCGTCCACGGGCTCGCTGAACCGTAGCTCTACCCGAGCGGGGGCCTTGGAGACCTCACTGCCCTGCGGTGGAGAAGCACCTACGAGGGTGGCGTGGGCGAGCGCCGGTGCGCACGCCAGCAGCAGCCAGGAGGCGGCGAGCCACGCGAGGAGCGCTAAGCGCCTCTTGGCCACCCTGGGCGGCATCCTTTACCCCAGCATACGCCGAGCCAGCAGAACCGAGACGAGCAGGCCCATGAAGGCAAGCCCCACGTAGACGGCCGGGCTCGTCCCGCCCGTGTCTGCGAGGTTCTCCGCTTGGCCACCCGCCTTTTGGGAAGCGCTGGCTTCGGCGCTAACTGCCGTCGGCTCCGGGCTCGACCCATGACCTGCTGACCCGGCGGAGGCCACCTCGACCACCGAGGCGGGCTCCTCCGAGTCGGGGGCGCCCACCCACTCCACGACGCTGCCGTCCTCGTAGGTCTGGAACGCCTTCCACGGGTACGCTCCGGGCTCCTCGGGGGCTTGGGCCTGCAGGAGAAACTGCTGGAACTCCCTGGGGCGTATCTCCCCACCCGAGAAGGTGACGGCCGTGATCAGGCCGCGGTCTTCCTCGAAGGAGTAGTCCCATCCGGAAACGGGCTGCACCCCGGAGAGGACGAACCTGTCCGGGACCTCCACCCTGACCTTCGTGGTCGGCACCTCCTTCTCCGTAGGCACCGAGACGGTGAGCGTCGCGTAGTCCTCGGCCGTGACCTCCTCGGGGCTGACCACGACGTGGGCCCAGGCCGGGGCGGCCACGGCCAAGGTTAGCAAGGCGCCGATGAGAGCGACCCGCGGCAAGAGGGTTCGCATGGTCACGGTGCATCCTCCTCGGGTCGGGACAATCATCCGCCGCAGTGTAGGGTTTCTGATGCGGAGCTGCCAACCGAGTTTGCCAAAGTGTTGCACCCCACCACCCCGATGGATCGCACCCACCAACGCGACCGCCCGTTTCCTAGACCCACCCCCACCACGCTGCAATTCGCGAATGGCTCCGCGCCAGCATGACGTGACCGGCGATCCTCGCCTCGGCGGCTTCATTCGCCGCTTCCGTGTGTTGTGCCTTGCAAAAAGCGACGGGCCGGGTGATAGGCCATCCTCGCAACCCTAACGGGCGGTTTAAAGCGGAGTTGCCGGACATAAGGTGGCACGATCTCAGGCACACCTACGCAACCCTGCTCTTGGCTCGCGGCATCCACCCCACTTACGTGCAGAAGTCCTTAGAACATGCCTCGGTGCAGCTAACCCTCGACCGCTACTCGCACTGGATGCCCTCGATAGATCGGAACACGGCCGATGGTATAGATGAGGCATTAGGGTAGGGGAGTCCGTATCGTAGATCAGCATAATGCGATCGCTCTAAATCTTCCCTGCAGCAAAGCTTCCTCCTGGCGCTCCACGCTAGCCTTGAGCGAATCCAGCAAGCTTACTAGATCATTGCCAATAAACCGGATGATCCCCTCCCCCGCTTCGTACGTGTCTGCACAGCGGGCCATGAAGGTCCTCGGATGGGGAACGCGCGGATAGATACTGCGCCTGACCCAACGGCGCTACCGTCCGCGAACGATACCCACTTCCGAGTGGCTATCTACCACAAAAGGACCGCTACATAGATGGGCTGCGTCAGCCGCTCGCGTTTCGGCTCCGCTTCATCCAGGCCGCGACGAGGCGTCTGAGGAGGAGAACGAAGGCGGCGAAGACGAATGCGGTAAACACGGCGTAGTAGACCCAGGACACTTCCGGCAAGAAGAAGTGGACACGGGCGGACGATCCAGTGTCCGCGTTGATGTGGATGTTCCACGACATGATGATGACGAGGGTCAAGCCCGCCATGCAAAGCCCGAATACCAGCAGGAGCGAGAGCAAGAACGTCTGGAATACGAGGTCCCACCGCCCCTCCTTGGGACGCCGGATGCCGGCCTCGCCGAAGACGCTGTCTTCCAGGGCGTAGAGTCCTTCGGCCCTGTAGCCGTGGCTCCTGGCCGCCGTCGAGTTCGGTTGCTCTTTGGTCCAAGGATGCAGGTTGAAGAGGATGCGTTTCAGGCCGAACGGTGAGGTCAGCAAGGCGGCCACCACCGTCAGCCCAACCAGAAGAACGATCACTGAACGCACCGTGAGGCCGAGTTGGTCCCCTTCCAACGCCCTGCCGAGGTAGCCCACGTTGAACCACAACACCGCCCCCACGATATCGAGCACGTACAAAACGTTGCCGAATGCGTGCAGGGGGAGCGCTATCACCAGTGCCGCGAGCACAGCCGCGAAGATTAGGACACTATAGGGCGGCTTCGGCAACGACTGGAGGTAAAGCTTCACCATCTCGCGTTTCGGCCAGTTGGCGTCGGGATCGTCGGAGAGCGCGGCGACGGCGTTGAAGCGGCGGCCGAGGGTATTCAGGCTCCTGTCGATGTGGTAGGTGACGAAGTAGGCGAGGAACCATCGCAGATAGGGGACCTTGAAGTAGCGTCCTAGTCCCTTCCGGTCCCAAGGCACCCAGACCACCGCGGGAAGTTCCTCGACCGCCTCCAGCACCTCCTGGTACGCCTTAAGGAGCCCCCTCACGCGCTCCTCGGATTCCTGTTTCGCCTCCTGCTCGGGCGTCGTGCCCTCCGGGTCCGCGCTGTCCTTGGAGGGCCCCGGGCCGGAAGGATCCGCCACCTGATCCAGGTTCGGCGAGCTGTTGGGGGTATTGGCCGCGGGCCCTGGATCCCCCTTCCCTTGCCCGGTTAGTGCCATTGGATCCTCTTTGCCCGCTCTGTCCTTGCTTCCTTCCAACGCGACCTGTTTTCCTTTCGTCCCGTTACCCCGAGAAAGGCCCAGGCCCTGATGGCACGGCCCCTAGTTTACTCAATGGAAGCACTGCGTAGGAGGTATTGGGGATGGAAGCTCCGAAGCACACGCCGCCTCTCCTGGAGAAAGAGGTGGGGCTTGGTGTAGTCGTCGAAGAATGTTTTGGTTGCGATGGTGAGAGGTCAATCTCGACGTAGTCGGTGCCATCCTGGTGGCTCGGTCATGAGCGCGCCCATCGCCCCCATCCCACCGGCGTTGGCCACGGCGATGGAAAGGCTTGCAGGACACGCCCCGCCATTGGCGCTAGCAAGATCGGGAGTTGGAGATCGTACTTCGCACAGAAAGCCGCAGCTCGGTCACGCGGCTGTGAGATCGTGTGAGGCAAACCTGATGGCGTCATCGTGCCTCCGGAGGTGAGTTGGGGGCCTCGCAACTCATCGAGTTTACACTCCTGAGGCGCATAGTTTTGTGTCTCACTGATCTACGATGCTGTTGGGCTGGTGTTCAGCGGGTCCATGAAGGCCAGCAGGTCGTTCGCCCACTCGGCCTACTGCCTTGCACGGTGAGCGCGAACCCCGACATCGAGGTGCGCGAGCGGCTCCTCGCGAAAGAACTACCCTTCACCCGATCCGTCGGACCGTAGGTGATCCTCACACCTTGCTCCCCTACACAGATGTCTGCCTCGTGCACGAAGTTGGCCACGTGCCGGTTCCGAGGTGCATCATTCTCCCTGCGTACTCTCCGTTGCATCAGCATTGCCAGATCGCGTGGCGGCCTCTACGGCCGCTTCCACCGTGCGGAACACCGGACGAGTGCCCCCATCCGGTGCTTGGGTAACCCCGAGCACGTCGCGCACCTGCCCGATGTCGCGCGCCA
>JBKPSF010000131.1:0-2470 GCA_046734875.1 Actinomycetota bacterium | reverse complement strand
TAACTTACTATTCACTCGGATTTCACCCATAAGAGACACCACCTTCGCCCGCCGCTGCTACCTTTTCCTGCGACGTCAACCGCAACGCAGGAAGGAGACCACTTGCAAGGACCAACGGATAGAGGCATGCACGGCAGGCTCGCGGCGCTTATCTGCGCGGCCGCGCTGGCCGCCCTCTTGGGCTCGAGCGTGCTGGTCGGGCGCGGCGAGGCCGGACCGGACAGGACGAAGGGTGGCGCCAAGAACGTGATCTTCATGATGGGCGACGGGATGGGCCCAGCCCACCGCGACGCCATACAGCTGGCCACCGTCGGCCCCTATGACCGCCTCGCCATGGGCCGGCTTCCCGTGGAGGGGATGGTCCGGCTCCGGTACTCCCAAGTCCCATCTATGTATGAAACCAAGATTTAACCCCGATCTAACGTTCGTGTAACACAATGGGTAAGTGCTTCCCCTACCATCGTGGCGGGCCGGGGTTGGCCCCCAAGGTATGCGTCCCATAGCCGGAGGGAGTGTGCGCGTTGAGCAATGCGGTGCGTAGGAGTGGTACGAAATGGCCCGTGGTGGGCGGCGTCGTGATGGCGCTCTCGCTCGTCCTTGCCGGATGCGGGGGTGCCAGCGGGCAAGGAAGTGGTGGCGGCGAGCCAGTCTCCGGTGAGATCCGCATCGAGGGGTCTAGCACCGTCTACCCTATCACCCAGGCCGCGGCGGAGCTTTTCCGTCAGGAGAACCCTGATGCCCGTATCGAGGTCGGCGGCGCGGGGACGAGCGACGGATTCGAGGCCTTCTGCCAGGGCGACACCCAGATCTCGGACGCCTCAAGGCCTATAGAGGCCGAGGAGATAGAGGCCTGCAAGAAGGCCGGTGTGGAGTACATCGAGATCCCGGTCGCCTACGACGGCATCTCTGTCGTCGTGAACAAGAAGGGCAACACCTGGGCGACGGACGTCACGAGCGAGGAACTGAAGAAGATGTGGGAGCCCTCCGCGGAAGGCAAGGTCACGACGTGGAGCCAGGTGAACCCTGACTGGCCGGACAAGCCACTCGACCTCTACGGCCCCGGCACCGAGTCTGGCACCTACGAGTTCTTCAACGGGGAGATCGTTGGCAACAAGGAGGAGGTCAGCCGCCAGTCCGACGTGGAGATGAGCGAGGACGACAACGTGCTCGTGCAGGGCGTCTCGGGCGATGCCAACGCACTCGGCTACTTCGGCTACTCCTACTACGAGAACAACCTCGACACCCTCAGGGCGCTCGCCGTGGACGGCGTCAAGCCCACCACAGACACGATCCGCAGCGGCGAATACGTGCTCTCCCGGCCGTTGTTTATCTACGTGAGCACCGACGCGCTCAAGAAGAACAAGGCCGTCGAGCCCTTCGTGGACTTCTACCTCGCAAACCTCAACAAGCTGGTGAATGCGGCCAAGTACGTGACGATGCCGGCCAGCCTGGAGAAGGAGTCTATGGCGCAGTGGGAGGATCGCACGACGGGCACCGTGTACAACGCGGACGGAGAGCCCAAGAACGGCGATCTGCAGACGAGCCTCAAGCAGTCGCAGTAGTCGTTTGTGCCAGGGTGGGTTTGGCTTGTAGCATTGGGGGGCCGGCAGAGGAGCCGGTCCCACTTTTTCTGACCACTAGGTTTCGGAGGGTTTCAGTTGTCCATCAGGGCTGAAGGCACGAGGTCGGGGGCTGAAGCGTGGAAGCGCAACAGCCGCGGCAGGGAGGCCAGGGAACGCGTCATAAAGTTCTTCCTCACGGCCTGCGCGTACCTCTCTATCTTTACCACGGTCGGAATAGTCGTCGTGCTCTTCGAAGAGACCTCGCGCTTCTTCTTGAAGGTCTCCCCTGTGGAGTTTTTCACCTCGACTCAGTGGGCGCCGCCGCAGGGCGAGTTCGGGGTCTTGCCGCTCGTCTACGGCACACTCATGGCGACCGTGATCGCCATAAGCGTGGCGCTTCCCGTGGGGCTGCTCACGGCCATCTACCTCAGCGAGTACGCCCCGACACGCTTGCGGCGGTGGCTCAAGCCTGCGTTGGAGATCCTGGCAGGCGTCCCGACGGTGGTCTACGGCTACTTCGCCCTCACGTTCATCACCCCGTTTTTCAGGGATAACCTCTTCAGCGGCATACAGTCCTTCAACGCCGTCTCCGCCGGGCTCATCATGGGCGTCATGATCATCCCCACGGTCGCCTCGGTGAGCGAGGACGCCATCTACGCGGTGCCGCTCTCCTTGCGGGAAGGCGCCTACGCGCTCGGCGCGACCAGGCGCGAGACGGCGACCAGGATCGTCGTACCGGCGGCGCTCTCGGGGATCGTGGCGGCGGTGATCCTGGGCATCTCGCGGGCAATCGGGGAGACCATGATAGTGACCATCGCGATGGGGGCGCAGGCCAACTGGCTCGGCAGCCCGCTCGAAGGCATGCAGGCCATGACGGCCTACATCGTCCAGGTTGTGGGCGGGGAGAC
>JBKPSF010000130.1:0-8047 GCA_046734875.1 Actinomycetota bacterium | reverse complement strand
CGCGACCAAGACCAACGACGTCGCCGGTGACGGGACGACCACGGCTACGGTTCTCGCCCAGATCATCGTCCGCGAGGGCCTCAAGAACGTGGCCGCCGGCGCCAACCCGGTCATCTTGAGGAGCGGCGTGGACAAGGCCGTTGGTGCGGCCGTGGAGGCCATCAAGGGCCAGTCCACCGAGATCAGCGGCAAGGAGGAGATCGCGCGCGTCGGCGCCATCAGCGCGCGTTCGCAGGAGGTCGGCGACGTCATCGCCGACGCCATCGACAAGGTCGGCAAGGACGGCGTCGTCAACGTCGAGGAGTCGCAGACCTTCGGGATGGACCTCGAGTTCACCGAGGGCATGCAGTTCGACAAGGGTTATCTGAGCCCTTACTTCGTGACGGACCAGGAGAGGATGGAGGCGGTCCTCGACGACCCTTACATCCTCATCGCCAACCAGAAGATCGGCAACGTCCAGGACGTGCTGCCGCTCCTGAACCAGGTCATGCAGTCCAACCGTCCGCTGCTCATCGTGGCCGAGGACGTGGAGGGCGAGGCGCTCGCTACTTTGATAGTGAACAAGCTGCGTGGTACGTTCAACGCCGCGTCGGTCAAGGCCCCCGGTTTCGGAGACCGTCGCAAGAGGATGCTTGAGGACATAGCCATCCTCACCGGCGGCGAGGTAATCACCGAGGAGCTCGGGCTCAAGCTCGAGAACACCCAGCTCAACCAGCTAGGGCGTGCCCGCAAGGTCGTCATCACCAAGGACGACACCACCATCGTCGACGGCGCCGGCGACACGGACAGGATCACCGGTCGTATCTCCCAGATCCGCTCGGAGATCGAGACCACCGACTCTGACTTCGACCGCGAGAAGCTGCAGGAGCGGCTCGCGAAGCTGGCCGGCGGCGTGGCCGTCATCAAGGTCGGCGCCGCTACCGAAACGGAGCTGAAGGAGAAAAAGCACCGCGTCGAGGACGCCCTGTCCGCGACGAGGGCCGCCCTGGAAGAGGGCATCGTGCCCGGCGGCGGCGTGGCGTTCCTGCACGCCCAGCAGCCCGTTGCCGAGTTGCTCGACTCCCTCGACGGCGACGAGCGCACCGGCGCCAGGATCATCCACCGGGCTCTGGAGGAGCCGATCCGCCAGATCGCGCGCAACGCCGGGGCCGACGGCTCTATCGTGGTGGACAAGGTCCGCACCGAGGGCGGCAACGTGGGCTTCAACGCCCTCACCAGTGAGTACGAGGACCTCATCGCGGCCGGCGTGACCGACCCGACGATGGTCTCCAGGAGCGCCCTGCAGAACGCGGCCTCCATCGGCAGCCTCATCGTGACCACGGACGTCATCGTGGCCGAGCCCGAGGAGGAAGCGCCCGCCATGCCAGCAGGCGGCATGGGCGGCATGATGTAAGAAGCTCCCAAAGAGAGCTTCTCCAGGCGGCGTCCCGAAATGGGGCGCCGCTTTTTTAGCAGTTCAGCATTTCAGCCGGTCAGCATTTCAGCTGGTCCTCCCGTAACCCTTTCGGTTTCGCGGGGGTCTCAATGGGTATATATTGCGGGCCGGTTACCGAAAAGACAGGGAGCGGGGTGCGCGAGGATAAACAGGGGACTTGCCATAATGGTGGTCGTCCTTGTGGTGATCCTTCTGATCGTGCTCGTATTGCCGTATGTTGTTTATAGTAAAACGTCTTCGATGGGGGAGGTGAGAACGTGCGGGGTGGGCTGATACCCATACTTGTAGTTATCGTCTTGATTCTTGTGATACTACTGCTGCTATATCGGCTTTTCTAAGTAGCCGTAGCTGGTACGGGACGGGTCTCCTGGGAGGTAAACGCGTGAGTACCAACAACCTGGTAACCATCATAGTGGTGGTTATCATCGTGATAGTGGTGCTAGCTCTCCTGGGGTTTATACCAGGGTTGTAAGGCCGGTTCGCCGCTTGACCGCGGTGGAGGTCGCGGTGTAGCATAGCGCCATTGCGACGTCCGGCAGAAAAAAGCATCGGGGCCCACGGAGGCGATCCTCCGTGGGCCCCGTTTCGTCTGCCAAGAACTACACGAAAGGATCCCTGACAGCATCATGGACATCGAGATAGGTAGGGGCAAGACCGCCCGCAGGGCCTACGGGCTCGACGAGATCGCCATCGTACCAAGCCGCAGGACCCGCGACCCTGAAGACGTGGATATCTCCTGGTCTCTTGGCAACCTGAACCTGGACCTGCCCTGCCTCGCCAGCGCCCTGGACGCGGCGGTCGATCCGACGACGGCCGGGATAATCGGTTCCCTCGGCGGCCTCGCCGTGCTCAATTTGGAGGGCCTACAAACCCGCTACGAGGACCCCGGTCCCGTCTTCGAGGAGATAGCCAGCCTGCCCGAGCACAAAGCGACCAGGATCATGCAGGACATCTACGCCGAGCCTATAAAAGAAGAGCTCATCTTCCGCCGCGTGCAGGAGATCAAGGACAAAGGCGTCATAGCGGCCGCATCCCTCACGCCCCAGCGCGTGGAACGCTATCACAGGGCCGCGATAGAGGCCGGGTTGGACGTGCTCGTGATACAGGGCACCGTCGTCTCCGCCGAACACGTCTCCCGAACCGTCGAGCCCCTCAACCTGATGGAGTTCGTGCCTTCCCTGAACGTGCCAGTGATAGTGGGCGGCTGCGCGAGCTACTCGACGGCGCTGCACCTCATGCGTACCGGCGCGGTCGGCGTCCTCGTCGGGGTCGGGCCTGGGCGCATCTGCACGACGCGCGGTGTGATAGGGGTCGGCGTCCCGCAGGCTACCGCCGTCTCGGACGCCGCCGCGGCCCGCATGCGCCACTACCTCGAAACCGGCGAGTACGTCAACGTCATAGCCGACGGCGGAATGCGCACGGGCGGCGAGGTCGCCAAGGCCATCACCTGCGGCGCCGACGCCGTGATGCTCGGCAGCGCCTTCGCCAGGGCCGAGGAAGCCCCTGGTCGCGGCTACTCCTGGGGCATGGCCACCTTCCACCCAACCCTCCCTCGCGGCACCCGCATCAGCACCAGGACCACGGGAAGCCTCGAAGAGATACTCGTCGGCCCCGCCCGCGAGAACGACGGCACCCTGAACCTCATGGGAGCCTTGCGAACCAGCATGGCCACCACCGGCTACCAGAACATAAAGGAGTTCCAGAAGGCCGAGGTCATGTACGCCCCCTCGCTCGCGACCGAGGGCAAGGTCGAGCAGCGCTCCCAGGGCGTCGGGATGGGCAAGTAGTTTGATCCTGGTCCTAGACTTCGGTGGGCAGTACTCGCAGCTCATCGCGCGGAGGGTGCGCGAATGCCGCGTGTTCTCGGAGATGGTTCCTTACGACACGCCCGTGGATGAGATCCGGGTGAAGAGTCCCGAAGGGATTATCCTCTCTGGCGGCCCGAACTCCGTCTATGAAGACAGCGCCCCACGGGTCGATCCAACCCTCTTCGATCTCGGAGTGCCGATGCTGGGCATCTGTTATGGGATGCAGCTTATGGCGCTCGAGGAGGGTGGGGAGGTGGGGGCGGTCCAGATCAGGGAGTACGGCCGCTCCGATTTGCTGGTCAAGAACCACGAAGGCCTCTTCGCCGGCACGCCCGACGAGCAGAAGGCCTGGACGAGCCACGGGGACGCCGTCCTCTCTGTCCCGGAAGGTTTCGAGGTCACGGCACAGACGCCGTCGGTCCCCATCATCGCCTTCGAGAACGCGGAGCAGGAACGTTTCGGGGTCCAGTTTCATCCCGAGGTCGGGCACACCGAGTACGGGATGGAGATCCTCAAGAACTTCCTGTACGAGGCCTGCGGTTGCAAGCCCGAGTGGACGCCGGTCAACATCATCACGGATGCGGTTGAGAGGATCAGGGCTCAGGTCGGGGACGCGAGGGCCGTCTGCGGGCTCTCCGGCGGGGTAGATTCGGCGACGGCGGCGATGCTCGTGCACAGGGCCATCGGGGACAACCTCACTTGCGTCTTCGTCGACCACGGCCTCCTCAGGCAAAACGAGGCGGAGCAGGTCATCCAGGCGTTCGGCGAGAACTCCGACGTCCCACTCATCCACGTCGACTCCAAGGGACGATTCCTGG
Organism: Actinomycetota bacterium; assembly: GCA_046734875.1. Lineage (GTDB taxonomy): Bacteria > Actinomycetota > Rubrobacteria > Rubrobacterales > Rubrobacteraceae > Rubrobacter_D. The sequence goes on along the minus strand of JBKPSF010000130.1, from coordinate 3,986 downwards.
ATAAGCTCGCCGGCGTCACAGACCCCGAGGCGAAGCGCAAGATCATCGGCGAAGAGTTCATCCGTACCTTCGAGGAGGAAGCGGGAAAGCTAGAAGACGCCAAGTTTCTCGTACAGGGCACCCTCTACTCCGACGTCATCGAGAGTGGCACCCGCGACGCCGCCAAAATAAAGAGCCACCACAACGTGGGCGGCTTACCCGAGGTCATGGACCTCGACCTCGTCGAGCCCTTGCGAAACCTCTTCAAGGACGAGGTGCGGGTAGTTGCCGACGAGCTAGGTATGCCCGAAAGGCTCGTCTGGCGGCAGCCGTTTCCTGGACCAGGACTCGCCATACGGGTTATAGGCGACGTAACGGCCGAGAGGCTGGAGATACTCCGCAAGGCTGACGCCATCCTGCAGGACGAGATACGCTCAGCCGGCCTCTACCGCGAGTTGTGGCAGAGCTTCGCCGTGTTGCCCGCCATCCACTCCGTCGGCGTCATGGGCGACGCCAGGACGTATGCGTACCCGATAGTCATCAGGGCAGTCACCTCCGACGACGCCATGACCGCGGACTGGGCTCGCCTCCCCTACGACCTCCTCGAGCGCACCTCCAACCGCATCATCAACGAGGTAGCCGGCGTAAACCGCGTCGCCCTGGACATAACGAGCAAGCCGCCCGGCACCATAGAGTGGGAATGAATTTGCCGATCAGCATTTCAGCCAACACGTTGCTGACTTGCTGAAATGCTGACTAGCCGACTAGCTGATTTAACCTACATTTAAAGAAGAGTTTACAGAGCGGAAACTCTAGCGCTGAGTTGGTGCACTATTATCCCCTCTGGCGGTGGAAAACCTAGCAGGATGGGAGAACAGACGTGCCCGATCCATCACGAATACCGGCCTCTTCCCGCCCCGCCCACGGTTCCGCGAGCGGTTAGGCAAGAACATAAAGGCATTGTCCCTCGTTCCCCGGGAGCAACGCTTCTACGATCTCTTCGAGAAGCAGGCTTCTATCCTCGTCAATGCGGACGCGCTCGGAGGATGCGGGCCGCGTTGATAGTCCACTACCTGGAGCGTATCTCCGACCACGGCGTCGACATCGGGGAACGTACCATCTTCCTCGTTGGCGGCGAACGCATCGAGGACGCCATGCAAGAGTACCTCGACCGGAACGCGGACCACGAAGAGGACGCCTGAGGCACCCTTGAGGCTGGTTGGCCGGTAACCTACACTACAAGAGATAGTTGGAGAGGCAGGCCAAAAAGGAGGGCGACTGGGGTAGCTCTCGGGTAGGGCCGAGCAATGTCGTGGTAGGCAAGGACCCGAAAAGGAGTAGTGCGTCGTGAGCGACAATCCGGTATTCATTTACGCCGGCGAGTACGATAGTGTCGAGGACGCGAAGGCGGATCTCGAAGCGTTGAAGGAGCTGCACAGCGAGCACGTCGTTGGCACCTACGACGCCGCGGTGGTCACCAAGGACGAAAACGGTAAGGTCAAGATCGTCGACAAGATAGAGAAGCCGACCCAGCACGGCGGCTGGTACGGCGCGGCGATCGGTGCGGCGCTCGGCCTCATCTTCCCTCCCGGCATCCTCCTCGGCGGCATTCTGGGGGCCGGGGCCGGAGCCCTTATCGGCCACCTCGAAGGGGGCATGTCGCGGGATGACATCAGGGAGATCGGGGAGCTGCTCGAGAACAGCGAGGCCGCGCTTATAGTGGTCGGGGAGGCGACCATCGAACGCGCCGTCTCGGAGGCGACCGAACGGGCCAAGAGGGAGCTGAAGAAAGAGGTAAGGGCGGACGCCAGGGAGATGGACAAGGCCATCGACGAAGCGTAGCCCCGACTACACCCAACCCTCGGGAGGCGGTCTTCCGGGGGTTGTGGCTTGCGTATCTCTGCTACAATCTCCGGTGGCACTATGTTTTCGTTGGTCGGGTGATCTGTCTTGAGGCTTACGCAGAAGAGCAAGTACGCGGTACGGGCGCTGATGGAGCTGGCGCTCGACGAGCGCGACTGCCCGCTCGGGGTGGCCGAGATAGCCAGGCGCCAGCGGATCCCGGAGAGGTTTCTGGAGCAGATCTTCGGCGAGCTGAGGCGGGCGAACATCATCGAGAGCCGCCGCGGCGCGCACGGAGGCTACCGCTTCGCGATGCCGACGGAGGAGATCTCCGTGCTGGACATCGTAGAGATCCTTGACGGTGAGATCCGGCCAGCCCGCTGCTCGGCCGGCGGGGTCTGCTACATCGCCGACGCCCCCCTGTGCGCCACGAGCAAGGTCTGGGACGAGGCCCGCGAAGCCCTGGAAGAGGTCTTCGGGCGCTACAGCATAGCCTCCCTCGCCGCCGCCGAACGCGAGGAACGCGCCACCCACGCCCCAGCCGGCCGCTGAAGACCCCTGGATAGGCTTCTCGCCCATCTGCGCGGCCGCACGGGCCTGTTCGAGTCCACCGTCGAGGTCGAAAACGAAACGTACCACATCACGCACCCCGTCTCGGCCGATGACCTGATCGACGAGGAAGATTTCGACCGCGACGAGCGGCTTCCCTACTGGGCGGAACTCTGGCCGAGCGCCCTCGCCCTGGCCCGCCACCTCGCGAAACGCGACCTCGCCGGTACCCGCGCCATCGAACTCGGTTGCGGCGTCGGCCTGCCCACTATCACCGCCCTCGCCCGCGGTGCCACGGTGCTGGCCACGGACCATTACGAGGCCGCCCTCGACTTCACCGTCTACAACGCCAGCACGAACCTGGGTTTACGACCTGACACCCTCCTCCTCGACTGGCGCGAGCCTGACATCGGAGGTCTGGGAACCTTCGACCTCGTTCTCGCGGCGGACGTGCTCTACGAGTGCAAAAACGCCGAGGCCCTCGCCGACCTCGTGCCGAAGCTCCTCGCGCCGGGTGGTGAAGCAATCGTCGCCGACCCCCGCCGCGACGAAGCCCCGGTCTTCCTGGACTCGATGAAAGTACTCGGGTTCGAAGATACGATTGAGGAAACGACGGTGGAGCAGGCCACGAGGACGGTGAAGGTGCTGTTGCACAGGATGCGGTGGTGATGCAGTCCGTGAAAGGGTTAGAGGTGAGAGGGGCCCGCGCTCAGGACCTCGACGCCGTGATAACCATGCTGGAAGAGGCCGCGCGGTGGATGGTCAGCCGGAAAATCGAAGGGTGGACGCCTGACGGGTTCTCCCGAGACCGCATCGCCGACCTCATAGAAAGCGGTGAGATGTACCTGGCCGTGTTCGACGGAGAGCCCGTGGGAACCTTCGCGCTCCAGTGGTCCGACAGGGAAACCTGGGGCAACGTTCCCGACGATGCCGGCTACGTCCACGGGCTGGCGATCAGGAGAGACTTCGCCGGCATGGGGCTCGGACGCGAACTGCTCGGACGGGCGGAGCACATGGTGTCCAGGTCGAACAGGACGTACCTCCGCCTAGACTGCGTGGCGGACAACGGGGCCCTGAACGAATACTATCGGCGGGCGGGCTTCGGCTACAGGGGAAGGACCGTGGTAAGGGGGCTTGCGGTGAGTTTGTACGAGAAAGAGGTCGGTGTTTCGGGGGCGGGATAGAAGGATGCCTGCTGTTATACTCATGCCCCGTGCTTCTGGATTCGTTAAACCCGACCCAACTCGACGCCGTAAGGCACACGGAAGGCCCGCTTCTCATCCTCGCAGGGGCGGGGAGTGGAAAGACGCGGGTGCTCACGCACCGCGTCGCCTACCTGATAGATCAGGGTCTCGCCGCGCCCGAGGAGGTGCTGGCGATCACCTTCACCAACAAGGCCGCCCGCGAGATGAAGGACAGGGTCGCGCTCCTCGTCGGACCCGACTCCAGGAGGATGTGGGTCTCCACCTTCCACTCCTTCTGCGCCCGCATCTTGAGGGTCCACGCCGAGAAGCTCGGCTACAAGCGGGAGTTCACCATCTACGACGGCGCCGACCAGGTCAGGCTCGTCAAGCGGTGTATCGTGGAGCTCGGCAAGGACCCCAAGCGCTTCAACC
>JBKPSF010000129.1:0-2170 GCA_046734875.1 Actinomycetota bacterium | reverse complement strand
AGGGCTCGTACCAGGTCGCGTACTTCTGGTTTCCCAACGGATCACCCTTGGGCCAGTTGCGGCGCGAGATTGACTTGATGATGAGTAGTCCTGCATCCTGGCGCTTTACCTCCTCGACCAAAGCCTCGTAATCCGCGCGGTAGTCCTCATCGGTCGAGAGTATGTAGTTCCAGGGCGTGAGGACCGTGTCGAACGGGTAGCGTTCGAGGGCTTCGAGGTGGGTCGCCGGGGCGCCGTTGCCGTGTCCCGTGATGCCGATGGCCCCTACGAGGCCTTCTTCTTTCGCTTCGATCGCAGCCTCGAGGGAGCTGCCGGAGCCGGTGGCCCTGTCGAGGTCTTCGAGGTCGCCTATGGCGTGGAGCTGGAGGAGGTCCACGTTATCGACGCGTAGGCGTTCGAGGGAGGCCTGGATCTGGCGTTTCGCCGCGTCCTTCTCGCGCAGGCCGGTCTTGGTTGAGAGGAAGATGCGGTCCCGGATCTCACCCATCCAACGCCCGTAGTGCAACTCGGAATCCCCGTAGTCGGCCGCTGTGTCGAAATGGTCCACGCCGGCGTCGAGCGCCTGTTGTATGGCCCTGTCCGAGTCTTCCTCCGTGGCCTCAGCAAGAGCTGCCCCGCCGAAGGTGAGTACGGAGTTCTCCCGCCCTAAACGCCCCAGACTACGGTATTCCATTCCTCGCTCCTCTCTCAGCCTCCCCGGCTATCTTTATCCTTTTCCCATTCGATGAGCAGCGTAACCACCTCGAACGGCCGCACCGCGAGGCGCACGGCGCCGTCGCTGACCTCGACCGTCCCTTCAGGCTCTTCGAGAAGGTTGGTGCGCCTTACGCTCTCGGGGCACCAGGCGAAGCGGAGGGTGCATTCTCCCCTGGCGCCGTGCGGCTCGTATAGGCGCAGGATCTTGCCCCGCCCATCCTCGGCCGGCTTGAGGGCCCCGAGCGCGAGTTCTACGCCCCCGGCTTCGATGAACCCGTACTCGGCCGGCTCCGGCCCACCGTTCGCGAAGGCGAGCGGGCTGTTGAGGGAGAGGGCTTCCCTGGGTACCCCGGCCTCGGTCCAGTCCCCGGGGTGGGGGAAGAGGCTGTAGGTGAAGCGATGCCTGCCCTCGTCGGCCATCGGGTCTGGGTAGAGCGGACCGCGGAGGAGGCTGATGCCTATGACGTTGTCCCTGGCGCTGTGGCCGTACTTGCCGTCGTTCAGAAGGGCGACGCCGTAGCCCGGTTCAGAGAGGTCGGCGAAGCGGTGCGCGCAGACCTCGAAACGCGCCTCGTCCCAGGACGTGTTGCGGTGGGTAGGACGCCTCACGACGCCGTACATGGTCTCGAAGGTCGCTTCGTGGGAGCGGACCCGCAACGGGAACAGCGCCCGCAGGAGCACCTGCCGCTCGTGCCACTCCACGCGCGTCTCGATGTCCAGGCGCCGCGATCCGGAGAGCAGGACGTAGGTCTGTGAGATCCGCGAGTCGCGCAAACGCCGCTCGACGCGCACCGCCGCGCGCAACGGACCGGGCTCCACCACCTCCATGCTCTCGGCGCCGGAGACCTCCTCTCCTTCCGCCTCGTAGCCGGCTTCCACGTCCCACGCGTCCCAGTTGGGCGGCTTGTCCGCGTAGGCGAACAGCCGGTTGCCCCTGCCTTCCAGTACCTCCCTTCCCGCCTCCTTGTCGTAGACGCTGTGCAGGCTGCCGTCGGCGCCGATCTCCACCCGCAGGAGTTCGTTCTCGATGGACCTGCCCTCATCCCACTCATCCACCCGGACACCCGACGTCGCTGGACCAGGAGCGTCGGCCGGAGATTCGTCCAGCAGATCCACAGACATCCATCCCAGGCCCGGAACCGTACGGCCGGGAGCATGGACCAGGAGTCCCTCCGCGACGCGCTGGGTGGAAAGCTGTTCGCCGTCTGGGGCGACGACCGCTCCGGCGCCGGTCTGTGGCAGGACGGCGGTGAGCGGTCTCGGATGCAGGGCGACGTTGGCCACGATCGCACCTCTCTCGGAGCCAATGCCATCTCCCGCCAACCCCAGGAGTGCTTGGTCGCGCAGTTTTTCGGCGGCCGCGACGGCGTGCTCGAGTTCGCGATGGGTGTCTTTGTAGACCTCCGAGATCGAGCTTCCCGGCAGGATGTCGTGGAACCTGTCTCTTATACACATCTGACGCTGCCGACGACCT
>JBKPSF010000128.1:0-6924 GCA_046734875.1 Actinomycetota bacterium | reverse complement strand
GCGGAGCGGGAGCTGCGGACCATCAAGGGACGCAAGGACGCGCTACGGCAGCTAGAGCAGGACCGGGACGCCCTGATGCAGCACTACGCGACGATGGCCCCCGAAGCCCTCGACTCCCTGACCCCCGCAGAGCGCCACCAGCTCTACGAGATCCTACGCTTGTGCGTGACGGCGGACGAAGACCGCAACCTGACGGTAGAGGGTATGTTCGGAGAGTTTTCCGTTGATAATGAGACTAGCACGTGCGTGACGCCGCTGCGCTGGAACGCCGTCTCCAGGTCCTCGGGCATCAGGGATCTGTCGCCGAGGACCATCCCGCGCACCACGGCGGCCTCGCGAGGCCTGAGGCCGTAGCCGAGGGCCACGTCGGTGCGGCGGTGTATGCGGCCGATCCAACCCCGCCTCTCCCCCACCGACCTGACGCTTGTCGCCTCGACGAGCGCGCTTATCCTTTTCGTCGCGAGATAACGTCCGTAGTCGAAGCCGTCGTCGCCTACCTGGGGAAGTGAGATCTCGCCTCTCACCAGCAACCTGTCGCCGACGCCGACGCTCAGGTCACCGGCGAAGACCTCGACGCCCCCGCCGCGCAGGATCTCTCTGCCGTCGTACCAGAGGTGATCCACCCTCAAGTCGGCCATGTAACCGAAGCCGCTCCGCTCCGGCGGCGAGGCCAGACGGCCGACCAGCAAGACCTCCCCCGGCTCCATGGCGGCCAGCTCCTCGAGCGGGTCCTCCGTCGCGCCATAAAGCAGCGAGATCACAACACCAGCCGCCGCGAACAAAGGCCCGAGGACGGCCATCAGACGCCATTCGACGGGTACGACATCTCGCCACAAGAGGGCCGCCACCGCGACGATGAAACAGGAGGCGACGAGAACAGGGGCGAGCGGTGGCGCCACGGTGCCGACCGCGATCCCGACGGCGAGCAGGATCGCCCACAGGTCCAGCCGCACGGGGGGATCGAGATCCAGATCCGGCCCGTCCCGCGCCCTAGACGGTGGCAAAGGGTTCGATCTTCTCCAGAGTCGCCGGCCCTATTCCCGGTATCTCCTCCAGCTCACCAACAGACCTGAACCCGCCGTTGTTCTCCCTGTAGTCGATGATGCTCTGGGCCGTAGAAGGCCCTACCTCGGGCAACTCATCGAGCTCCTCGACATCAGCGGTGTTGATATCTACCCGCAGCGACCCCTGCGACTCATCCTCGACCTTCTCCAAAGAAGCCGTATAAACGACCCTCGGCCTCCCCTCCGAGAGCCGCGCCGTGTACAATGCCCCACCCACCAGCACTACCACCACCAGCACAGAAACAACCACCCGTGGACCATAACGCCCAAAGCCACCGGAAGGCACCTTTCGTCGCACCCCAGCACCACGCGTCGCCGTCTCGAAGAGTCCATCTCTCACGCTTCGAGTTATCGGGAGATGGGCGGAAGAAGTTTAGGCTGCAGGTTTCGGACCTGATCCGTGCGGATGGCACCCTTCGCGGGTCGCCGTGGATTCCCGCTTTCGCGGGAGTGACGGAGGAGAGCGCCGGGCTTCAGCAGTCAGCACACCTGAAATGCTGACCGGCTGTTACAGATCGCTTAGTTTGCTGGTTTCGAACCTGCCGAGGACGTTTTTCATGGCTTCTGGTTTGATCGTTATGTCGCCCTCGAACGGGAAGTTGAGGGCGGCGACCGTGAAGAGGACGAGGGCGATGATGAGGGCCAGGGAGGCGACCATGAGGAGGTGGATCGTGGTGCTCTGCAGTCCGAAGAGGTAGGTGAAGCCGACCACGACAATTCCGCCGGTTATGAGCACCACCCAGAGGATCGCCGGTAGTCCTTGCTCCGCCTCGAGCAGACGGTCCCTTCTGGCGTCGGCGAGGTCTTTCATTCGCTCCAGGCTCTGCTCGTAGAGGACCTGCTCCTGCGGAGTGGAGGGGTCGTAGCCTTGCAGGGTTGCCCTTATCTCGTCTAGCAAGTCCCACGCCTTCGGGCTGGACTTCCCGTGCTCCATGAGGGCCCACTCCTCGTCGACCACGACCCTACCGTAGGAGCGGGACAGTTCCTGGATGCGCAGGCCGTCGGACTCGGGCAGCTTGCTGGCTATCCAGAAGATCTCGGCCAGAGAGCCGGCTTCGGCGTCCGCGGTATGCCCGGCCGTGTTCCATTCCTCCCACACGGCCACGACCATGAGCCCGAGCAGCACGGCGTAGGTCACGCCGAGCACCGCGTAGATGAAGCCGGCCACGTCATTGTGCTGCCTGCGCACGGCGATGGGCACAAATCGCTGCACGAGGATCAAACCGCCGACCGCGAGTGCCATAGACCCGAACACGATCAGCAGTCCGACAGGTACGGTCATGGCGATCCGCCTTTCTGCGATTCGAGCGTTCTCGGGCACATCAAGATACCGCTTCGCGGATCGGGTGGCAAATTGGTGGAGCCGAGGGGGATCGAACCCCTGACCTCTGCGCTGCCAGTGCAGCTTTAGGCCGTCGCCGTCGTTCGTGGGCGTTACAGGAACTGCTCGTTCAAGCCAAATTCCTGAGGCCTACGTTCCAAGCGGTTCGCCTGGGTAACTGTCGGGTACCTGTCAAATCTCCCTCGGATCAAGGCTCTTGCCCACGCCTCATGCGGGTGGAGGTGCGGTTCGCGTACCGCTCAGAGCAGTACCTGCTCTTGCTCTGAGGACCCACGCGGGAGTAGTTCGGGCATCCCCGGCTTTCGCAGTTCTTGATGGTGTTGCCGCCGGTCAAATCCAAATAGAGCATCACGTACATTGCTTGCAAGAGGCTACGGTAGTGCCAACCGCGCTCAAGACTCCCATCTTTGCTGAGAAGCACGCGTTGAGACACCTCCTGCAGGTACGTGTTCAGGGAAATTCCGCTACCACTAACCAAATCTTCTCCAGGGGAGGTGATCGGGGTGATCCGCGTGACCGCTGTCAGGAGAACGCTTTAGGTAAGCAGGAAAACGGCCAAGAAGAGTCGCCGACCCGGGTGACCGGGGGTCTTGAGAGCAGAGACGGGGTATCCCGCGGAGATACCGAACCCGAGAACCATATCAAAGACACAGACGACCGTGAAGGAGAATCCAGCACAACCAGTAAGGTGTCAACACACGCCGAATGGGAGGCCCGTTCGGCCAAGGAGAACCTCGATATGCTGGGCTGGGCCCGCACCTTCGCATCCAGTGAGGTTGCCGAGTCCACGGAGTCGTACCTTCCATAATGAAGCGCCCTCGTGAGCTCCTGCTACCCCTATCCGCCCCGTATCGGCGTCGGTGTTCTGAGAGAATGGCACGCATCCACCTGGGCGCATCTTTATGCGGACGTGCAACATGTAGTGGGTCGGCCTTCTCTGGGCCCTGTGCTCGGAGCGGCCGAATCGGTCGGAGTACCGAAATCCTATGCACGATTCCGGATATGTACTTCGGAGAAAAAAGCCTTCCACGCACTTTGGTGAACATTGCCAAGAGCAAGGGCCGAGGCACGCAGCCCCGGCCCCGTTCTGGCGGACCCTTCATTAGTAGCGGAGCTACCTCACCCTTAGCACAAGCCTCCCGGCTTGCTCGTCTTGCAATTGTTGGGTGTCAGGCGATTGCCTGAGCCGCTCTTGTCCCAGAGGATGTCCGGCTTGTTTCGCAGGATCGTGTTGCCGACGACGGTGTTGTTGGTGGGCGCCGTCCCTCCGAAGCCCTTGCTCACGACCACCCCACCGGAGAAGGCCGTGGGCCCGGATGGAACGTTATGGACTATGTGGTTATCTTGAATCTCCATACCTCTAGCCCCGAGCAGGGCAATACCGACTCCGGAGAGCGGCGGGGCATCTTCGAAGGCAGGGCATGCGCGCGTGTTGTTCACTACCTCGTTACCACGCACCTCAAACACCCCCGCAGGACCCGGTTCATCGGCGAGGAACAGCATCCCCAGGCAGTTGTTGTGGACCTGGTTGGCGGCGATCTTGCCATGGCGGGCATTGCGCACCAAGATACCCAAGAAATTGCCGTAGGTTTCGTTGGCAGCCACGGTCGCGTCCGCGTGGGGGGAGTCACCCACGTAAATACCGGCCTCATCGGATCCGCTTGTACGGTTGGCGATTATCTTCGTCCCGGTCGAGGAGAAGGCGGTGATTCCGTATTCCCCGTTGTTGAAGGCGCTGTTCGCCACGAACCTCGCGTTCCGTGTCCCGAACGCGACGATCCCGAAGTCCCGGAAGCCGCGCACCGTGAAGCCGCTTATGGAGACGTCGTCTGCCTCGACGCAAAAGCCGGATACCCCGCAAGAGGGGGAGGAAGTCGGCCTCGCAGGTGGCTTAAGCACGGTGTCGACCCCGCGCAGCGAGATACCATCCTTGTTGACTTTCACGCTCTGTCGGTGGATGCCCCCTCGGACCACGATGGTGTCGCCCGGATCGGCGGCCTTGATCGCCTTCTGGATCGACTGGCCCGGACGGACGACGTGCCCTTTCGGCTTCGCAGAGGCGAAGCCTGCAAACGCAAGGAGCCACAAGGCCGTCAATGCCGCCAGCGTAATCGTCAAGACGGTGTGCCTCGTCAAGGTGTTGCCAAGCCTGGCGCTGAGCAACGTTAGGAACGGCATAGATCCCGCCTCCTTTCCGGGCCGCCTCCCTACGGCGTGCCCATCGCTCTCCACTGTATCCATGATGCACCGAGTGCGAGCGCCGCGCATCCCCCAAATGAGGTATCTCTCGGAACATCTCCTCGAACTTCTCAGAACGCCGTACCCGCGAAGTTCGGAGGATTCACCTTCCCTGCCGTTCCGCAGATAGCAGTATGATGTCGGAAGTATGGGGCAGAAGGGTTCACGCGTCGCGGCCATCTACGACCTCCACGGCAACCTGCCGGCCCTCGAGGCGGTCCTAGCAGACCTCGAGGGCCTCAACCCCGATCTCATAGTGGTTGGCGGGGACGTGGTCGCCGGTCCGATGCCAGCCGAGGTCCTGGACCGCTTGACGGCGCTCGGGCGGAGCGTCTGCTTCGTTCGAGGCAACGCCGATAGGGAGGTCCTCGCAGCCTACGGCGACGGACGCTACGCCGACGCTACCGATGCGGCAGACCCCACGGAGCGCGCTGCTGCGTTCGCCGCCTCAAAGATCGACCGCGGACATCGGGACCTACTAGCCTCCTTCTCCGAGCGTCTCGTCGTGGAGGTCGAGGGAGTAGGTCAGGTCTTATTCTGCCATGGCTCACCCAGGAGCGACGAGGAGATCGTGACCTCAGCTACGACCGAAGGACGGTTCCGAGGAATCCTCGCCGGGGTAGATCAAGACCTCGTAGTGTGTGGGCACACCCACGCCCAGTTCGACCGCCGTGTCGGCGCCAAGAGGGGTGTCAACGCTGGCAGCGTCGGGATGCCTTATCAGGGGAAGCCGGTGGGAGCCTTCTGGCTCCTGCTCGGGACCGACGGTGTCTCTCTGCGGCGCAGCGACTATGACTTGGATCGAGCTGTCGAGCGGATCCGAGCCACGGGGTACCCGGACGCCGAGGACGTGGCTCGGATCCTGCTCGAACCGCCGGACCCTGAGTGGGTGGCCGACTTCTTCGAGCAGCAAGCCGCTGGCGCGTGAGACGAACTCCCAAGAACATCCTACGAGCGGACTTCCAAGAACACCTCTTCTGAGAAGAGGTCCAGGTGCCTCTAATCGACCGATCACCCCGATCATGGCTCGGAGGACGCCAATAAACCGCTCATCTAAGCCCCGAAAGCCGATCCGTACCCCGCCGGTCACACCGCGAATGCCGCCGGTCACCACAACAGAGCAACATATCGTCAACAGTGACCCGCTTGCTAATGGAGGTGATCCGCCGCACCCCGATAAGCAACGAGGCTTAGATAAAGGCCAAACCTCCCTTGAAGGAGGCGTGACCGGGCTGATCGGGGGTTCGGGAGAGGAAAGGATATCTTTCGAGGGGCCGTGCTCGCGCCCTGCACGCACCCCCGACCAGACAACCGAGAGGCTCCCGATTCCTCTGCCGACCCCGACTCACGTGTTCTAGAGTCCCTCAAAGCCGCCTTGAAAGCCTAAAGGGGCCGTTCTGCGGCTACGACGAACCAGAGGGGCCTGACGGGATGGGAACGCTCCACGAATAGCTTCTATACACACCGAGCTCAGGCCGACCAGGCCTCTTCTAGCAGACTGGGGGCGAATCTCCTGCTATCCCCTCCTTCTTACCGGAGTCTTGCCGAGATGGCGCGTCTGGGACAGTGTTACCCCCAACATCTACTTCGTCTAGTGTTTGGCGGTCTGGCGAAGAGGCACTCCCGTTGTAGCAGGGGCTCTCTATGCGGCCCTTGCGCAAGTTCGTGACGTAGGAGCGGGCCACCACGCCGCCTGTGCCCTCGTCGAGCTTCTGGCCCTCGAGAGCCTCCTCCCCCGGCCAAGCCCCGCCTCCTTCTAGCCAAGCTCCTAGCGAACAGTCACCTTCTCGCAACCGCGGCCCAACTCCGAGCGGACGTCCACGATGCACCAGTCGTGCCGTCCGGCGCCTCCGCCGGCCGTGTCGCTGATGTCGCCGTCGGCGACGTTGATCTTGTCCGAGCCGAGGCCACCCCTGATCACGTCGATCTCCTGGTCGTACTTGTTGGCGAGGATGAGGTCGTGGCCACCGCTCGCGATGATCCTGTCGTTCTTGCCGATGCCTATGCGCTCAAGGATCTTGTCGTCTTGCCCGGAACCGTCGCAGGGTATGCTTTTGCACTGGATCAGCTGGCCGGCGGCCAGGGCCGCGGCCCCGAACGAGGGCACCATCACCACCACCAGGGCCACCACCATCATCAGCTTGCGCGGCATGCACCTCTCCTCTCTCATACCGGGGACGTGATCGAGAACGACCTCTCCCCTATTGTCGACGATGTGTCGCACGTTAGCGTGGGTAGGAGCCATGCGCAACCCCAAGCTCTACTTGGTAACGTGCCAAA
>JBKPSF010000127.1:0-6432 GCA_046734875.1 Actinomycetota bacterium | reverse complement strand
AATAAAGACTTAACAAAACTTAACGTAAGTAACGGCCCTGAAAGGTCACATATGGTACAGGCGTGGGTTCTGCACCACAACATGTTCGGTATGGCCCCCAGCGATCGGCTTTCGGCGTCAGCTTCTTGTCGCTTGGCTGATGGTTCTAAGGGCGAGGAAGGCCCGCCAGAAGCTCTGTTTGGCCGTGTCGTCGTTCAGCGCCGGGACGATGGCGGGGAGGACGATGCCTATCGTGCCCTTCGTCCATGGGAACGGTATGCCTATTTCGGCTTCGGAGAAAGATTTTCTGACGAGTGGGAGGTTTAGGGCGTCTATGTCGCGGGTGGCGCCGGGGCCTATCGCCACGAGGACTTGCGGTTGCGTTGCCAGGATTTCCTGGGCGAGAGATCCGGTGGATTCGTAGGTCACGTAGGCTTGTGGCAGGCTGACGGCTTCGAGGCTTCGTTTCAGGGCATCCAGGGCGCGGGGGCCTACGGGCTGCTCCACCACGAGCACGACGCCCGAGGTGGGGTCGCCCAGCGGGGCGGGGAGGCTTTGATCTTTGATCCGTTTGGAGACGCGTGAGATCTCGTAGGCGGTTTTCTCCCTGTAGTCGCCGGCCGCGTCGCGTGGTCGGCGGGGCACTCTAGTCGCGGGTCGCGCGGCGGACGTGGAGGATACGCTGGGCCGTGGTGATGAGCGCTCCCGCGGCGAGAAGGCCCAGGCCCACGGTTGGCAGGCCGGCGATGGAGAGGACAGAGAGGATCACGACCCTCCCCGCGCGCTCCAGCAGGCCGACCTCGCAGCTTATATTCAGGCCTTCCGCGCGGGCGCGGGTGTAAGAGGTGAGGAGCGAGAACGTCATCGCCACGCCGGCGAGCAGAGCCTCGTAGGGCCTGTCCGCGCCGGCGTAGAAGAAGATCAGACCTACGAAGACCGCGGCCTCCGAGAGCCTGTCGAGGGTCGAGTCGAGGAAGGCACCGAAGGAGCTCATCCGGTTTGTCTCGCGGGCGACGGCGCCGTCGAGCGCGTCGAAGAGCCCGCCGAGGAGCATCACCAGGCCGGCGACCCTCGCGTAGCCGAGACCGAAAAGCACGGCGGCGCAGAGCGCCAGGGTCCAGCCGATAACCGTGAGCGTGTCCGGGCGGACCCGCATAACGGAGAGCCACCTGACGAGCGGGCGCAACACGAAGAGGAGCGCCTCCTTCGACTCCTCCCTGAACGAGCGCTTGCCCTGTTCGTGGTGGGGGATAGTCATGCTTCCTCCCCGTCCTCCTCGGAGCGGCCCATCCCCGCCGCCAGCGACGGTGTGTCCTTCTCCCGTTTCTCCTGCTCCTCGTCCGCGGGTTTGACGGGCGGCTTGCCCCAGCGCTCGAAGAGGAGCGTACCTTGAAGGTAGCGCACCGTTGCGGCCAGGATGGCGACCACGGGGACGGCGAAGATCGCGCCCAGAATCCCGTAGAGCGCCGTCCCGGCCAGCGTGGCGAAGAGCACCAGGAGCGGGTGCACCCCCACCGAGCCGCCCTGTATCCTCGGCACCAGCAGGTTGCCCTCTAGCTGCTGGGCGACCAGGAACAGCCCGGCGACCAGCAGCGCCTGGACGAAGCCGCCCTGGGGGACGAACAGCGCGATCGCCACCGCTGGTATGGCCCCGAGGAAGGCCCCGAGGACCGGTATTATCTCCGTGGCCGCCACCCAGGCCCCGACGGCGAGGGCGTACTCGCCGACGGTAAAGAACATGATCGCCCACCCGAGGACGCCCATGATCGCGCACAGCAGCAGTTGTCCCCTTAGATACTTGACCAGCGACCGTTCGACCGCGTAGAAGAGCTCCAGGCTCTGGTCGCGGACCGTCGGGGGGATCAAACTGAGAAGGCCGCTCGTGATCCTCTCCCGTTCCAGCAGCAAATATATGGAGATGAGCACCATCAGCAAGAGGTTGAAGATCGTCCCGAAGACCCCGAAGACCCCACCTATGACGCCCGTCGCGACGTTGGCGACCTGTTGGGCGGAAGGCGCGTTCTTCTGCAGGAGCTGCAGGATACGGTCCTGGTCGAGCTCAGCCACGTACCGGCCGACGTAGGGGATGTCCTGGGCCCTGTTGAGTAGGGCGATCAGCTGATCTACGAGGTCTTGAGGGTTGCGGATTATGATCTGCACCTGCCCGACCGAGGGGACGATGATCAGGAGCAACGCAACGACGACGACGAGGGTAAGTACGAGGAACACCCCGATGACGGCTATGGCCCTTGGCACCCTCAGTTCTTCGAGGCGACGCACCAGGGGATTGAGGACGTAGGCGAGGACGCCCGCGGCCAGAAAGGTCAAGAGCACGCCGCCGATCTGGCGCACGAAGGAGACCAGGATAACCACGCCGAGGGCCAGCACGATGTACTGGAGGTATGTCGAGACGACCAGTTTTCTGGCGGGCAAGCCGGCTCCGATCCGATCTCTGCGACATCAAATATACCAGCCTGGAAGAGCGCGGCGCGAGTTTACACCTCAGGCACCCCTCTGTATAATCCTCGCCCAGTATGAGAGGGGTGAACGCACAGAGAACCCAACATGTTGGGGGTCGGCAGGAAGCACCGAGGCCCAGGCGTACGCCTGGAAGGAGGACGCAACCGGGGGCGCATCGCCCAGAAAGCCCGGCGGGCAACTTCGTCGAGCTGCGCGAGGCGCGTAAGGTCAAGCGCGGCGAGGTCTACAGGAGGCGGCGTCTGATGGCCGCCCTACTGTTGACGCTCGGCGCGGTCGCGCTCGTCTTCGCCGTCTTCGTACAGACCAGGGCCTCGGACACCGCCGACACTGCGGTCCCTATCGACCCGAACAACGCTGGCCCGGACACGGTCCTGGCGGGGGTCGCCGGGATCGGCATCTCCACCCCCATTCGTCCCGCGAGCCTGAGCGGGCTCGGCTATCACCCCGAAGGAGAGAGCCTCGCCGCCATGGACCCGCGGGGCGAGAACCTCTCGGCCAACGCGGTCCTCGGCCTCCTCTCCAGGGGAGACACGCCAGAGCAGATCCACTACTACGTCATGGACGCTGCTGGCCGTGAAGGCCCAAGGACCGGCGCCCTCGACGTGGGCGCCGCGACGGGCACCACCGTCTACGCCCCAGTTACCGGCACCATCACGGCCATCCGCCCCGACCCCATGGTCGAAAACGCCAACGTCGTGGAGATAAAACCGGACGCCAACCCGAACGTCCGCGTCAACGTCTCCCTGGTCAAGAGCGACGGCAACGCCGGCGTCAACGACTCTGTCACCGCCGGCATAACCGAGCTTGGCACCGTGGCCGACTCCGCCGAAATCCTCGATCCCCAACTCTCCTCATACACCACCGACGCCGGCAATCACGTAACCGTCTCTGTGAGCGGCTGAGGCGCGCGGCTTTCAGCCGCTCGTGCGGTCAGCATTTCAGCCATCTAATATCTGACTTGCTGAAATGCTGACCGCTGAATTGCTTACGAGCGTGTATCATACCGGTTATGTTCTTGCTTCTTTTCCAACAGAACCCGTCGGCTGCCGTGGCCTTTCTGCTCGGGCTGGTCGTGGGGATTACGGTGCACGAGGCTTCGCACGCTACCTCGGCTTATCTGCTCGGGGATGACACGGCTTACCGTGACGGGAGGGTGACCCTGAACCCGCTCTCGCACCTCGATGTGATGGGGAGCTTGATGCTGCTGATGGCCGGCTTTGGGTGGGGTAAGCCGACGCCGGTGGTGCCTTCCAAGCTTAGAGGCGGGGTGTTCGGGCCCGTGGCCGTCGCGCTCGCCGGGCCAGTCTCGAACCTCCTGATCGTGGCCGTCTGCGCCGCCCTGTACCTGCTGCCGCCCTTCCAGGACAGCGGATACCTGTTCATACTCGTAATCATGGTCGCGTTCACCAACGCCCTGCTCTTCGTCTTCAACCTCATCCCCATCCCCCCGCTCGACGGCTCGAAGGTCATCTTCCCCTTCTTGCCCCGCACCCTTGACGGCTTTGTGATATTCATGAACCAGTACGGACCCATGATCCTGCTTGGCGTGATCCTGATCTCCTTCCTAACCCCCATCCCCATCCTGGGCGTCCTACTTGCCCCCGTAAGGCCACTACTCACCATCCTCGGCCTGCCAGCACCCTTCTAGCCAGTCAGCACGCTCCGGCCGGCTCCGCCTGGCTCACTTTCAGGAAGTCCTCTCGGGGCGTCGCTCCGAGCATGGGATGTGGCTGCCGCGGGTGGCGGTTCGTCGTGCGCGGCAGGGCGAGGCCGTAGCTGGAAATGCTGACAAGCCGCCAAGCGTAGCGAGGCTGCGTGCTGACAAGCGAGGCGAAGCCGAGCGTGCTGACAAGGCGCCGCAGGCGCCGTGCTAATCGGGGCAACGCGGTCCGTAGGGAGGGGGGAGAATCTACGGATGCCGTGTTGCCCCGCAGTTATTTTACACCCTCGAAACCGTTAAAGCGTAAGTTAAAGTTCAGGTAGAGTATTGAGAGATTCGGGGCGACGGCTACCGTTGGCGTTGGGATGGGTGGTCAGGGGGAGGAGGATGGAGAAGGTGCTTCCCGTGTTCGGGGTGCTCAGGACTTCTATTTCGCCGCCGAGGTGGTCGGTTATTTCGTGCGCCAGGGCGAGCCCGAGGCCTGTACCGTCGGCGCGCGAGGAGCCCTGGGCCCGGTAGAAACGGTCGAAGATGTGGGGGATCTCGCGTTCCGGGATGCCGCAGCCGCGGTCGGTGACGCTGATGAGCGCGTGACCGTCTTCGCGGGAGAGCCCGAGTGCGACGGGCGAGGCTTCGTCGGAGTACTTGAGGGCGTTGTCCACGAGGATGGCGATCGCGCGGTGTAGCTGGTTCGGGTCCGTGAGGACCGGCGGCACGTCCGCGTCGGCCGTGATGTTCAACTCTCGGCCCGTGTAGCTGAAGTCCCTGCGCACGCCGTAGAGGAGGTCTTCCAGGTCGACCTCCTCCGTCATGAAGGTGACGGCGTTGGAGTCGAGGCGCGAGAGGTCGAGCAGGGTGCGCGCCAGGCTCTGCAGCCGTTCGGTCTGGACGCGCATGTCGCCCAGGAACTCGGCCCTGACCCGCTCGTCCTCCTCGTCTTCCAGCATCTCCAGGTAGCCTGAGAGGGCCGTCAGGGGCGTCTTGAGCTCGTGGGAGGCGTTGGCGATGAACTCAGCCTTCACGCGCTGCATGTGTAGGTCTTCGGTAACGTCGCGCAAGATGGCCAGCGCCCCGTCCTCTAGAGGCGCTGCCCGGATCTCGATCAGGCGTTCCCCTGCTTCGGCCGCGGGCTCGGTCACGGTGCCGCTGTAGCGGGTCTTGGCGAGCACCTCGTACAGACGGTTGTGGAAGGCGTGGTCGGAGGACTCGAGAAGCCTTCTTGCGTGGGGGTTCAAGAAGACAGGCTCCAACTCGCCGTTAACGCCGATGACCGCGTCGGTCATGCCGTTGAGTATCGCGCTGCCGCGCTCCTTCTCCTGCTCTATCTGTCCGAAGGCCCCTTTCAGGGAGACGGCCATCGCGTTGAACGTCTCGCCCAGGGAGCCGACCTCGTCCTCGACGCTCGAGGTTATCCTCTCGTCGAAGTGGCCGGCGGCCAGGTTCTCGGCGGCCCGCCCCAGACGGCTGATGCGCCGGGAGATCAACACGGCAGCGAAGTATCCCGCGAACCCCGCGATGAGCAACGCCAGGGCGCCGGCGAGAAGCGCGAGCCGCTCGATGGTGTTCAGCGCCGACTGCACGTTCTCGATGTCGCTCTGCGTGAAGTACTTGACGAAGACCACGGCCCGGGGCCGGGATTCGACCTTGCCGTCCACTTTTACGTCCACGTCTATGGGATAAGCGTAGGTAGCCTGCAGTTGCCCCTTGTGGACGCCCGTCTGGATCGGGTCCATATGGTCGCTCGGCCTTCGTGGCTCTTCCAGGGCACGCTTCACCGGTCCGGCGGCCCAGTCATCCAGGTTTCCCCCTGGCCCTTGCTTGCCACCCTTCCCGTAGGGCTCGACCAGTCCCCACTGCAACCCGTGGGAGCGGGCGAACGAGCTGATGCGCTGCACGTTCAACTTTTCGCCCCTGTCGCTCAGCCTCTGTACCTGCTCTTCGAACTGGTCTCCGACCTGCTTGAAGGCGGCCTCGCTGGAGCGGTTGAGCGTTTCGTAGAGGATGGGGTGAACGATCCGGTAAGCGGTTATCGCGGCGAAGGCTGTCACGAGCACGAAGAGCGCCGTGAGCCAGATGCGCATGCTCAAGCGCGGCCTGAACTCCCCTCTAGCGGCGAGCAGTTCCCTGGCCTTTCGCCAGGGGTTCGGGATGGGGCCTTTGCCAGGGGCCTTCTTCTTAGCGGAAAACATATCCGACACCCCGCGCGGTGTGGATGAACTCGGGGTTTCTCGGGTCGCGCTCTATCTTCTCGCGGAGGTGGCGGATGTGGACGTCCACCGTGCGTTCGTCGCGGAACTCGTCGCCCCACACCC
>JBKPSF010000126.1:0-17060 GCA_046734875.1 Actinomycetota bacterium | reverse complement strand
GATATGAATCGACCTCTTCGAGCTCGGTTCGGGCTCGCAGGTTCACGATAACAACGGCGGCATCCCTCCTTCGGGGCTCTTCTGGACCGTCGAGCTTCCCGACGGCGCCTTCCACATGAGCCGGGACGGGAGACGCGCAGTGGTTGCGGCGAAGGATGTGCCCGTCATAGACACCTTCCAATTTGGGGGCTCCTTCCTCGTGCCGGCAACCGTCAGCTTCCTGGTCAAGTGGGAAGCGACCGGCCGGTCGCACAAGCGCGGCTCGGGCAAGGCGGTGGGGCCGAAGAACCCTGCGGCCTTCCGCGGCACATTCGCACCAGCCCGTTCCACGGGGCGGTTTTCGGGCGCCGAACTGGGGTTTAGCTTCGTATCGAAGCCCGGCGCTTCCTCGGAGCGCGGCTATGCGGAGATCGGAACGGAGCGGAACGGAGTCTTCCTCTCTTAGTGCACCAGAGGGGCGCGTAAGGGGCACGCGCCCTCTATTCACCGGAGTGCGTAGAGCTCGACTTTAGCCATTTGAGTCAGGCTGGATGGGATCGCTCACCGCCCATCCGCTCCAAGAGAGGCCATCTCCAGGCGTCTACACGCCTCGCTTTTCCGATCTCGACGACGAGAAGAGCTCGCAGCAGCGCTCTGAAAGGGGCTACTCCGAGACTTCTCTAGCCTCCTTTCCCCAGTCGATTAGCGATCCTTTTGGCACTGTGTGTCGCGTCCTCCTCCTCGTGCGCACGAGAGGAGGAGATATCGGCCTGTGAAGGCTTCGGAGACTTTTTGCGTGTTGGCCGCCTACACCGACACGCAAAAAGTTTCTCGGTCATCCGAGGAACCTAAAGCGACGCGGTTTGCTGTGCAGTCAAATGGCTAAAGTCGAGCGTAGAGAGACTATCCGAAAAGGGGTACTGAGGGAGTAGCTCGGTATCCTACCGAGCATGAGAAGAGCATACCAGAGCGACCTCTCCGATGCCGAATGGTCCTACTTGGAGCCCCACCTCCCTGCCCCCAAAGCTCCAGGGCGACCCAGGCTTCACTCCCTGCGCGAGATCCTAAACGCCGTCTTCTACGTGCTTAAGAGCGGGTGCCAATGGCGCCTGCTGCCGCATGATTTTCCTCCCTGGAAGACCGTCCACCATTACTTGAGGACTTGGCGTAAGGATGGCACCTTCGAGAGGATCCACGCCGCCTTGCGCGAGCGGCTGAGGGTGCGCCTGAAGCGAGATCCTCAGCCCAGCGCGGGCGTGGTGGACAGCCAGTGTGTAAAGAGCACCGCGGTGGGAGGAGAAGAGCGCGGTTACGACGGGGGAAAGAAGGTCAAGGGCCGCAAGCGGCATCTGCTGGTAGACACGGAAGGTTTCGTGCTCAAAGCCAGGGTCCACGCGCGAAAGTGATGGACTACGAGGGGATCAAGACGCTCCTCGAAGGAGCCGACCAAGCATTCCCTCGCCTTTCGCAATTGTGGGTGGACGCGGGCTACCGCAGAGAGGACAAGGGGCAGACTGGGTTAAGAAGACCCTGGGCTGGAGCGTGGATGTGGTGGAGCGTCCGAAAAAGCCAGCCCCCGAAGAGGTGCTTATGGCGTGGGCTGCGGAGTGGGCCAAAGAGGGTGTGGCGCTAGATTGGCAGAGACTAATGTCCCCCAAGGGCTTCGTGGTGTTGCCGAGGAGGTGGGTCGTGGAGCGGACGATCGCCTGAATCGACCAGAACAGGAGGATGAGCAAGGACTACGAGCGGCTGGCCGCAACTAGCGAGGCGTTCATCTACGTGGCGATGAGTCGCCTGATGCTAAGGAGATTGGCTCGCTCATGACGTCTTTTCGGTAGGCTTCTCTGGGTACTTGGGTGGATAGAGGCCAACTCTCGTCCTGCCAAGGCAGGGGCGATGACCCCTAGAGCCCTGCCTACTCGGCGATGAATTCCCTGATCACGGCAGCGGTCTCGTTGGGCACCTCGAGCGTAGGGAACTGGCTCTCTGCTTCCAAACGGCGTACATGGAACCAAGGATTTTCCCGAGCGAACGACTCTTGTGTCGAGAGGTACTCGGGCGAGGGGGGTTGCGCATACACGTGGAGCACGGGCACCGGCGGGCTCAGTTTGCTCAACGCCGCAAGCGGATCGCCTTCGCGCGCAAATATGGCGGAGATCTCCCGGCCCGCCCTCGACCACATCTCGTAACCGTGACTTGCTAATATCTGGTTGCGTATTTGCGTCTGCACCGAGGCAGGCGCACCGCCCACGAACATGGTCACCACTTGCTCGGCCGTCTCGCGCCAACGCGCCTCATCCTGCACGGCCTCCATCGCACCCAAAAACCCGGGTGCAAGCGGGTTCCCACGGGCGGAGATGACCGGCCAACTGCTGGCTACCATCTTCGGCACCCGCTCGCCCAACCTCCGACGCAATTCGAGGGCCACCCATGGGAGCTGGCCTTGGCTGATGGGGATCACGGAGTGCGCTCCGCTATCTCGGATGACGGCAACGGCATCCCCGGCCATCTCGGCAAATCCGAAGTCCCCATCGGATGCTTGGGACTTGCCATGGCCACGCCAGTCCATTACCAGTACACGGTGTTTTGCACCCAAACGCTCGGCCAAGGGCGCAAATATCGTGTGATCGTTAGTAAAACCCGGTAGACACAAAAGGGCGGGCTCGCCCTCGCCTATGTCGTCGTAGTAGATCCGCATTCCCGCTGAATCAGCTAACGCCATAGCCCGGTCCTTCTTTCCGCCTTGCTATGTACGCTGCTGGTAGTGGCACTAGCGCTCGCTGCGAGCCTGCTGACGCTGGCGGTCGTGCTGGTGAAGCCCGCGCAAGCGCAGGCAGAAACCACCACGTCAACCGACCGGAGTACGATCAACCTGGGCTTCTTCTCCTGCACGAACGAATTAGTCTTTTTGCAAGGTACTTTGCAGACAGTTGCGCACACCACGATAGATGCAAACGGCGAGCGCCATACCACGTTCCATAACATCATCCAAGGGCGAGGCGAGAGCGCTAATGGTGCCAAGTACGTCTACCATAACACGTTCGACTTTCACGAAAACTTCCCGGCCGGGGACCCTAACTACAACGTCACCTATACGCAGGCCGTTAAGCTTATAGGTCAGGGTTCAGTTTCGTCTACGGACGACCTGGAAGTCAAACTCTTGATACACCAGACGCTAAACAGCCAAGGGGAGCTCACCTCTGAAATCCTTAAGGCGGAGACTGAGTGCACGTAAGGGCTGGTTAGCGAGCTTCTCGCTGCTAGAACTAGAATGCGGAGGAACAAGTAGGGCCGAAGATGTTAGACCTCCGCCCTACTTCTTACCCTTATATCCCCCGAGTGCGTGGGAAGCGGGGTTCTCGGAAGCTCCGCATAGCTCCGGTCCTATGCAGCGGTATTTCTTATGTAGAGCATCGTAGACCATGACGAAGCCCCTCATAGGCAAGACCCTCCCGTCCTCCGCTTGATCACCCGTCTGTCAGCATACAGCGTAGACTTGTCCCGATGAAGCCGACTCCTCATCATCGGGTATTGCCGAGAACGTGCTGCCGCCGGAGACCTTCTCTAGGTCCTGGTCTGAGAGCTCTGTGCCTTGGGCAACCGCCGCCCTGCTAGGAAGCACCAGGTAGATGGTGTCTTGGCTCTCCTGGACCACCCTTACCTCGATGCTCTCTGGCAGCCCGCTCCCCAGCTCCTGCTCCACTGCAGCCTTGGGCTCATCAAGGAGCCTTTGGCGGAAGGTTTCGTCCTCCAGGCTCCTGTTGATCAGCCTACGCTCGAACTCGGCGCGGCTTATGGCGCCAGCGCCGCCCGCTTGGGTCATGGCCCTCTCTCCCTTCGTTGCTGCCCTTTCCCACAAGGAAAGGATGGCACATGACAAGGTCCGATGCATCCCTGCCCCTTATTCACCGAAGTGCGTGGGGAAGGAGTCAGCCTGTTGAAAAACTCCTTCGCGCTCTCTTCTGCCCCCGGTTCAGCGGCCGAATATGGCGTTGCCGTAGTGTTTTGGCCTTGTTTTCGGGCTCTTTTGGAGACCCGATCGGACCGACAACCCCTTTTTCAACAGTGTTCCATGCCCCTTGCCGGGCCACCCCGAAGCCATGAAAATGGTTCCGTCGCCAACGCTATTTTCACACCAGGCTGGAGTATTCTGCGAAGTTCGTGGGCTTTGCCTAGCGCTCCATCCGCTCGAACCATCGAGTCCGCGCCTCAGACGCCTCCAACATATCTGCGTAGTAGCGGGTCTCTTTGAAGACCTTCCCCTCGCGCAGCTCCAGGATGAGCACGAAGTCGCCCTCTCGTCCGCCGCCGTAGTCCACGCTCCCCTCCACCACCCACAGCCCCTCCCTAACCACCACGCGGCGCACCCACCTTTGGGGTCGCGATCCTGCGTTGGACTCTTGGAAGACCTTCATCGTGTTGCGGCCCCTAAGACGCTCTCCGGACTGGGGCCACTCCATCGTGTACTCGTCGTGGCGTATTCGGTCTTCCGCCTCGGCGCTCAGGAGCGAATACAGCTCGGTTAGAAACTGGTGGGCCGCCCGTTCGTCCATCTTTTCGAGGTCGGAATCCGGCTGCCGCTCGTCCATCTTTGCTACTCCTTCTTGTGGCTAAGAGATCGCGTATGCGCACTTCGGACCGTCACCTTCCGGCGTTCCGAGAAGTCCGCTACGGGCGAACTAGTCCTGTATCACCGATTCGGCCGACCGAGGTGACGTTATGGGGTCGGCGTGGCGGTGCACCACCTTCCAGGTTCCGTCCTCGGGTCGAAAGGTCATCGTAACCCGCAGCGCGACCCGCGCGGCGCTTGGAGGGGCATCCCCCCTTCCTAAGACTTTCGCCTTCATCCGCTCGATGAGCACGACGCAGGCGAGCTCGGCGCTCACGTACTTCTCTACGATCTCGAAGTCGACATCGGCGCCATCGGTGAACCGCGAGGCGGCATGGTCCTGGGTCAGGGCCACCTGCTCTCATCCATGTGCGACGGGACCGATCTCGGGTGAGGCGGGACCTAAAGGGTTGGCGAGGGTCACGTCGGCTCTGTGCGAGAACGACTCCTGTGCGGGTCCGGGGTTCCCCCTGAACTCCGCGGTCGCCAGCCGCCATTCCTCGATCGCTCGGCCGAGATCATCTACGGTAGCCATCTAGATAGTACCCCCATCGCCGACCCGTTCTTCCACTCGATACCCTGCGACTATCCTACGCTATTCACTGAAGTGCGTGGAAGGCGCATTCTCGGTAATTCGTTTGCACAATCCTGCATAATCGACGTGCGAGCGATCTTCAGAGCCAACTCTTCGCCTCCGCGAAATTTTGCGTCGAACACGAGATCTTGTGGTGTCGGATAAGAATGCAAGAGCGTGCATGGGATCTCCCGAAAACCCGTGCCGGAGGGAACCCGACCATGAGCGGATTTCTGCGAGCTGATGCCCCCCACAAGGCGCATAGTGTGTGAACGATATCGGCTGGCCCAACATGCCGACTCGGCGGCAAGGGGCCCAAAACGCTCGAAAACGAAACAGAACGGACTGGCCCCGATAGGACGACTTGCAACCCCACCTGACCGTCCCGAAACTGCATCCCGTTCAGCAATTCCCTCTGCCTAATAGGGAATTCGCAAAAAATCCCGATGACGGCTCGAAGAGACCTAGATTCCCGCCTTATCAAGGGAATGACGGGTCGGCGGGCGTCGACTACCGCGAAGACGCAAAGCAACGGTGTTCGACCGGATCCGGTATGACGCCCTTTGCGTTTGCGGTACTCGAGATTCGGGTTGCTCGTCGGGCAGGACCCCGTCTCTCGCAAGCACGGAGGGGATCAGGGGTGAGCCTTCTCCATAACGAAGTTGCGAAAGGTATGACCGCGAACCTCGACGAGCTGCGGTCTCACCACCGTGAACCCCTTGCCCCGAAAGAACGGTTCTGCGGTAATGCTCGCCTCCGTGTACAGGCGGCCGACTCCGAGGCGCTTTGCCTCGGTTTCGATCCGGTCGAGCAACCGCGACGCGATCCCAAGCCCCTGGAACTCATGGTGCACGTAAAGCGTGTCGATGTGTCCATCTCCTTCGAACTCGGCGAAGCCGACGACCCTCCCGCTCTCGACCGCGACGAACGTCCTCCTGGCGTCGTCGCTCGCGGCGATCCGCTCTTCCCACATCCGGGGGTCTGGAGCCGGACCGGCCCACGCCTCTACCTGGGCGGCGGAATAGTCTCCTATGTTGACGTTCAGGATCGTACGGCAGAAGAGCTCGGCGATATCCGGCGCGTCGGTGGCCTTGGCGTCCCTGACCTCGAGGTTCACCAGCTCTCATACGCCTCGGGACGACGGTTCTTCAGGGCGGGGAACTCCTCGCGCAAGCGGTCGAGAAAGGCGAGATCCATAACAGCAAGGGCGAGCCCGTCGCGGTCCGGACACTGGGCCAGCACCGTGCCCCACGGGTCCACGACCATCGCCCTCCCGTAGGTCCACCGGCCGTCGGCCTGCTGCCCCCACTGGGCCGGCGCGACGACGAAGGCCTGGTTCTCGACCGCCCGCGCCCGCAACAAGAGCTGCCAGTGGTCCTTGCCCGTCTGGAGCGTGAAGGCGGCAGGTACCGTGAGCACCTGCGCCCCCCGCAAAGCTAGCGACCGGTAGAGTTCGGGGAATCGCACGTCGTAGCAGACCGTGAGCCCCAGGGTCGCGGCACCAGCCTTAGCCGTAACGATCTCGTCCCCTGGCGCGATCGTCTCGCTCTCCAAATACTCGCCGTCGGGCAACTCCACGTCGAAGAGATGGACCTTGCGGTATACCGCAGTCATCTCGCCGTCAGGCCGGAAGAACGTCGATGTATTATGCAGTTTTGTGGAAGAGGGGCCGCCTTCGAGGATGGAGCCTCCGAGGAGGTAGATTCCGAGTTCACGGGCGAGACCGCCTAGAAAATGGGTGGTCGGTCCGGGTATGGGTTCAGCGTTATCTCTGTAGACCTCTTCGAGGCCGTGGCAGGTCCAGAATTCTGGGAGGGCTACGAGGTCCGCCCCGGCGGAGGCTGCGGCCCGGATCAGGCGTTCTCCAACCTGGAGGTTTTCCTCCTTGTTCGGGGTCGACGACATCTGTATCGCCGCCGCCGTGATCTGCTGTCCGTCCATCGCACTGCTCCTTCCCGGGCGGTCGCTTGCGCCATTCTACACCCGAGGTTTCAGGCTTCGGGCGATCTGTGCAGTCTCGTCTCGAGTATGCGATCCGAGGCCAACTCACGCAGGCCAAGGTAGTAGCGGGCCGCGTCCAGGATCGCATCCAGCGGCGCCAGGCCTACGAGCTCCGTCGATTCTACCGAGGCGCCGAGATCGGCCGCCGCCGAGCGTACGGCCTCCAGCGCCACGTGGATCGGGGTCACTTTTGGATCGGTGAGGTTCATCGAGACCTGGGCCTTCCCGTCGACAAAGAAACCAAGCGCCCTCACGGCCCTGAGGCCGCCACCACTCTCCCTGATGCGCCTGGCTATCTGCCGTGCAACCTCGACATCGTCGGTATCGAGGAAGGCGTTGAAGGCCACGAGGAAGGGGCGGGCGCCGACGGCGACGGCGCCCATTCTGGGATCTAGCACATGCGGGCCGTAGTCCGGTTTGTAGCGGGGGTCCCTCAGGCGCTCCGCTACGCCTTCGTAGCCCGCCCTCCTCACGTCGGGGAGGTCGCGACGGTCGGCGGCGGTTGCGGCGGCACCGTAGAGGAAGACGGGGAAGCCGAGGGAACCGAGGATCTCGGCGGTCCTGCGGGCGAGCCTCACGGCATCGTCCATCGTGGCGCCTTCTAAAGGGACGAAGGGGAGCACGTCGAGCACGCCCATCCTGGGGTGCTCGCCGACCTGGGTGGCGAGGTCGAGTTCTGCAGCGCACGCCCTGGCGAGGGCGACGGCGCCGGAGAGCACGGCGTCCTCCTCACCCGCGAAGGTCAGGACACTGCGGTTGTGATCGGGATCGGAGTGGAGGCCCAGGACGTGGACGCCGGGGACGGCCCTGACGGCGCCTGCGATGCGTGAGATCTTAGTCCGGTCCTTCCCCTCCGAGAAGTTCGGCACGGCCTCGAAGAGCGGTACGTCCATTTAGCGGGTTCCGAGGGCGCGGTCGAGGTGGACGGCGGCGCTTATGAGCGCTAGGTGGGTGAAGGCCTGGGGGAAGTTGCCCAGTGCCTCTCCGGAGTCTCCGATCTCCTCGGAGTACAACCCGAGGTGGTTGGCGTAGGAGAACATTTTTTCCAGGGCGAGGCGGGCTTCGTCGAGGCGACCCGCCTGCGTGAGGCACTCCACGAGCCAGAAGGAGCACAGGTTGAAGCTGCCTTCCGGCCCCCTCAGGCCATCGGGGGCAGCGTGCTCCGTCTCGTAGCGGTCGACGAGCGTATCGTAGGTCAATTCCTGCTGGATGCGGTCGAGCGTGGCGATCCAACGCGGGTCCGTCGGTCCTACGAACTTGACTAGCGGCATCATCAGGAGCGAGGCGTCAAGCGCATCGGAGCCGTAGTACTGGACGAAGCTGTTCCTCTGCTCGTTCCAGCCCATCTCCATGATCTCCTCGTAGATGGCGTCGCGCTCCTGCTGCCAGCGCCCGTTCCCGCCGGGTAATCCTCGCTGGCGGGCTATCCTGCCGGCCCTCTCCAGGGCCACCCAGCTCAGGAACTTGGAGGAGACGAACTGGCGACGTCCCCCGCGCACCTCCCAGATGCCCTCGTCGGGGTCGCGCCAGTTGTCACTTAGCCAGTTCAGGATCTTGGCGAGGTTCCTCCAGAGGTCGTAGTCGAGGGGGGCGCCGTGCTTGTTGTAGAGGTAGGCAGCGTCGAGGACGGCCCCGTAGAGGTCGAGTTGCCTCTGGTTGTGGGCCCCGTTGCCGAGCCTTACGGGGGCCGAGTTCATGTACCCCGAGAGGTGCGTCAGCTCCGTCTCGGCCACGTCGGTGCGGCCGTCTATGCCGTACAGGGGCTGCAGGAGGCCGTCGTTGTCCTCCTGGCAACGATCCCTGAGCCATCCCATAAAGCTGCGCGCCTCGTCCTCGAAGCCGACGTAGATCAGGGCGTAGAGGGCAAGCGCCGCGTCCCTGAGCCAGGTGTAACGGTAGTCCCAGTTCCTCTCGCCCCCGATCCTCTCAGGCAAACCCATGGTGGGAGAGGCCACGAGCGCTCCCGTCGGGTCGTAGACCATGAGCTTCAAGACGAGCGCGGAACGATGAACCATCTCCCGCCACCGCCCGTGGTAGGTGCTGCTCGACAGCCAGCCCCGCCAGAACCGCAGAGTATGGTGCAACAACTCCTCGAACCCCACGTCGGAGAGTATCTCCCCCGGCCCCTCGCCCCGCTCCAGGTGCGCCAGAACGAACGTCGCCCGCTCGCCCCTACCCAGAGAAAACCTCGCCCCGGCCGCTCCCCCGTCCCACTCCTCCAGACGCACGTCGGTGACCAGCCCGAGGCAGTTAACGTCGGAGGAGAAGACAGCCCCCGACTTTCCCACCGAGACCGTGTGGTCCCTGCGGGCGTAATCGAAGGCGGGCACGCACTCGACCCTGAAGTCCATCCTTCCCCTTATCACGCGCGCGTTGCGCACGAGCCTGTGCCGCTCACCCGGTTTCGACACTATCGGCATGAAGTCGAGGATCTCCGCCATGCCCCCCTGCGAGAAGAACCGGGTCAGGAGGACGTTCGTATCGGGGAGGTAGATCTGCTGGCTGCGCGTGTACTCGACCGGGCGCAGCGCAAAATGACCTCCCTTCTCGTCGTCCAGGATAGAGCAGAAAACGCTGGGCGAGTCGAAGGCCGGCAAGCAAAGCCAATCGATGGTCCCGTCCGTGCCGACCAGCGCGGCCGTGTGCAGGTCGCCGATGATGCCGTGGTCCTCGATAGGCAGATAACTCATAACGTTACAGGTTACAGGCTTCAGGCTTCAGGGAACAGCTCTGAGATCCCAACGACCGTATCCCTGAAACGTGTAACCTGAAGCTTTACCAATTTGTGCGCGGGCGGCGATCGTTTTTCCGGTCAGCGAGGTGGGTAAACGTGTTAGTGTTATCACCTTGCAAAGCAGTCGGCTAACACGTGGAGGATTATCGTGGAAGAGATGCTAGGCGGGACCAGGATCACCTACCTCGGCCACTCGACGTTCAGGTTCGTGACGCCTGGCGACGAGCAGATCATCATAGACCCGTTCCTAACGAACAACCCCCACTGTCCCGAAGAACTGAAGCGGGTCGGAGAACTCGACACCATGCTCATCACCCACGGCCACTTCGACCACTTCGACGACGTCGAGCCGCTATGGGGACAGACCGGCGCGAGGACGGTCTCCAACTTCGAGATCATGTCCTACTTGCAGGGCCAGGGGGTGGAGAACGCCGAGCCCGTTATGAAGGGCGGCAGCGCCCAGGTCGGCGGCATCAAGGTGACGGCCACCCACGCCTTCCACTCCTCGTCCATAGCCCTCGACGACGGGAGCTCGATCTACGGCGGCGAACCTATGGGCTACGTGGTCGAGTTCGAGAGCGGGTTCAAGCTCTACCACGCCGGCGACACCGCCCTGTTCGGCGACATGCAACTGATCGGCGAACTCTACAACCCGGACATAGCGTTCCTGCCCATAGGCGACAGGCTCACCATGGGTCCCTTCGAGGCAGCCCACGCGACACGCCTCCTCGGCGTCGAGCACGTGGTCCCCATGCACTTCAGCCCGGACGTTATGCCGATCTTCACCGGAACACCCGAGGCGTTCCAGGAGCAAGTCGCAGAAATCGCCCCCAACGCAACCGTCCACGTAATGCAACCCGGCGACGACCTGTCGTCTTGACAGAGGGGCGGGTTTGAAACCCGCCCAAATGCGAACCGCCCAAATGCGATTCGCCCTACATAACCGCCGACATAACGACGAGCACGACGGCGCGGCAGAGTTCCCCTGTCGCGCCGACGAGGTCGCCGCCGATGCCGTCGAACTTCGCTCGGGCGACGCGCAGGGAGATCAGGGCAACGAGTGGCGCGGCAAGAATGGCGAGCGGCGCGAAGGCGCCTATCGGCAACAGGAACGGCATCGGTGCGAGCAACGCCAGCGCGACCCCCGTGGCGTGGCGCGGCCCCGAGAGCGCCCTGACGAAAGGAACCGTCGAAGAGCGGGCATACGCCGGTTTGCCGTAGGCGAGCGTGAGGACCATTGCCGAGCGGGACGCGACTTCGCCGCCGAGCAGGGCCAGCGCCGCGCGACCGGGAGAATGGGCGCACGATGCGGAGAGTGCCGCCAGGGCGGGCGCGTAGACCAGGTACAGCGCGCCGATCCCCCCGATGCCGACGCGGGTGTCTTCGAGAACAGCACGGCGCCTTTCTGGACTTCCCCTGACCATCAGCGCGTCGCCGACGTCGAGAACGCCGTCGGCGTGGTGCAGGCCGGCCGCGACGAGCACCGCCCCGAGCCCGAGCGTGGCCGCGACGCCGGGCGGCATAAGATAGGCGGATAGGACGAAAAAGGCACCAGGTACCCCGGTGACGATGCCGACGACGGGCAGGAGGTAGATCTCCCGCGCGGCCTGTTCCAGGGTCGCGCCACGCATCGGGAGTATCGTAAAGAAGGAGAGTAGGGCCCTCAACTACTTGATCCTGACGCCCACCCCGGCGACGCAGAGGTGGACTTCTTCCGCTGCTGCGGCAACACGCTGGTTGACGAGTCCTAGCGCGTCCCTGAACCCCCTCCCGGCCTCGGACTCGGGCACCACCCCGAGACCAACCTCGTCGCTGACCAACAAGAAGGGAACGTCGAGGTTCTTGGCGCCATCCAGAAATTCGTCGAACTCGGCGAGCGCTTTTTCCCCTTCATGGGCGGCCACCCACAGGGTCAGGGAGTCGAAGAGGACGGCGTCCCAGCACCTCGCAACGTTGAGAACCTCGTCGAGGTCCCCGACCTCCAGGGTGCCCCATCCGGCAGGCCTGCGCTCTCTATGCAGCCGCACGCGTCGTCGCAGGTCTTCGTCTCCACCGAGGATGGCCGTCGCCACGTAGAGAACACGGTCTCTTCCCAGGGCGGAGGCCAGGCTTTCGGCGAGGGCGCTCTTTCCGCTGCGCGCGCCGCCGATGATGAGGGCGCGGACGGCTACAGTTCCTCCCTGAGGGCCGAAATGAGGCGCCCGTTCTCGGCCTCGCCCCGCACCGCGACCCGGAAATACTCCTCCCCGAGCCCCATAAACGGCCCGCAACCCCTGACGAGAACGCCCCGGCGCGCGAGCCGCCCGGCGAGCCCCTCGGCCCCACGGACGAGTAGGAAGTTCGCAGCGCCCGGGAAAGGCCGCAATCCGTCGAGACCTTCCAGGGCGCGGAAAAGGTTGCCGCGCAGACGGGCGACCTCCGTCACCGACGCCCCGGCAAAGCTACCATCTCTCGCCGCCGCGATGCCGGCGGCTTCGGCGACGGCGTTGACCGGCCACGAGGGTTGCAGCCTCTGGACGCGCTCCGCATCGTCGCAGAGTAGGCAGCCGAGCCGCAAACCCGGTATCGCGAAGAACTTGGTAAGAGAACGCGCGACCCAGAGCCCCCCGTCCACCATGTCGGCGACGCTTATCTCCGGCACGAAATCGGTGAAGGCCTCGTCGACGAGGAGTACCGCGCCGGCCTCCCTCACGCGCTCTGCCACCTTGAGAACTTCCCTTCTGCCGAGCGCATCGCCCGTTGGGTTGTTCGGGTTGCAGAGGAACACCACGGAGATGCCACGGAGATCGTCGAGCGCGGCGTGGTCGAAGCCGAAGCCTTCCTCCGGTCGTCGGGCCACCCTACGGACGACCTTCATCCCGGAGGCGCGTGCAGCCGCCGCGTACTCGGAGAATGTGGGCTCGAGGACTAGCGCCCCGCCGCCCCCGGCCCCCCCGGCGGCGAGGAACAGCGCCTCGGCCCCACCGTTGGTGGGGACGACATGCTCCACAGAGACGCCCAGGTACCCCGCGAGGGCATCGCGCAGCTCCGTGTACCCCAGATCGGGGTAGTGTGCCGACTCCTCGTAGAGGGCCCTCTTTGCGGCTTCCAGAACCTCCGGTGGCGGGCCGAGGGGGTTTATATTCTGGCTGAAGTCGAGGAGATCCCCCACGGGGATTTGGAGAGACCTGGAGATGACGTCCCCGTGCGCTCCGTGGTGGCGGGCGCCGGGATGCTCCGCCCAACCCCTAACCATGGGCAGCCCTCACCGATAGCAAAGCCAGGAAGCCGAGCAGAACGCAGCAACGACGCATCAGGGTGACCGTGCGCCTGATGTCGTCGGGGTCGGGAGGACGGCCTTCACCCAGGATAGGTCCCTCTCGCGTCACCCCACCATAAGTGTTCGTGCCGCCGAGCCGCACGCGGAGGGCGCCGGCAAAAGCGGCCTCGGCCATACCCGCGTTCGGGCTTTTGGTCAGCGGGCCGTGGCGGTTGGCGATGCGGAGCGTGCGAAACGGGCTTCCCGAGACGGCGGCTACGGCGAGCGCGGTCACCCTGGACGGCACCAGGTTGGCGAGATCGTCCAATCGGGCGGAGGCCCAGCCGAGTTCGGTGTATGGAGGTTGGAGATGGCCGACCATCGAGTCGAGGGTGTTCACGGCCTTGTAGGCGAGGGCGCCTGGCGCGCCGAAGAGCAGACCGTAGAGCATCGGCGCGACGACGCCGTCGCTGGTGTTCTCCGCCACCGATTCCACGGCGGCCCTGCAGACCTCGGCCTCCGAGAGGTCCCCCGTGTCCCGCCCGACGAAGCGCCCGACCCGAATCCGGGCTTCCTCGAGCCCACGTTCTCGCAGCGCCCCTTCGACGCCTCCCGCGGCCTCCGCGAGGCCTCGCATCGAGAGCGTGGTCGAGAGGAGGGCGATGCCGACGATCCCGCTTAGCCTCCCTGGCAGGGCATCGAGGACCTTCCTAGATGTGACGAACACCAGCGCCGGTAGCGAGATGGCGAGCGCCATGCCGGCAACGCGTCTGGACCCGGGATTCGCTAGCTCGAGGCTCAAACTTTCCAAGCCCGAGATCATGCGCCCTATAAGCACGGTCGGGTGGACGGCTTCGGGGGGCTCGCCGAGCAGGGCATCGAGGAGCAGCGCCGCCGCGACCTGTCCACCGTTACCGGGTCTCATTCCCTACGAGGCGCCCTTGCGTGCTTCTCGCCGTTCGCCTGGCCGGCCGCGGAGCGCGCCGACCATCCCGCCCGCGGTTCCGAGGAGGACGGCGCGCAGCACGAAGTTGGCCATCGACCGGCCGAGGTCCCTTAGGGTCGGCGGCTGCAGGGTGGCCTCGACTTCGGAGACCTGCGCCGGCGGCGGAAGGTCCCTGACCCTCTCCGGGGAGGCCCCGCGGTCTTTGCGTTCCTGCCGGATCTCCGCGCGTACCTCGTTAACGTAGGAGACGATCTTGGGCGCGGCTTCGGCAGCGTAAACGCTGGCGGCACCCGCAAGGACCGTCGCCTGCAGCGCCGTCGTCAGGAAGAGCGTGATCCCCACCATTACCGCGACCACCGTCGCCGCGAGAGCGCCATCGCGCAGGAGCAGCGACCGGTAAAGCACCCCGGGGTCGAATCGCGTCGGTCGTACCCTTAGGGCCGCAAGCACGGCCAGAAACAAGAACAAAGCCAGAGCCAGGCGCGTCCTGTACTGGGCGATGACCGCGAGGATCCAACCCGGCGTAACGGCAGGATCCACGACCAGAAAATACAGATCACAGACGAGCGCGACGATCACTCCGGCTATTCCATACCGAAAACCGGTCCCCAGCGGTCCCGAACCCGTAGCTCTCTCAACGGCCATATCAGGGAGGATACAGCATCATGCACGACCGACTGTGTGAATGCGATTTGCAGACTTCAGCATTTCAGGTGGTTGTCCCGGAGCGGCGCCACCAGCGTCGACCCCAACCTCCCCAACGTCGGTGGCTGGCACGCAGCAGGGCGGAGCCGAAACAGGGAAAGCTGACATGCTGACTAGCTGAAATGCTGACCAGCTATGACCGGGCCGGTTTGCCTACCCCGTACCTCAACCTGTACCAGAGCAAGGCCCCGGACTCCCTCACGAATTGTCCCCTGCGGGACCATTTCTTGTGCCACATGGGGCTCCCGTACACCGGCTCTGCGACGGCCGAGAGACCCGCTCTTTCGAAAGCGGAAACCACCCTAATGCAGTGCAGTGGGTCGCTCACCACCAGGACCTCGCCTATGCCTTTGCGGCGTGAGATTTCTGCCACCTTCATGGCGGATTCCCACGTGCTCTTCGCCGTTCTCTCTTGCAGGATCACACTCTCCGGCACGCCCATACCCCGCAAGATCCTGGACATCGCATCGGCCTCTGCGGGAGCATGCTCGCCAACCCCGCCGGTCGGTATGAGCAGCCCGACCTCGCCCCTCGCATACATCTCACCCGCGTGGCGCGTCCTGGCCTCGAGCGTGCGGCTCGGCCTCCCCCCGCGCAACACCTGGGCCCCGAGAACAACGGCGACCCGCGGTTTTTCGTCGCCGGAACCAATGGCCCGCCCACGGTAGACCCGAAGGAGCTCGCCCAGCTCCCCTAAAATGCTCAACGCCCGGCCTCGCGCCGCGCCAGCTCGAGGTCCCGCGGCGAATTGACGTTCATCAACGTGAGGTCGGGATCACCGAAACGGCGCAGTCCTTCCCCGACGTACTCGACCCCGCCCACCACCTCCAGAAACTCGTGCACGGCCCGCACTCCCCCGTCGAGGGCGTTCCTAACGCACGGCAAGAGGTCGCGGGAATAAGCGCCGCAGAGCGGGTGGCTTCTTCCTCCGTGGTACGGTATCACCGCCGCAACGTTCCCCAGGCCCAGACGCTCCAGTAGATATTCCACAAGCCCCTGCGGCAAGAAGGGCATGTCGCCCGCGGCGACGAAGACGTGGTCGTAGTGCGTGGCTGCGAGGCCGGCTTCGATGCCAGCCAGCGGTCCTTGTCCGCCGGGCCGCTCGTCCTTTACGTGCCTCGCTCCCTGGAGTTGGAAGTCGCCACCTCCGACGACGAGCACTTCCCGGCAGGAGGATGAGAGGACGTTGTTGACGCGTTCGACCAGGATCTGACCACCGATCTCGACAGACAGCTTCTCGCGTCCCATCCTACGGCTCTGGCCACCGGCGAGGATCACCCCCGAGGCCGGGTGGCTCAGGAGGCCGCCCTGGCGGTCGCTCCCGCTCGTATGGCGAGGACCCTGCGGCGGAGCATTCCGACCCGGTCCACGCCGCCCGCACTTCGGGAGCGACGGGCGAGGCGTTTGGCGAGGGCCAGATCGACGGCCTCGTGGTGCAGTTTGCGGGCCGTGCGCCATTCGCGCAGCTTCCCCGTAAAGACCAGACCTGTATAGTAGGCCTTCCGCCGGAAGTAGCTAGGGAGTATCGCGTACTCCTGCGGCGTGATCGTTCCCTCCGCAACCTCATCCCTGAGCTCTTCGCGGATGGTACGCCGCTCGATGTAGAGCCACACGATGATGACCACGATGTACGCGAGCACCACGAGAAACAGGAACAGGTAGGCGAGGGGGCCGAACACGGTTGCCGTAAAGTTGAACGTCGCGTGCAACAGTATCGCCCCCGAGAGCCCGAGCAGGGGCAGGACGACCATCATGGCCCTGTTCCGGACCCACGGGATGAGGCCAATGCCGATGCCTGTCAGGGACGTGAAAGACGCGTGGGCGAAACCGCCGAAGATCCTGCGCACGACGAACGTCTCGGGACCATACTGCAACCCGTAGAGGAGGTCTTCGGCGATGGCAAAGCCGAAACCGACGGCCGCACCGTAGACGATGCCGTCCATGACGCCGGCGAATTCGATCAGCCCGGTCCTCCTTCGCATGAGGTATGCGATAAAGAAGACGATGAGCAGTGCCAGCCCCTTGGAGGATTCCTCCACGATGGGTGCCTCCACGACCGCCGTAAAGAAGTTGGCGGTCTTTACGCTGGTCACGGAGCTCAGCGTGAGCTGGAAGAGCGTGTTGAAGACCAGTGAGACGGTCGTCGCCACGGCAAAGCCCCACACGAAAACGGGTATCACGTAGCGCAGCGGCTCCCGCTCGTAGAGGTCGATGGCGCGGATAAAGAGCAGGTAGATCACGGCCTGCAACAATCCGAACCCGAACAGGGCACCG
>JBKPSF010000125.1:0-2086 GCA_046734875.1 Actinomycetota bacterium | reverse complement strand
CGTCGGCATGGACGAGCTGAACGAAGAGTCGTGGTAGCCACACCGGAAAAAAGGACGCTACAGAAACCATTGCGCGTCTTGCTCGTCGAGGACTCCGAGAACGACGCCCTGCTGCTCCTGCGCGAGCTCAGGCGCGCCGGATACGAGGTGGACCACGAGCGGGTGCACACCGCCGAAGGGATGAGGGAGGCGCTCCGATCACGGTGGGGCGTGATCCTCTCCGACTTCCGGATGCCGCGCTTTTCGGCGATGGACGCCCTGAAGATAGCCAACGCCTCCGGATCTGACGCCCCTTTCATAGTCGTGTCCGGCAGGATCGGGGAGGACGTCGCGGTCGAGGCGATGCGCGGCGGGGCCTACGACTACGTGATGAAGGGCAACCTCTCGCGCCTCCCGCAGACGGTGGAGCGGGGGCTGGAGAAAGCGGAAGAGCAACGGCAGCGGCGGAGGATAGAGGAGGAGCTGAGGAGGCGTGATGCGATCCTCGAGGCCGTGCGCTTCGCCGCCGACCAGTTCCTCGGCGAGGCGGCGGGCTGGGAGGAGAGCATAAAGGCGGTCCTGAGAAGGCTCGGGGAGGCCACGGAGGCCAGCCGCGTCTACGTCTTCGAGAACTACACCGGAGAAGACGGCGAGCTGTGGGCCACGCAGCGTCACGAGTGGGTGGCGCCCGGCATCTCGGCGCAGATCGACAACCCCGTGCTGAAGGGCCTCCCTTACAAGGCAGCCGGCTTCGGCCGCTGGATAAGGATGCTCGGACGCGGGGACCTCGCCTACGGCCACGTTCGGGACTTGCCGGAGAGCGAGCAGCCCGAGCTCAGGGCCGAGGAGATACTCTCCATAGCCGTCGTGCCCATCTTCGTCGAAGGACGCTGGTGGGGTTTCATCGGCTTCGACGAGTGCCTGGAAGAGCGCGAGTGGTCGGCGGCGGAGGTCGGCGCCCTCGGGGCCGCCGCAGGCACTCTGGGCGCGGCCATCAGGAGGCGGCAGACGGAGGAGCGGCTGCGCGGGAGCGAGGAGCGCTACCGGGCCGTCATAGAGCAGGCAACCGACGGCATCTACCTGCTCGACACAGGGACCCGCCGCTTCGTTGAGACGAACCCTTCTTTTCGGCGGATGTTCGGCTACACAGCGGAAGAAATCGGGCAGATGGAGGTCTACGACCTCGTCGCCCATCCACGCGAGGACGTCGATGCCACCATAGAGCGGACCCTCGAGAGCGGACGCCGCATCGTCGGGGAGCGCAAGTACCGGCGTAAAGACGGTGTTCTGCTCGACGTCGAGGTCGGGGTCAGTGTGATCTCGCTCGAAGGGCGAGACGTGATCTGCACGATCGTCCGCGACGTCACCGAGCGCAAGCGGAGCGAGGAAGCCCTGCGCGCCTCCGAGGCCGAGTTGCGCGCGCTGTTCGAGGCGATGACGGACCTCATCTTCGTCATAGACGGAGAGGGACGCCATCTCAAGGTCGCCCTGACCAACCCGGCGCTGTTGTACAGACCACCCGCCGAGACGCTCGGGAGGACGCTGCACGAGGTTTTCCCGAAGGAGCTGGCCGACGAGTTTCTCGGCCACGTCCGCCGCGTGCTCAGGACGCGCCGGAGCATCAGCTTCGAGTACAGCCTGCTGCTGGATTCGGGCGAAAAGTGGTTCGAGGGAACCGTCTCGCCGATGCTAGAAGACTCGGTCGTCTGGGTCGCCCGCGACATCACGGAGCGCAAGAGGTCACAGCAGGCCCTGGCCCGGAGCGAGGGCCGCCTGCGCCAGATCATCGAGACGGAACCCGAATGCGTGAAGGTGCTCGGCGCGAACGGATCTTTGCTGGAGATGAACCCCGCGGGGCTCGCCATGATCGAGGCCGATTCCCTGGAACAGGTTCGTGGCAAGTCGGTCTACCGTCACATCGCGCCGGCGCACAGGGAGGCCTTCGTGGCCCTCACGGAGAAGGTCCTGCGTGGCGGGTCGGGGACGCTGGAGTTCGAGCTCGTAGGGCTCAAGGGCACGCGCCGCTGGCTGGATACCCACGCCGTGCCGCTGCGCGACGCCGGAGGCGGGGCCTCGGGATTGCTCGCGATCACACGCGACATAACGG
>JBKPSF010000124.1:0-2364 GCA_046734875.1 Actinomycetota bacterium | reverse complement strand
AGCGACGAGTTGCGTCGTGCGGCTGGCCGTAGATGATGATGTCACGCTCGAGATCGCCGACGACGGCGTCGGAATACCCGCGGGGCGTAGCGCGGGGGTCGGCCTCTCCTCGATGCACGAACGGGCGGAAGAGCTCGGCGGCAGCTGTGTCGTCGAATCCATCCCAGAGGGCGGCACCCGCGTCATCGCCCGCCTTCCGCTTGAGAAGGGCCGATAAGCTTGGAGACCCTGCGCGTCCTCGTGGCCGAAGATCATCCCCTTTTCAGGAAGGGCATGATAGCCCTGCTCTCGTCGGTGCCCGAGTTCGAGGTCGTAGGCGGGGCCGCGACCGGCGAGGAGGCCGTAGCGCGCGCCTCAGAACTGCAACCCGACGTGATCCTGATGGATTTGCAGATGCCCCAGGTGAACGGCATAGAGGCAACGCGCAGGATACTCCGAGACGATCCGGGCGTGCGCATCCTGGTGGTTACGCTCTTCGAGGACGAGGAGCCGGTGTTCATGGCCCTCAGGGCCGGGGCGCGAGGCTACGTCCTCAAGGACGCCGACGAGGAGGAGGTGGTGCTCTCGATCAGGGCCGTGGGCAAGGGCGAGGCGATCTTCAGCCCCGCCATCGCCACCAGGGTGCTGGCCTACTTCTCGGCCTCGGCGCAAGGAGGCGCTCCTCCGCAGGCCTTCCCTACCCTAACCGAACGCGAGCACGACCCATCGCCTCCTCAGCGTCGCCGTCCTGCGCTTATTCTCTGTCATACGTAAGGAGTTTATTGCTAGGCGGAAGCTCGCTGCAGTCACTGCCTCCTAGCCAGGTACACGCCCACGAGGATGATCGCCCCGCCCAGTAGCTTGTTCGCTGTGACGGACTCTCCGAGGAGCACTACACCGGCCGTCACCCCCACGAGCGTGATCAGGTACTGGTAGACGAGTACTCGGTTGGCCCCCACCTGCGAGACGCCCCTCTGCCACGCCCAGAAGCCGAACGCCGCCACCAAGAGCGTCGAGTAGGCTACGGCCTCCCAAGCCTTGCTGCTTACCTCGACCCATCCGGCGTCAACGAAGCCCGGCAGGGCAAAGGGCAGGGCTCCGAGGCCGCCGAAGAGCATGGTGTAAGCCGCCACGATTAGCGGCGAGTACTTCCGCAACAGTGGCAAAGATAGGACGGCGTAGGAACCCCAGCACACGGTGGCGACCACTACCAAGAGGTCTCCGAGCAGGCTCGTTCCATCCGTGAGTCCGCCGTAGACGACCACCCCCACACCCAAGAAGGCGAGACAAACGCCCAAGATCCCCCAGCGGCTGGGCCTCTCCAACCCGAGCGCAAGGCCCAGGAGGATGCCCCAGATCGGTACCGCTGCGTAGATGAGGGCGGTTTCCGAGGCGGTGGTCATACTCACCCCCAGGGTGAAGGCGACGTTATTCACCCCCACGCCAATGAGGCCAACTCCCGCCAGGGAAAGGACGTCCCGCCTACCCGGTACGCTACCTACAGGCTCAATTAGCGCCACGAGAGTAAGGAGCAGTAGCCCGGCCAAGGTGAACCTCATCGCCACGAAAGGAAGAGGAGGGAACTCGGAGACGGCGACCTTGACAGCCACGGGGTTGGTGCCGAGAAACAGGACTGCGAGGAGCAGGGAGACCTCCGTGAGCCACTCCGACCTGTCCTTCTTCTCCACGGTCATGGCCTCGGATTCTACCTTCCGGGGATGCTTCACCACGAGACTCACACCAACAGCGGGTTGCATAGATATTGACCCCCTGCGAGGAGAGCTATCAGTTTCTTGATTTTGGCTGATAGCCGATAAATTGTGCACTGGCTCAATTCCTTTGCTACCCGCTGTAAGGTGGTTGCGGCCAGTGACCGGACACGCCAGAATGTGCCGGGGTTGGGGGTGACCTTTCCGACCCTTGCATCTGAACTGACGAGACACGAAGTGCGGGGGCAGAATGAAGGATGGCCGCCAGTTATGGTTTCGGCCCGATAACACCGGGTGGAATCCCTGGCTGTACGAGCGATTCTTCGACACCCAACTTGGGGGTGCACTTAGGTCTCGGGAAGAGTTGACAATCTTCGACTTCCTGGGAGATGTGCTCGAGCGCAGCCATTCCGTGCTGGAAGTCGGGTGCGGCACCGGGAACTACACGGTGCCCGTGGCCCACCAGTGCGCGAAAACGGTCGCGATGGATGCTTCGCCCGAGATGCTTCGCTACACGAGGGAACGCCTCGACCGCGAGGGCCTGTCACGGGTAGAAACCAGGCTGGAGCGGCTGCCGTACGGTTCTGGGCTGGCGCAGAGCTTCGACGGAACCCTGGCTATCGGGGTTCTCAACTACATCAAGGACATCGAAGGCGCCCTGAGATCGCTCGTTTCG